>JANLPN010000299.1:0-34237 GCA_031367285.1 Betaproteobacteria bacterium | reverse complement strand
CGCACCAACAACCGCGTGGCCCTGGTGTTGCAGGCGGAACCTGCGCGACGTGCTTATGTGCGGCGCCTCAACGTCGCCGGCAACAATCGCACCCGCGACGAGGTGGTGCGCCGTGAATTCCGGCAATTTGAAGCTGCATGGTACGACGCGGACAAAATAAAGTTGTCGCGTGACAGGGTAGACCGGTTGGGGTTCTTCAAGGAAGTAACGGTTGAGACCCAGGAAGTCGGCGGCTCGCCCGATCAGGTGGACCTGACAATCGCCGTTGTCGAGAAACCGACTGGAAATCTCAGTATTGGCGCCGGTTATTCGAGCGGTGACGGGCTTGGCATCACCTTGGGAATCAAGCAGGAAAATGCGTTTGGTTCGGGCAACGGGCTGGGTGTTCAGTTGAACACCAGCAAGATCAACCGTACCGTTGTGTTCAATACGACAGACCCGTATTTCACCGTGGACGGTGTGTCGAGGTCGATCGATGTCTACCACCGCAGCACCAGCCCATATACTGACACGGCAAGTTATAAGCTTGTGACCAGCGGGGCAAGTCTGCGCTTTGGCGTGCCTTTTACCGAAACCGACACGATCTACTTTGGCGGTGGCGTGGAGAGAACGAGAATTGAGCCCGGCACCAATCTGCCGGCTGCTTATCTCAAGTATGCGAACCAGTTCGGGTTTTCAAGCAGCGCCGTACCGCTGACGGTGGGCTGGGCACGCGATTCGCGCGACAGCGCACTGGTCCCCAACAATGGCATATTCCAGCGCGCGAATGCCGAATGGGGCGTGGCGGGCGACACAAGGTACATCAGCAGCAGCTACCAGTACCAGCAGTACATTCCGCTCAACAAGCAGTTTACGATTGCGCTCAATGGGGACGTCGCGCTTGGCAAGGGGCTGGGAGGTCGGCCGTTCCCTTTGTTCAAGAACTATTTCGGTGGTGGCTTGGGCTCCGTTCGCGGGTTTGAGCAGGGCAGTCTGGGTCCGAAGGACGTAACCACCCTGGCATCGCTTGGAGGCGCCAAGAAGCTCAATCTGAATTTCGAGTTGCTGGCGCCATTCCCCGGTGCCGGCAATGACCGCACTTTGCGCATGTTCGGGTTCTTCGACGTTGGCAACGTGTATGCCGAGTCGCAGCCGATACGCCTCAACGAACTCCGGGCGGGCGCGGGCGTTGGCATCAGCTGGGTATCGCCTGTGGGGCCACTGCGCCTGGCACTTGCCAAACCGGTGCGTAAATTCGCTGGCGATAAAATCCAGACTATTCAATTTCAGATTGGAACCTCTTTCTAATGAAGCTTTTTGCCCGTCAGTATTGCGCCGCGCTTGCGCTGCTTGTATCCGCCCTGGCGTCGCCGGCCCAGGCGCAGGAGTTCCGGGTCGGTTTTGTCAATACGGACCGTATCTTCAAGGAAGCCACGACGGCCAAGGTGGCCCAAACCAAACTGGAGCAGGAGTTTTCGAAACGCGAAAAGGAGTTGCTCGATCTGGGAGCGGCTCTGAAATCGCTGGACGAAAAATTCCAGCGCGAAGGACCCACGTTGTCGGAGTCCCAGCGCGGTACCCGGCAGAAGCAGCTGGTTGACCAGGACCGTGATTTTCAGCGCAAGCGGCGCGAGTTCCAGGAGGACCTGAATTCGCGCAAAAACGAAGAACTGCAACTGGTGCTGGAACGCGCGAACAAGGTAATCAAAGTGCTTGCGGAGACCGAAAAGTACGACCTGGTGCTGCAGGAGCCGGTGGTCTATATCAACCCCAAACATGACATCACCGACAAGGTGATCAAGGCGCTCAACTCAGGAGCCAAATAGTTGGCATGGGGCGGGCAAGCGCGTGACTGTGCCACTGGGAACCATCGTCGGCGCGCTTGGTGGCCAGTTGCACGGTGATCTGCAGACACCTGTCGGCGGCCTCGCAACTCTTTCAGCGGCGACACCACTGGACCTGAGTTTCGTCGCCAACATGCGTTACCGCCAGCAGCTTGCCGGCAGCCGTGCCGCATGTGTCGTCGTGGGGCCCGACATGCAGTCGGAAGCCCTGCTGCGCGGCGCATGTATTGTCGTAGCCCAGCCCTACCTGTATTTCGCGCGCGTCACCCAGTGGTGGAAGAGCCATATGGTTTCTGCGCCGGCTGCGGGTGTACACGCCAGCGCGGTAGTCGACCCGCTCGCATGGGTCGACCCGCAGGCAACCGTGGGCCCCCTGTGCGTGGTGGAGCGCGGCGCGCGCATCGGAGCCGCCACGGTGCTCAAAGCGCGCGTCACGGTGGGGGAAAACTGCGTGATCGGCGAGCGATGCCTGCTGCACTCCGGGGTCGTGATCGGCGCTGATGGTTTTGGCTTTGCGTCCAACGAGGGGGCCTGGGAGAAGATAGAGCAGCTCGGCGCCGTGCAGATCGGCAACGACGTTGAAATTGGCGCCAATACCTGCGTCGACCGTGGTGCCCTGTCGGACACGGTCATCGAAGACGGCGTCAAACTCGACAACCTGATCCAGATTGGCCACAACGTCCGCGTTGGTCGCCACACCGCGATGGCGGCCTGTGTCGGCGTCGCGGGTTCCGCCACCATAGGGGCGTTTTGCACCATCGGGGGCGCGGCTGTCATCCTGGGGCATCTCGAGCTGGCGGACCACGTCAATATCTCGGCAGCGTCGGTGGTGACACGCTCCATTCTCAAGCCTGGTCATTACACCGGCATGTTTCCTATCGAC
Source organism: Betaproteobacteria bacterium (assembly GCA_031367285.1). Classification (GTDB taxonomy): domain Bacteria; phylum Pseudomonadota; class Gammaproteobacteria; order Burkholderiales; family Burkholderiaceae_C; genus CAISIP01. Next base: position 31,531 of record JANLPN010000299.1, on the reverse strand, counting down.
GACAATGCACAGTGGGAAAAAAATGCAGCGGCCGTGAAGCGGCTGTACAGTCTGCGCCAGCGTATTCTGGCGCTGGAAAAATTGGTCAATCAATCTACGACGCCATGATGGACATTCACCAAATCCTCAAGCAGTTGCCCCATCGGTACCCGATTCTGCTGGTAGATCGTGTACTCGAAATCGAGAAAGGCAAAAGCATCAAGGCTTTGAAGAACGTGTCTATCAATGAGCCGTTCTTCAGCGGGCATTTCCCGCATCGCCCGGTAATGCCAGGTGTCCTCATGCTGGAAGCGCTGGCACAGGCCGCGGCATTGCTGGCATTTGATACGCTGGGCGTTACACCGGACGACAAGACCGTATATTACTTTGCCGGAATTGACGGCGCGCGCTTCAAGCGGCCAGTCGAACCGGGCGACCAGTTGCTGCTGCACGTGACGCTGGATCGCATGAAATCCGGCATCTTCAAGTTCAAGGCGCGTGCCACGGTGGCAGACGAACTGGCCGTTGAAGCCGAATTGATTTGCACCATGCGCACGATTGCATGAACCGTCGCCACTAGCTGTTGTTCGTGCGCAAGATTCATCCAACCGCCGTTGTCGACCCCGGGGCTGAAATAGACAGCTCGGTGGCGGTAGGCCCCTACACCGTGATTGGTCCGGATGTGCAAATTGGCCTCGGGACGACGGTAGCGGCACATTGCGTGATCGAGGGGCATACCCGCATCGGGCGCGACAACCGTATTTTCCAGTTCAACTCTATAGGTGCTATCCCACAGGATAAAAAATACGCCGGTGAACCGTGCCGGCTCGAAATCGGCGACCGCAATACGATACGGGAGTTCTGCACCCTCAACATAGGTTCACCTGGCGGCGGCGGTACCACCAGCGTGGGAGACGACAACTGGATCATGGCCTATGTCCATCTGGCGCATGACTGCGAGGTTGGCTCCAACACCATCTTTGCCAACAACGCCCAGCTGGCGGGGCATGTGCATGTAGGAGATTGGGCAATTTTGGGGGGGTTCACCGTTGTGCACCAGTTCGTCCGGCTGGGCGCGCACAGCATGACGGCCATGTGTTCCCTTCTGTTTGCTGACCTGCCGCCTTTTGTGACCTGCCAGGGGCAGCCGGCCGTCGCGCGAACCATGAATTTCGAGGGTTTGCGGCGGCGCGGGTTCTCCGCGCAGCGCATGGCGGCGGTGAAGGCCATGCACAAGGCGCTGTACCGCGATAACCTGGGTCTCGAGCAGTCGCGCGAGGCGATTCTTAAACTCGCGCAAACACTGCCCGAGTCGGCCGGCGACGTGCATACCATGGTGTCTTTTCTGGACCAGGTTGCGCCATTGCGTGGCATTGTCCGATAGCCGCGTATGACCGGATTAGCGCCCCTTGGCGCAGCCGGTGTGGCCGCGCGATGGCCCAGGGTGGCCATGGTGGCGGGCGAGGCCTCGGGTGATTTGTTGGCCGGACTTTTGCTCGATGGCATGCAGCGCCGCTGGCCTGCCCTGGCCTCGTATGGTATCGGCGGCCCGCAGATGTCGCAGCGGGGGTTTGAGGCTTGGTGGTCAAGCGAAAAACTGGCCGTACGCGGTTATGTCGAGGTGCTGCGGCACTATCGCGAAATTGTCGGCATCCGAAAGCAGCTGAAAGGGCGGCTTGTGCATGAGCGGCCCGACCTGTTTGTTGGTGTGGATGCACCCGATTTCAATCTTGACCTTGAACACGACTTGAAACAGCGCGGAGTCAAGACGGTCCACTTCGTGAGTCCTTCGGTATGGGCCTGGCGTGCCGACCGGCTGCAGAGGATTCGCACCAGTGTCGATCATGTGCTGTGTCTGTTTCCGTTTGAGCCCGCGATGCTGCACGCGCATGGGATCGCGGCCACCTATGTGGGCCACCCGCTGGCCGAAGTAATTCCGATGCATGCGGACAGGGGCGCGGCACGGCATGCGCTTGGTATGCGCGACGAAGAGCAGGTAGTGGCCATATTGCCGGGTAGCCGGCGTTCCGAAATACAGTACCTGGCGCGCAGGTTTTTTGATGCTGCGGCGATTCTCAGGCGGGAGCGGCCGGCGATACGTTTTGTCGTGCCTGCCGTGGGTGCGCTCCAGACCGAGATCACGCGTACGGCAAATGAAGCTGGCCTCGCGGACAGTGTCCATATTCTGACCGGACAGTCGCACCTTGCTCTGGCTGCCTGCGACGTTACGCTGATAGCCAGCGGCACCGCCACACTGGAGGCTGCATTGTTCAAGCGCCCGATGGTGATCGCTTACAACATGCACTGGGTGTCGTGGCAAATCATGCGTCGCAAGCGTTTGCAGCCCTGGGTTGGCTTGCCGAACATTCTGTGCCGTGAGTTTGTCGTGCCTGAACTGCTGCAGGACAAGGCCAAACCGGCGGCACTTGCCGCCGCGGTTGGGGAATGGCTGGACGCGCCGCGGAAGATAGCCGCTCTGGAACGGCGTTTTGCCACCCTGCATGCCGAATTGCGGCGTGATACTTCTCAACTGGCCACAAATGCGATCCAACAAGTCCTTCAAACCTGAGCAGGCGGCATTTGTGTGGGATACGGCAGGCCTGGTCGCCGGTGTGGACGAGGCCGGGCGGGGACCGCTGGCCGGGCCGGTGGTGGCGGCCGCCGTGATTCTGGACGATTGCAACCCGATCAGGGGCCTGGCCGACTCGAAGAAACTTACCGCTATGCGACGGGAAAAACTGTTTGATGAGATTCGCGCCAGGGCGTTGTGCTGCTCCATCGCGCAAGCCTCGGTGGAAGAAATTGACCGGCTCAATATTCTGCAGGCCACGATGCTCGCCATGCGACGTGCGGTGCAGGGCTTGCGCCTGAAGCCGATCAAGGTGTTAGTGGACGGCAACCGGCTCCCGGTGCTGGACGTGATGTCGCAGGCAATCGTGCGCGGTGACGCACTGATACCAGCGATCTCCGCGGCATCGATCCTGGCCAAGGTGCACCGCGACCGCTGGTGTGCACAACTGCACCTTCGGTACCCCGAGTACGGGTTTGCCGCGCACAAGGGGTATGGCACGGAGCAACACATGGTGGCGCTGCGCTTGCATGGCGCATGTCCGGAGCATCGCCGCACCTTTGCGCCGGTGGCGGAGGTGTTGCGATGAATACCGCGGGCGCCACACAGATAACCCGCATTGACTCGCGCGTCAACAGCCTGGTCAAACGCTTGCGGCGTTTGTCGGAGCACGGCAGCGCGTACCGCAAGCTGGGGCAGTTCTGGATCGCAGGCGATCACTTGTGCCGCGCCGCGCTGAACCGAAAAATCGATGTGGCGATTGCGGTTTTCGCCGAGTCTTTCTGGGCCGCCGGAGCCACCGAATGGGCGCGGGCGGCTACCCGCACGGTGGTGGTGCCCGATGCCCTGTTTGACGAACTCAGCGGACTGGAGTCGGGCGCCCGCTTCGGTTTTGTGATCGATCTGCCTGCGGTGGTGGTTCCGCTGGCGGGTTCCGCTTCGGTCATTCTTGACCGGGTTCAGGACGCCGGCAATGTGGGTTCTATTTTGCGCAGCGCGGCGGCTTTCGGATTTCGCCAGGTGGTGTCCCTCAAAGGCAGCGCCGCTTTGTGGTCGCCCAAGGTACTGCGGGCGGGCATGGGCGCGCATTTCGGGCTGGATCTTGTGGAGGGGCTGGATACGCTGGAAGTTCAGGCGCTGGGTCTGCCCGTGATCGTTACCAGTTCGCACCGTGGCGATCTGGTGCAGCACAGCGTGCTCCCGTGGCCGGTAGCCTGGGTTTTTGGACACGAGGGGCAAGGCGTATGCGAAGACTTGATGTCGAGTGCCGCCCTGCGCGTTCGCATTGACCAGCCCGGTGGCGAGGAGTCGCTCAATGTTGCCGCCGCAGCGGCAATTTGCCTGCATGCGAGCGCCACGGCTCGCATGCGGGCTACGCCTTGACACGGAGCCCGTGCCATTGGGCTCGGCTATACTTGAGCGCTTTTCACAAAGCAGCCGTCCCAAGCGTTTTCAGAGTCAAAACCCCCGTTGAAATAGTGCCCCAACGTCGCTTCGCGACGGCCCCCAGAGAGGCCCGAGTGCCTTGGGAGCGGCCCGGTAGCGAGGCCAGCTGGCCAATTCTGCAGATGCTTGGGCGCACCCGTAACCAACCCGGAGATCCCAGTGCTTTTGTCTCTCAAGGGAAATAACCCTCACGCCATCCTGGCGCTCGCAGACGGCACGGTCTACTTTGGTGATTCGATAGGGGCTACCGGTTCCTGTGTCGGTGAGGTCGTGTTCAACACGGCGATGACCGGTTACCAGGAGATTCTGACTGACCCCAGCTACTGTCAGCAGATTGTCACCTTGACGTATCCCCATATTGGCAACTATGGCGTCAATGCCCAGGACACCGAGTCATCCAAGGTTCAGGCGGCTGGCCTGGTCATCAAGGACTTGCCGCTGGCGGTGTCCAATTTTCGCCGTTCAGGTACGCTTGCTGCGTACCTGGCGGCCAGCAACACAGTTGCTATCGCCAATATCGACACCCGCAAGCTCACGCGGCACATTCGCAGCCAAGGCGCGCAAAACGGCTGTATCGTGGGATTGGAACTCGGGCATGCCGTCACCCAGCAAGCCGTGGCGCAGGCTCTCGCGGCGGCCCGTCACGCACCAGCCATGGCCGGGTTGGATCTTGCCAAAGTAGTGTCGGCAAGCGCTTCCTACGAGTGGACACAGACGGAGTGGCGCCTGGGAGGCGCCGTCGCGGACGGCAAGCCCGGTTTTGGCACGCTGGCGGAACCGCTTTATCACGTGGCGGCCTATGACTTTGGGGTAAAGCACAACATACTCAGGATGCTCGCGCAGCGTGGTTGCAGGGTGACGGTCGTGCCGGCGCAAACCAGTGCGGCGCAGGTGCTGGCGCTCAAGCCCGATGGCATCTTTCTGTCCAATGGCCCCGGCGATCCTGAACCGTGTGACTACGCGATTGCCGCCGTCAAGACCTTGATCGACAGCGGCACACCCGTATTTGGCATTTGCCTGGGCCACCAGATCATGGCGCTGGCCTCGGGCGCGAGGACTTTCAAAATGAAGTTTGGGCACCACGGAGCCAACCACCCGGTAAAGGACCTCGACACTGGCCGTGTCAGCATCACCAGCCAGAACCATGGGTTTGCAGTCGATGAAAAATCGCTTCCATCCAATCTGCGCCCAACCCATGTGAGCCTGTTCGACGGCACCCTGCAAGGTCTGGCGCGTACCGACAAGCCGGCTTTCTGTTTCCAGGGGCATCCGGAGGCCTCCCCGGGGCCTCACGATATCTCTTACCTGTTCGAGCGCTTTGTCGCCCTGATGGATCGCCGGAGTGCACATGCCTAAGCGCACAGACATAAAAAGCATACTGATCATCGGTGCCGGGCCCATCGTCATCGGGCAGGCGTGCGAGTTCGACTACTCCGGCGTGCAGGCCTGCAAGGCGTTGCGGGAGGAGGGCTTCAAGGTCATCCTGATCAACAGCAATCCGGCCACCATCATGACCGACCCGGCGACGGCGGACGTGACCTACATCGAACCCATTACCTGGCAAACGGTTGAGAAGATCATCGCCAAGGAGCGGCCGGATGCCATCCTGCCGACCATGGGTGGCCAGACCGCGTTGAACTGCGCGCTCGACCTTTGGCACCATGGCGTACTCAAAGAGTATGGCGTTGAACTCATAGGGGCCAGTCCCGAAGCCATCGACAAGGCCGAGGACCGTCTCAAGTTCAAGCAGGCGATGACCCGCATCGGGCTGGGGTCGGCGTGCTCGGGCATTGCCCACAGCATGGAGGAAGCCTGGGTGGTTCAGAAAACACTCGGGTTCCCGACCGTCATCCGACCCAGCTTTACCCTGGGCGGAACCGGTGGCGGAATCGCCTACAACGCGGAGGAGTTCGAGACTATCTGCAAACGCGGGCTGGAAGCGTCTCCCACCAACGAACTGCTGATCGAGGAGTCGCTGCTGGGCTGGAAGGAATTCGAGATGGAGGTGGTGCGCGACAAGGCCGACAACTGCATCATCGTCTGCTCGATCGAGAACCTGGACCCGATGGGTGTGCATACCGGCGACTCGATCACCGTGGCCCCGGCGCAGACCCTGACCGACAAGGAATACCAGATCAAGCGCAACGCCTCGCTGGCGGTGCTGCGTGAAATCGGCGTGGATACGGGCGGCTCGAACGTGCAGTTTGCGATCAACCCGCAAGACGGGCGAATGGTGGTGATCGAGATGAACCCGCGCGTCAGCCGCTCGTCGGCGCTTGCCTCCAAGGCGACCGGTTTTCCGATTGCCAAAATTGCCGCCAAACTCGCCATTGGTTATACCCTCGATGAGTTGCGCAACGAGATCACGGGCGGCGCCACGCCCGCGAGTTTCGCGCCCAGCATCGACTATGTGGTAACCAAGATACCTCGGTTTGCGTTCGAGAAGTTTCCGGCTGCCGATGCGCGTTTGACGACCCAGATGAAGTCGGTCGGCGAAGTCATGGCGATTGGCCGCACCTTTCAGGAATCGTTCCAGAAAGCACTGCGCGGACTCGAGGTTGGCGTCGATGGCATGAACGAAAAGACGCAGGACCGCGAAGTTCTGGAGAAGGAACTCGGCGAACCGGGCCCCGAGCGTATCTGGTACGTAGGCGATGCGTTCGCCCAGGGCATGACGGTGGATGAAGTGTTTGCGCTGACCAGGATCGACCCGTGGTTTCTGGTCCAGATCGAGGAAATCGTCAAGATTGAGCTGGAACTGGAAACGAAGACGCTTGAAGTGCTGGACGAGCCTACGCTACGCGCGCTCAAGAAAAAAGGCTTCTCCGACCGCCGCCTGGCGCGCCAGCTAAAGACCACCGACACGGTGATCCGCAACCGGCGCCGCGAGCTGGGTGTGCGGCCGGTCTACAAGCGCGTGGATACCTGCGCCGCCGAGTTTCCCACCAACACCGCTTACCTGTATTCGACCTACGAAGACGAGTGTGAAGCGCAGCCCACCAGCAACCGCAAGATCATGGTGCTTGGCGGCGGTCCCAACCGCATCGGGCAGGGTATAGAGTTCGACTACTGCTGTGTACACGCGGCGTTGGCCATGCGTCAAGACGGGTACGAGACAATCATGGTCAACTGCAACCCGGAGACGGTTTCCACCGACTACGACACCAGCGACCGGCTGTACTTCGAGCCGCTCACGCTGGAAGACGTGCTTGAGATTGTCGACAAGGAAAAGCCGCTGGGTGTGATCGTGCAGTACGGCGGACAGACGCCTTTGAAGCTTGCACTGGATCTGGAGGCCAATGGCGTGCCCATCATCGGCACCAGCCCGGACATGATCGACGCGGCCGAAGACCGCGAGCGGTTCCAGAAGTTGCTCCATGAACTGGGTTTGCGCCAACCGCCCAATGCGACCGCGCGTACCGAACCGGAGGCGCTGGAGAAAGCGGCGGCATTGGGTTATCCGCTGGTGGTACGCCCGAGTTATGTGCTGGGCGGGCGCGCGATGGAGATCGTGCACGAGCAGCGCGACCTGGAGCGTTACATGCGTGAGGCGGTCAAGGTGTCGCACGACTCGCCCGTGTTGCTGGACCGGTTCCTGAACGACGCGATTGAATGCGATGTGGACGCCTTGTGTGATGGCCAGCGCGTGTTTATCGGTGGCGTCATGGAGCATATCGAACAGGCCGGCGTGCACAGCGGCGACTCGGCGTGCTCGTTGCCGCCGTATTCACTCTCTGCCGTCACGGTGGCGGAATTAAAAGTACAGACCGCTGCCATGGCCCGCGCGTTGAACGTAGTCGGATTGATGAACGTGCAGTTTGCCATCCAGCAAATCCGCGATGCCAGCGGGCTGCAGCAGGATCTGATCTTTGTGCTCGAAGTCAATCCCCGTGCCTCGCGCACCGTGCCTTTCGTTAGCAAGGCGACCGGGATTCAATTGGCCAAGGTGGCGGCGCGGTGTATGGTGGGGCAGTCGCTGGATGCGCAGGGCATCCACCAGGAAGTTACGCCACCGTATTTCAGTGTCAAGGAAGCGGTGTTTCCATTCGTCAAATTCCCCGGCGTAGACACCATTCTTGGGCCGGAGATGAAGTCCACCGGCGAAGTCATGGGGGCCGGCAAGACTTTTGGCGAGGCGTTTGTGAAATCCCAGATCGGGGCGGGTACCAAGCTGCCGCGTTCGGGCAAGGCCTTTATTTCGGTCAAACAGAACGACAAGCCGCGTGCGGTTGGCGTGGCCGGTGAGTTGCTGGCGATGGGATTCGAACTGATCGCCACCAAGGGCACGGCGGCGGCGATTGCCGCAGCGGGCATAAGCTGCCAGGTAGTGAACAAGGTGACCGAAGGGCGCCCCCACATTGTGGACATGATCAAGAACAATGAGATTGCGTTGGTCGTCAACACGGTGGAGGAGCGGCGCAACGCGATTACCGACTCGCGCCAGATTCGTACCTCGGCATTGGCGGCCAGGGTGACCACGTTCACTACCATTGCCGGCGCAGAGGCCGCGGTGCAGGGCATGCGGTACCTGGACGATCTCGGCGTGGTGTCGGTCCAGGAACTGCATGCCCAACTCGCGGCATGATTTTCAACCAGGCTGCGACCGGGTTTTGCACCAATGCAACCCCGTCCCGGCTATTTTTTGACAAGTGTTTTCATGGCCACTATTCCCATTACCAAACGCGGCGCTGAAAAGCTCAAGGCTGAGCTGCACCGGCTGAAAACCGTGGACCGTCCCTGGGTCATCAATGCGATCGCGGAGGCGCGCGCGCAAGGCGACCTGAGCGAAAACGCCGAATACGAGGCCGCGAAGGATCGCCAGGGATTTATTGAAGGCCGTATCCAGGAAGTCGAGGGCAAGTTGTCAGCTGCCCAAGTGATTGACCCAAGCACCGTGGACGCCGGCGGCCGGGTGGTTTTTGGCGCCACCGTGGAACTGGAAGACGAGGCGTCGGGCGGCGTTATGACGTACCAGATCGTAGGCGAAGACGAGGCCGATCTGAAGCTGGGCCTGGTCAATATTGGAAGCCCGATCGCACGGGCTTTGATCGGCAAGGAGGAGGGCGATACGGCGGAGGTACAGGCGCCGGGCGGTGTCCGGCATTTTGAGATCGTTGCTGTCCGGTACCTCTGAGCAATGCGGTCCTGGCCGGTATGGGTCGCTGCGTTGTGGTGGGGTAGCCTCACGACGCTGGGCTTCGGTGTCGTGCCCTTGCTGTTCGTCTACCTGCCCACGGCCGTTATGGCGGGAGGCATGGCTGCCAGATTGTTCGAGGTTCAGACCTGGGTGTCGGCGGTGTTGGGTTTGCTGTTGCTGATCGGGTCAAGGAGCAGTCGGCCATCGGCCGAACCGTTGCGTGTTCAGGCGGCCACCACGTTCATCCTCGCAGGCATGTTATTGGCGCTGTTGGCCGAGTTCGCCGTAGCGCCGCGGATCGTGGCCCGCGAGAATTTGCGGCTTTGGCACTCCGCTGGCAGCGCGATGTATTTCCTGCAGTGGTTCTGCGCCGGAGCAACATTGTGGATGATGCTGAAGCCCGGTTCGGGAAAAGACTAAGCCGCCCCAAGCCTTGTGGCACCGGAAATCGGGTGTACCGGCTCAGGTTTGACTGCGCTTCTTGATACTGGGTTTGCGCGGCTTGGCGCGTTTGACCTGCCCGCCCGGCGTGAGGCGCTGGTTCCCCAGGACACGCAAGGTTTTTACTTCAGGTCGCTGGCCGCCGCGCTTGCTGTACTTGAGCACCTTGACGTCGCGCGGCCCCGGCATGCGGTCTTCGGCCACTTCGCGTTCCTTGGGCGGCACCGGGCGCCACAGGACCAGCAATTTTCCGATGTGCTGTATCGGTGCGGAGTTCAGTTCATCGGCCAGCGTGTGAAAAATGGCTTCCCGGGCGGCCCGGTCGTCCGAAAGGATGCGAACCTTGATCAGACCATGGGCATTCAGTCCTGCCTCGACCTCTTTCTTGACGGCAGCCGTGAGCCCACCGGAGCCGATCATGACAATGGGATCAAGGTGGTGGGCCTGCGCGCGCTGCTCTTTGCGTTGCGCCGGAGTTAGTTGGATTTGGGGCATGGGGCTATTATCGATTGAACAATGAAAACAAAAACCAAGAGTAAGAAAGTCAACAAGGCGTGGTTGAACGACCACATCAACGACCCCTACGTCAAGCTGGCCAAGCGGGAGGGATACCGCGCGCGCGCCGCCTACAAGCTCAAGGAAATCGACGAGACCCTGCAACTGATCAAGCCGGGCGACCTCATCGTTGACCTCGGTTCGGCGCCGGGCGCCTGGAGCCAATACGTCCGCAACAAGTTGTCTCCCAAAACGGCCGTAGGCGGTGGCGCGGCCATTGGAGCACTCAATGGAACCATCATTGCATTGGATGTCCTGCCCATGGAGCCGGTCGAAGGAGCCACTTTTTTGCAGGGTGACTTTCGTGAACCGGAAGTATTGCGCCGGCTGACCGAAACGATGGACGGCAGGTTGGCCGACGTGGTGGTGTCGGACATGGCGCCCAACCTGTCAGGCGTTGAATCGGCCGACGCCGCGCGTATCGCACATCTGGTGGAATTGGCACTGGAGTTCAGCCAAGCGCATATGAAGCCGCAGGGCGCGCTGGTGGTGAAAGTGTTCCATGGCAGCGGCTACAGCCAATTGGTAAAACTTTTCAAAGGATCTTTCCTGGTGGTCAAGCCGATCAAACCCAAGGCTTCCCGGGACAAGTCCTCTGAGACATTTTTGGTCGGTATCGGACTCAAGGACCTGTGCGGATGACGGTTTTGCCCGTCCCCACAAGGGGGCAAATAGCACCTATCACCCTGTTGTATCTGCGGTTGAACGCCTGAAAGTCGCGCAATGCCTGACTTGAAACGCCTAAAATGGGGCGCAAGTACGTCTCGTCCTGTAGTTACGACATAAATGGGCGCAACGGGTTCTTCACCAGGACTTCGTTGTATTGCCCAGTGATTGGAGCCTCGCTTGAATAATCAGTGGTTTTCTAAAGTAGCCGTCTGGCTGGTCATCGCCCTTGTCCTGTTTACTGTCTTCAAACAGTTCGACACACGCGGCGCAGCCAACGCGGGATACCTCGGTTATTCGGATTTTCTGGAGGAAGTGCGCGGCAAACGCATTAAGAGCGCGATCATCCAGGAAGGCCAGGGCGGCACAGAGATCATTGCGGTGACCAACGAAGACCGCAAAGTCCGCACCACCGCCACCTACCTCGACCGCGGCCTGGTTGGCGACCTGATCGCCAACGGCGTCAAGTTTGATGTCAAGCCGCGTGAAGAGGGCTCCCTGCTTATGACCTTGTTGGTCAGTTGGGGGCCGATGCTGTTGCTGATTGGCGTCTGGGTCTACTTCATGCGGCAGATGCAGGGCGGTGGCAAAGGTGGTGCTTTCAGTTTTGGCAAGAGCAAGGCCCGCATGCTGGACGAGAACACCAACCAGGTCACGTTTGCCGATGTAGCGGGCTGTGATGAAGCCAAGGAAGAGGTCAAGGAGGTGGTGGACTTTCTCAAGGACCCGCAGCGTTTCCAGAAGCTCGGTGGCCGTATCCCCCGCGGCCTGTTGCTGGTGGGCCCTCCGGGCACCGGAAAGACCCTGCTGGCCAAAGGCATCGCCGGTGAAGCCAAAGTTCCATTTTTCTCTATTTCCGGTTCTGATTTTGTAGAAATGTTTGTGGGCGTGGGCGCTGCCCGGGTACGCGACATGTTCGACAACGCCAAGAAAAACGCCCCCTGCATTATTTTTATCGACGAAATCGATGCGGTGGGTCGCCAGCGCGGGGCCGGTTTGGGCGGCGGCAATGACGAACGCGAGCAGACGCTGAACCAGATGCTGGTCGAAATGGACGGCTTCGAAACCAATGTAGGCGTAATCGTGGTGGCGGCCACCAACCGCCCGGACATTCTGGATGCTGCCTTGTTGCGGCCTGGCCGCTTCGACCGGCAGGTGTATGTGACGCTGCCGGACATTCGCGGACGCGAGCAGATCCTCAACGTGCATATGCGCAAGGTACCTTTGGGCCAGGACGTCAGTTCGAGCATCATTGCGCGCGGTACACCAGGCATGTCTGGGGCCGACTTGGCGAATCTGTGCAACGAAGCCGCGCTGATGGCGGCGCGGCGCAATGCCCGTGTGGTGGAGATGCAGGATTTCGAAAAAGCCAAAGACAAGATACTCATGGGCCCCGAGCGCAAGAGCATGGTCATGCCCGAGAGCGAACGTATCAACACGGCTTACCACGAGTCGGGTCATGCACTCATAGGTAAGTTGCTGCCCAAATGTGATCCGGTGCATAAAGTGACCATCATCCCGCGTGGCCGTGCGCTGGGTGTCACGATGAGCTTGCCGGCACAGGACCGCTACAGCTATGACAGCGACTACATGCTCAACCAGATCAGCATGTTGTTTGGCGGGCGCATAGCCGAAGAAGTTTTCATGCACCAGATGACCACTGGCGCCAGCAACGATTTTGAGCGCGCCACGCAGATTGCGCGCGACATGGTGACGCGTTATGGCATGACCGACGCGCTGGGTCCCATGGTGTACGCGGAGAACGAGGGCGAGGTCTTCCTGGGTCGTTCGGTCACCAAGACCACCAATATGAGCGAGCAGACCATGCAGAAAGTGGACTCTGAAGTCCGTCGCATCATTGACCAGCAATATTCGCTGGCCCGCAAACTGATCGAAGACAACCAGGACAAGATGCACGCCATGGCCAAGGCCTTGCTGGAGTGGGAGACCATAGACAGCGACCAGATAGACGACATCATGGCGGGCAAGGAGCCGCGCCCTCCCAAGGACTGGACGCCACGTGTTCCGGCGGCTGGGGGTGGCTCGGGTGGTGGAACACCTGCAGTGGCTCCGGAGCCGGCTCCTACCGTTGCCTGAACCCGCGCGGCCGGTGGAGCTGCAATCGCACATGGGGCCTCGGCCCCATTTTGCTTGCGATGCCTGCGCTTCGCGAACTCGGCCTCACCCTTGAGCGTGGTTGTTGTAGCTGCGCTGAAACTTCATGGTGTTGACTTTTCATGATCTGGCAGACCTCACGATTTGCGCTTGACCTGGGACAGCCCCGCGTGATGGGCATAGTCAACGTGACGCCCGATTCGTTCTTCGACGGTGGCCAACATGCCTCATTGGCTGCGGCCCTCAAACATTGCGAAAAGTTGCTGAAAGATGGCGCGCACGTGCTGGACATTGGAGGCGAGTCCAGCCGGCCGGGTGCCTTGCCATTGCCATTGGATGAGGAGCTGGCCCGCATTTTGCCGGTGGTGCGCGTAGCGGTGACCATGGGCGTACCGGTCTCGGTGGACACTTACAAGCCTGAAGTCATGCAGGCAGTGCTCGACCTGGGTGCGGACATCATCAACGACATCTGGGCGCTACGCCAGCCTGGTGCCGCGCAATTGGTGTCGCGTTACCCGGGCTGCGGGCTGTGTCTGATGCACATGCACCGCGAGCCGCGGACGATGCAGGTGGAACCCATGCAGGGTGACGTGGTTCCCCGGGTACTTGCATTGCTCACGCAATGGGCGCTCGAATTGCAGGCGCTGGGAGTCGGCAGGGAGCAAATTGTCATCGACCCGGGAGTCGGTTTCGGCAAGACCACCACGCAAAACTTTACGCTGCTGGCGCGCCAGCGGGAACTGCTGGTGGCTGGTTACCCGGTGCTGGCCGGTTGGTCGCGCAAATCGTCGCTGGCCACGGCCACAAGTACATCGCTGTCCAGCCTGGCTACGCTGGACGTGCAGTCCCGCATGGTTCCAAGCGTGGCCGCGGCCTTGCTTGCTGTCGAACGGGGTGCCAGCATAGTGCGGGTCCATGACGTGCGTGAAACAATCCAGGCGCTGGCAGTGCTGGCTGCGATACAGTGACTGCCGCGCAACACTACGAGAACACCAGGAGGAAGACGGGATGACACGAACATATTTTGGCACCGACGGCATTCGTGGAACAGTGGGACAGTCGCCTATTACGCCCGACTTTGTGCTGCGTCTTGCGCACGCCGTGGGGCGCGTACTGAAACGTTCCGAGGCCAGGCCCACCGTGCTTATAGGCAAGGACACGCGTATTTCCGGCTACATGCTGGAAAGCGCGCTCGAGAGCGGTTTCAATTCCGCCGGCGTCGACGTGGTGCTGCTGGGTCCTCTGCCCACACCCGGAGTGGCTTACCTGACCCGCGCGCAGCGGGCTTCCCTCGGGGTCGTGATAAGTGCCAGCCACAATCCGTTTCCGGACAACGGCATCAAGTTCTTCAGCGCCCAGGGCGCGAAACTGCCGGACGCCTGGGAGCAGGCGGTGGAAGCGGCCCTGGAGGAAGCACCGGTCTGGGCCGATTCAGCCTCGCTGGGCAAGACCCGGCGTCTCGAAGATGCGTCGGGCCGATACATCGAATTTTGCAAGAGCACCTTCGCCAGTGATCTCACTTTCAAGGGCGTCAAGATCGTCGTTGACGCAGCGCATGGGGCGGCTTACCACATAGCGCCCATGGTGTTCCATGAACTCGGCGCCGAAGTGGTTGCCATTGGTTGTGCGCCCGACGGGCTCAACATCAACCATGAGGTGGGCGCGACGCATCCGCAGGCGCTGGTGGATGCCGTACTGGCGCATAAAGCCGATTACGGCGTTGCGCTGGATGGGGACGCCGATCGGCTGCAACTGGTGGATGCCCAGGGCCGCTTGTACAACGGCGACGAGTTGCTGTACCTGATGGCTGATGACCGCCTCGGGCGCGACGAACATGTTCCCGGCGTGGTGGGTACCTTGATGACCAACATGGCGGTGGAAGTGGCGCTGAAGGCCCGCGGCGTGCATTTTGTGCGTGCCAAGGTGGGTGACCGCTACGTACTTGAAGAGCTTGAGAAACACCAGTGGATTCTGGGTGGTGAAGGTTCAGGCCACTTGCTGGCACTGGACAAGCATACGACGGGCGACGGTCTGATCTCCGCCTTGCAGGTGCTGCAGGCCTGCGTGCGCAGCGGCCAGACCATGGCCCAGCTGCTGGCCGGGCTGACACTGTTCCCGCAAACCATGATCAATGTGAAGCTGCGCCCTGGCCAGGACTGGAAGTCTAACCAAAGCCTCACGCTGGAGACACAGGCCGTGCAGCGGGAACTGGGCGACTCCGGGCGCGTGCTGATACGGGCCAGCGGCACCGAACCGCTGCTGCGTGTGATGGTCGAGGCGCGTGACGCGGGCCAGGCGCTGGCATGCGCCCAGCGCCTGGCGCTTACGCTGGCCGATTGACGATCACGGTACAGGGAGAATTGCCTTGACGGACCTGGCGGTCATACGCGTGGACTACCGCAATCCGGTCCATGCCGAGGCCTTGGTGGCCATGCTCGATGCCTATGCGCGTGATCCGGCTGGAGGAGGCACTCCGTTGAGCGCGTTTGCAAAGGCCAACCTGGTTCCCGCGCTGGCCGAGCGGCCGCAAGCCTTCAGTGTGCTCGCGTTTGACGGTGACCGGCCCGTAGGTTTGGTGAATTGCCTGGAAGGATTTTCAACTTTTGCCTGCCGGCCGCTGGTCAATGTGCATGATCTGGCGGTTGCCAACAGCCACCGCGGACAACGTGTCGGCGAACGCATGATGGAGCTCGTGGAACAAATCGCGCGGGAGCGCGGGGCCTGCAAACTAACGCTCGAAGTGCTGGCCGGCAACCGCAGCGCCAACAAGTTGTATGCGCGCATCGGTTTCGCGGGTTACCAGCTCGATCCCGCCCTGGGCCACGCGCAGTTCCTCCAGAAATGGCTGGAATGAGACCGACGCCAGGCTGAAAGCTGTCAGACCGGAGGCGCGATTCGCGCGCCGGTGAGTTGTTCCTGGGCCGTCACCAATGCCGGGACGAATTTGGCGCCGTGACCCATGGTGGATGCCGTCGTCAGGCTATGGTGTACCGCTTGGCCTACAGGCGCCGGGACCACCACCATTTCGGCGAGGTGGCCGTAGTAGCGCAGATCCTTGCGTGCGTTGTCGAGCTCAAAAGTCAGCCCGGTGAAGTCCCCGTCCAATGTCTTGGCCATGGCCTGGAACAGCCCGGAATTCACGCCGCCCGCCGAGACAATATTCACGAGTTGGCGAAGATCCACGCCGGCTTTCGCGCCAACCGCGAAGGCCTCGGCCGTTGCCGTGCAGATCGCCTGCGCGATAAAGTTGTTCAGCAGTTTGATGATGTGTCCGCTGCCCGGACCGCCGACATGGAAAATATTCTCGCAATATGCCTGCAGCACCGGCGTTATGCGCGCGAACATCTCGGGCGTCGCGCCGACCATGGTGTTGAGTTTTCCGCGTTCAGCGTCCGGCGCGGAACGCGCCAGCGGCGCGTCTACCAGCGTCACACCGCGTAGCGCGCACTGGGCCCCCAGTTGCTGCGTCGATTCGGGTTCGCTGGTTGAGGTATCGATTACCACCAGTCCGTACCTGGCGGAAGACAAAACGCCGTCGTCGCCAAGCAGGCAGGCTTCAACCTGGGGTGTGCCGGTCACGCACAGCATCACGGCATCGCAGCTACCCAATGCCGCCGGCGTAGCCACCTCAAGCGCTCCCGCGGCCAGAAGGTCGGCGACACCTTCCCGGTTGTGGTGGACCGTCAGGGAGACGGCAAATCCCTTGGCCAGCAGGTTCTTCGCGATGCCATGGCCCATAAGACCTGAAGCGCCAATAAAGCCGATGTGTTGTATGCGTGTTTCCATTACTCTTGGACAGAAAAGGTTGGCGGCGAGTACCGCAATTTTTGCATGCTTTTTGTTGCCAGCTATCGCTGCGCGTGTGCATGGTCAAGGCGCGGCGGCCTGCGGACCCCGGCTGACGCTTTCTCCATCTTCAGGCCGCAGGGCCCAGAAAGAAATGGATGACAGCACCGTGATCACACCCAGTGTCAGGAAGGCATGGTGCAGGGCGCTGGTGACGGCCAGCTGGTCGGTTTGCGGCAACGCACCCAGATACCAACCGGTGACAAGTGACCCGCAGGCCAGCCCAAAACTCATGGACAACTGCTGTAACGTGCTCGCCAGGCTGCTGGCCATGCTCTGGTCCGTGGGTTCGATATCGGCATAGGTCATGGAATTCATGCTGGAAAACTGCAGCGAATTGAAAAACCCCTGCGAAAGCCCCAGCAGCACGATCAACGGGAGCGGCGTGCCGGCAGCCACCCGGGAGAACAGGCATATCGTCAGACCGATTGCCAGCGTGTTGACGATCAGCACTTTGCGGTAGCCAAATTTGCGCAGCACACTGGCGTTGATGAACTTCATGCCGATGGCGGCGACCACCGGGGGCATCATCAGCAGGCCGGATTGCCAGGCCGGCAGGCCCAGACCGAGTTGGTACAACAGCGGCAGCAAAAAGGGCAGCCCTCCGATGCCCAGGCGGGTGACAAAACCGCCCACCACGGATACCCGAAACGTGCGCACACTAAACAAGGCAATGCGCAGCAGGGGAAAGGCGGCCTGGCGCGCATGCACCAGGTACCCGCCCAGCAGGCTGGCGGCAAGCACCAGCAATACGGCGGCCGAGGTCAGGTCGATCTGGTGCTCGCCAAAAATCTCCAGCAGCCAGGACAACAAAGCGGTGCCGGTGCCAAAAAGCACCAGGCCAATCACGTCCAGCGGACGGGTCTCGCTTGTCTGGTAATTGGGCATGTACCGGTACACCAGAAAAAGAGCAGCCATGCCCACGGGTACGTTGACAAAAAATATCTCGCGCCAGGACAGCCAGTGCACGATCAGACCGCCGACGGTCGGACCTAGCAGCGGGCCAATCAGGGCGGGAATGATGACAAAGTTCATGGCGCCCAACAGCTCGGATTTCGGGAAAGTACGCACTATCGTGAGCCGTCCCACGGGCATCATCATCGCGGCGCCTGCGCCTTGCAGTATCCTGGCCGCCACCAGCATGGGCAAATTGACGGCCAGCCCGCACAGGATGGAGGCCAGCGTGAAGACGGCGATGGCAATACCGAAGACGCGCCGGGTGCCAAAGCGGTCTGCCATCCAGCCGCTGACGGGAATACATACCGCCAGGCTCAGGATATAGCTGCTGACCACCGCCTTGAGACTCAAAGGCGCCACATGCAGGCTGGCCGCCATCGCCGGCACAGCCGTATTGACGATGGTCGAGTCGAGTTGCTCCATGAACAGCGCGGTCGCCACCACCCAGGGAAGATAGGTTTTTACGGTGGGTTCTTTCATTCTTCTTGATGGTATTGTTTTGTCACGGGTGCTGCGTTACCCTATCATGAACAGGCAGGCCCAAATAAGCCCGATCCGGGCGATCACTGTGTTGGGGCGCTCACCATGAAAGAAAGCAGTGTCAAGCAGCGACTGGCGGCCATTCTGGCCGCTGATGCGACTGGTTTTTCGCGTCTCATGGAAAACGACGAAGCGTCCACCATGGCCGCACTGGACGATGCGCGCTCCGTCTTCCGCACCCAGATTGAGGCCCACCAGGGCCGTGTGATGGATATGGCGGGGGATTCGGTGTTTGCGGTGTTTGACACCGCCACCGGCGCGGTTGCCGCTGCGCACGAGGTACAAAAGGCGCTCAATGCCAAGGCCCGGGCACTCCCCGAAGACCAGCAAATGCGGTTTCGTATCGGAGTGCATTTGGGCGACGTGATGGAAAAAGCCGATGGCACGGTGTTTGGTGATGGCGTCAACATCGCGTCCCGGCTGGAGGCGCTCGCCGAGCCGGGGGGCATTACGGTGTCGGATGCAGTGCAAGGCGCGGTACGCGGCAAGGTGGACGCCACGTTTGACGACCAGGGTCACCAGCGGGTCAAAAACATTGCCCACCCCATACATGCCTACCGATGGGTGATGGCGGAACGGGACGCACCGGGTAATGTGGCACAACGGGACACCACACCGCTGTCCGAAAAACCGTCCATTGCGGTATTGCCCTTTCATAACCTGAGCAATGATCCGGACCAGGAATATTTTGCCGATGGCATCGCCGGCGACCTGTTGATGGCCCTGTCGCGTTACCGGTGGCTGATGGTCATTGCCCGCAGCTCCTCGTTCTCGTACAAGGGCCGTTCTCCGGACGTACGCCTGGTGGGCCGCGAGCTCGGAGTGCGCCATGTCGTGGAAGGCAGTGTGCGCAAAAGTGGCAGCCGTATCCGTATCTCCGCGCAACTCATAGACGCCGCCAGCGGCAACCATGTATGGGCCGAACGGTACGATCGCGACCTGGCGGACATCCTGCAATTGCAGGATGAAATCGCCTTGACCATCGCGGCCGCCATCGAACCCGAGCTCTCACTGGCCGAGCAGCAGCGCGCGCGGCGCAAGCCGCTGGACAACCTGGACGCCTGGGACCTGTACCAGCGTGGCCTGTGGCACTACTGGCAATACAGCAGGGAATCCAGCGCCGAAGCCCAGCGATTGTTTGGGGAGGCCATCAGCCTGGACTCCCACTTCGCGGCCGCGCGTGCTTTCCTGGCCTACAGCCATTTCACGGGGTCGCACCAGGCGTTCGAGGAGCCGCAGCAGGCGATCGCGCTGGCACGTGACGGCGCCTTGCGCGCGCTGGCCATTGACGGGAAGGATCCGATCGCGCATCTGGCGCTCGGGCGCGTGCTGGCCAGCAACGGCGATTACGGCGCCGCGGTGGATGAGCTGCAGATAGCCGTGGCACTTAATCCGAGTTTCGCGCTGGCGCACTACACGCTGGCGTCGGTACTGTTTCTGGGCGGACGGCCGGAGCAGGCGCTGGCGAGTTTTGAGCTTGCGGCACGGTTGACCCCGATCGGCCCGCTGATCTGGGGCATTCAGACCATGCATGCCAACACCCTGGCGGCACTGGGCCGTTACGAAGAGGCCGAACCGCTGGCCCGGGCAGCGACACGGCACCAGACGGCCACCTTCTGGGTGTACGCGAATTGGGCCTCGATACTGGGAAACCTGGGCGAACTGGAGAAGGCCCGTGCCGCGCTCACGCGCCTGATGGATTTGCGGCCCGACTTTTCCGAATCCTTTTACGACCGGCTATTTGTCAGCATCGATCCGGCGGTCAAGAGGCCTTACTTTGACGGGCTGCACAAGGCGGGTCTGGCGACCTGCCGCACGTCGGAAGACAGCACGGCCATCATGCCCCTGGGGGCCGACAAGTGAGTTTGTACAGTACGCAAAAGTTTCTCTACCATCTCAACCGCGACCCGGTTGTCCAAACGTGTTACCGCGAAGACCGGGACAAGCTGCTGGGCGACTACGACTTGAATGACGAAGAACGCGCGGCCATTCAGGTTGGCGACATCGGCAAGTTGTACGTGCTGGGCTGCAATGGGCAGTTGCTGATGCATTTCGCGCCCTTGTTGGGCATAGCCTGGGCCGACTACCTGGAGGCGATGCGTGAAGGCGTGCGCAAATACGGACCGGTGCGGGCCGGCATTTACGCCATGACCACCGCCACCGACGAGAAAGTGGCGGGTTTATGAGTTTGGTGTTTGCCGGCATTTGCAGCCATGCGCCTGGCATCACGGGCCGCGCGCATCTTGCCGACCCCGTGCTCAAGAACGCGTTCCATGCCCAATTGCACCGCATGGGCGAAGCACTGGAGGCATCGAAGCCGGACGCGGTCATTGTGGTGGCGGCCGAGCATTTCGCGAACTTCTTCATGAACAACATGCCGGCTTATGCGATTGGCATGGCCGACTCCTACCAGGGTCCGATAGAAGACCCGGCCTGGCTGGGCATTGCCAGGACCACCATCCCCGGAGATGCCGCTTTGTCGCAGCGCATCATCCGCACCGTCATGCAGACGGTGGACGTGGCTTATGCCGAGGAGTGGAAATTCGACCACGGCATCATGGTGCCGCTGCATTTCCTCACGCCGCGTTACGACAAGGTGGTGATCCCGGTCAATATCAACTGCCAGGGCCCGCCGCTCACACCGTTGTCGCGTGTGTGGGCGTTTGGCGAGGCCTTGCGCAGCGCCTGCGACGCCGTGCCGCAACGTATTGCGCTGGTAGGCACGGGCGGCATTTCGCATTGGCCGGCCACACCGGATTCGGGCAAGATCAACGAGGCGTGGGACCGGGAATTTTTGGGCCGCTGGAGCCGCAACGACAAGCAGGCGCTGCTCAGTTATACCGACGAGGCCACGTACCGCGAGGCGGGGCAGGGCGGGTTCGAGATCCGCAACTTTATTGCGGTGGCGGCCGCGGCGCGAGGCGGTGGAGAGGTCTGGCATTTTCAGCCGATTCCCGTGTTTGCCGTGGGTTGTACGGTGGCGGTGATGCAGGTCGCGCAGTGAGCTGGCTTTCAAACACTTTTTTGCGGAGTTTCAATTGGCGTCCGAACCGATCAAGCTAGTTTCATCCATGGCCACCAAAGAAGTGCTGGCCGACCTTATTGCCCAGTACCAGAAGTCGGTACAACAAGCGGTGGTCGCCGAGAGTGCAGGCGGTGTGGAGGTGGCCCGGCGTGTGCAGGCCGGTGAAGCGGTCGACGTGGTGGTGCTGGCCGCCAATGTGATCGACCAGCTGATCGCCGACGGCAAACTGCTGGCCGGCAGCCGCGTGGATCTTGTGCGGTCCGGAGTGGCTGTCGCGGTGGCAGAAGGTGCGGCGCGCCCCGACATATCGACGGAAGACGCGCTCAGGCAGTCCGTGCTGGCCGTGAGCACGCTCAGTTATTCCACCGGCCCCAGTGGCCTGTACCTGCTCAAGCTGTTCGAGCGCTGGGGCATCCTGGACACCATCAAGCCACGTATTGTTCAGGCACCGCCCGGCGTGCCGGTTGGCAGCCTGGTGGCCAAAGGCGAAGTGGAGTTGGGCTTTCAGCAGCTCAGTGAACTCATGAACCTGCAGGGCATCACCGTGTTAGGCCCGCTGCCACCCGGGATTCAGTTGCTTACGACCTTCTCCGCGGGCATCGCGGCCACATCGGGCCAAGCCGATGCCGCGCGCGCCCTGATTGCGTTTATGGCGGCGCCAGCCGCTGCAGCCGCCAAGCGCAAACACGGGATGGACCCGGTTTGATCCGCTTTGCGGGGCTGACTGCCTTGCGTTAAGCGGAACCGGCCAGCCCGGCCCGGGGTGGACCTGGGCCCACCCCACGCAGTGGCGCGCCCTGCGGCGGCGCGCGCAATTCGCTATTCGTCACCTGTCATGGTATTGCCATGCCGGCGCCATGCTGCCGTCATGCGTGGCGGCCATCATCCGTGCATGTCGGACCAAGCACCATTTTCAAACCCATGACGGAGCAGGCCATGAAAGAACTTCCCACGCCCACCTTCCCGCTGTCCAACGCCTTTTTGCGAACAAGCTCCAGTTTCCTGGGTATTCCACGCATAGACTGGGATGAACAGCCGCGCGCGCGCCAGCCATCCAGCGAACCCCAGGCATGCGGCATCACGGCGGTATGGGCCAAACACCTTGATGAAGTCCGCGCGGCGCAGAGACTGCGATTCAACGTCTTCGCAGGGGAGATGGGCGCCCGGCTGGAAACACCCGCCAACGCCGCTTACCCCGGACACGACATCGACATGTTCGATGACTATTGTGAACATCTGCTGGTGCGCGACAAGGCATCACAGGCGGTGGTGGGGACCTACCGTGTACTCACCCCGGCGCAGGCCAAAAGAATAGGCACAACCTATACCGACAGCGAGTTCGACCTGACCCGGCTGCGCGGCATGCGCGAGCGCATGGTGGAGCTGGGCCGCAGTTGCGTACACCGGGACTACCGCCACGGCGGCGTGATCATGGCTCTAGGGGGAGCCTTGTTCGAGTTCATGGTGCGCAACCGCTTCGAGGCCATGATGGGCTGCGCCAGTATTCCGATGTCGCATGCCGGCGATGCACCCGGCAACGCGGCAGCCAGCATCTGGAACCAGGTTCGCAAGACCCACCTTGCACCGATCGAGCACCAGGTGTTCCCGCGCCGGCCGCTACCGCTGGAACGGCTGGACGCAAGCTGCCCGGTGGAGCCGCCGGCCCTGATCAAGGGCTACCTGCGCCTGGGTGCCAAGGTGCTGGGCCCGCCGGCATGGGACGCGGCTTTCAACAGCGCCGACCTGCCCATCATGGCGCGCCTGGAGGACTTGCCGGCGCGTTACCGCAAACACTTTCTGGGAGCCTGACAGGCGGGCCTCCCGCCGGCGCGGGGGCTCGGGCACCCTGCGCTAAAGTTTGGGACTGTCACGCCATTGTCATCTGCGTCCCGAACAATCGGGCATCCCTTCGCGTCCCACGGATCGATGCCCGATGTTTTCTTCCGATTCCGCGCATGCGCCGAAACACACCACGCCGCCCGGTCCCTTGCTGGACCGGGACCACAGCATCCTGGCCTTCAACGAGCGAGTGCTGGACTGGGCTTGCCGCGCCGAGGTTCCCCTGCTGGAGCGGCTGAGGTACCTGTGTATTGTTTCATCCAACCTTGACGAGTTTTTCGAGGTCAGGGTGGAGCCGCAACTGGTAGCGGCGCGTAAGGGTGAGCACCGCGGCAGCTACACGGTGGAGTCGTTTGAAGCCCTGTCGTTTGCCGCCCATGCGCTGGTGGCCCGCCAGTACGCCCTGTACAACGACGGACTGATGCCGCTGTTCGAAAAAAATGGCATTCGTATCGTCTCCCACGGAGAGCGCAACCCGGTGCAGCGGCACTGGGTCCGGCAATACTTCGAGCGCGAAGTCCGACCGCTGCTGCTGCCCGTGGCGCTCGACCCGTCACATCCCTTTCCGCAAGTCGCCAACAAGTCCCTCAACTTTATCGTGCGGCTTGGAGGCGCCGATGCTTTCGGCCGCGCCAACGACATCGCGATCGTGAAGGTGCCGCGTGTGTTGCCGCGCCTCATCCGCGTGCCGGATCAGGTGGCCGGGAGCAACACCGTATTTGTATCCTTGTCGAGTGTGATCCGCGCCCATCTGGACACACTTTTCCCGGAGCGGGACGTGGGGCAGTTTTCGCAGTTCCGGGTGACGCGCCATTCGGATCTTGCGGTGGACGAAGACGACGTCAAGAACCTGCGTACCGCGCTGCGCCAGGGCCTGCAACACCGCCACTTCGGACAGGCGGTACGGCTGGAGGTGTCCGCCGGCTGTTCGGAATACCTGTCGGGTTTTCTGCTGAAGCAGTTTGACTTGCCCGCCCTGGCCTTGTACCGGGTGCATGGCCCGGTCAACCTGGCGCGATTGACCCAGCTGATCGACCTGGTGGACGCACCGCAGCTGTGTTTCCCCGCGTATACGCCGTGTTATCCGACCCAGATCGTGCCGGGTGTTTCGATCTTTGAGCAGCTCAAGCGTGGCGACATCGTCATCCACCAGCCGTTCGAGAGTTTCGACGGTGTGCTGGACTTTTTGCGGGAAGCCGTGCACGACCCGCAGGTGCTTGCCATCCGGCAAACGATTTACCGCACCGGGGCTGATTCGGCACTGATGGATTTACTGCGTGAAGCGGTGCGGCGCGGCAAGGAAGTGATGGTGGTGGTGGAGCTCAAGGCCCGTTTCGACGAGGAAGCCAACATCAACTGGGCGGAAACACTGGAAGCCATCGGAGCGCAGGTGGTGTATGGCGTGGTGGGGCTCAAGACACATGCCAAGATGTTGCTCATCACGCGGCGCGAGGGCAGGAAGCTGCGGCGTTACGGCCATTTGTCCACCGGCAACTACAACCTCAGGACTACCCACCTGTACACCGACCTGAGCCACCTCACCGCTGACACTGGCCTGACCGCCGATATGGCCCACGTCTTTGTGCATCTGGCCGGGCAAAGCAGGTTGCCGCGGCTGAACAGTGTCTGGATGGCCCCGTTTCATCTGCACCGCAAGCTGATCCAGAAAATCGATGCGGTCGGTGACGCAGCAGCGGCTGGCAAGTCGGGGCGGATCGTCGCCAAGATGAACGCCCTCACCGATGAAGCCCTGGTGATGTCCCTGATCCGGGCCGGGCAGCGAGGTGCCCGGATCGATCTCATCGTGCGCGGCGCCTGCGTGTTGCCGCCCCAGGTGCCCGGGCTTACCGACAATATTCGCGTGCGCTCGGTGATCGGCCGCTTCCTGGAACACACACGGATTTTCTATTTCGCTTGTGGTGATGTCGAAGACCTGTACCTGTCCAGCGCGGACTGGATGAACCGCAATATGATGCGCCGTGTTGAACTGGCATGGCCGGTGACTGACCCGCTGCAGCGCCAGCGCATCGTGGACGAATGCCTGGTGGCCTACCTCCATGACAGGGTGGATGCGTGGGACATGTTGCCCGACGGAAGTTATGTCCGGGTTGTCGCAGGCGCCCGCCGCGCGGCCCGTGGCGCCCAGGCTGCTCTGGTTCAGCGTTACGCCAGACATAGCGAAAAACAGCGGAGCCGGGCATGAACCTGATCCTGTGGCGCCACGCCGAAGCCCACGAGTTGCGTGAAGGTGATGACGATCTTGGTCGAACTCTGACCGCGAAAGGCGAAAAGCAGGCCAAACGCATGGGCCAGTGGCTGGATCGCCAATTGCCGGACCTGACCCGTATCCTCGTCAGCCCGGCGCGGCGCACCGAACAAACGGCCATTGCGCTCGGGCGCAAGTTCAAGATTCGACCCGAGCTGGCGCCGGGTGGCACGGTTGCCCAATTGCTGGAACTGGCGCAATGGCCGGACGAGAAAGCCACGGTGCTGGTGGTCGGCCACCAGCCCATGCTGGGTCAAACCATTTCCCAGTTGCTGGGTTTGAGCGCCAGGGAATGTGCCGTGCGCCGCGGCGGGGTCTGGTGGCTGCGCAGCCGGGAGCGTGACGCTCTCCAGCAGACGGTGGTCGTTACCGTGCAGTCGCCCGACGTCCTCTAATCCTGCTTGCCGGCCTTGAATGCGGGCAGGTGCTGCCCCAGCCGTTTGCCCATCTCCTGGCCCAGCGCCTGCAAGCCATTGAGCGGGCGCACCATGACTTCAAATTCGACGATCTGGCCTTCGGTGTTGAAGCGGATCAGATCGATCCCCTTGAGCTGTTTGTCGCCCACATTGGCGCTGAATTCAAGCACCACGCTCAGACCATCGCCGGTGCACAGCTCGCGGTGGTACGCAAAGTTTTCGAATACCTTGAACGCGGTGTTGAGTACCAGCGCAACCGCCTGCGCCGAATGGTAGGGCGGGAAGGCCATGGGTGAACGGAACATCGCATCCGGGTGCAGGATGCCCGGCAAGGCGCTAAGGTCGCCTTGCGCGATCATCCCGTGCCATAGGGCCATGGATTGCGCTACGGCGGGGTGCAGGGGTGCGGCTGGAGTGGTCATGCGGTGGTCCGGAGTGTGGACGCGATTTTGCGCCAAATCCCGCGCCGTCAGCCCTTGAGCTCCTTGGTGGGGCGCCCGGTCTTGATGGCGGGCACGGCCTGCAACGCCGCCAGGAACGCCGTGTCCGGCATGGCGGCCAGCGCCTTGATGCCGGCACGCAGCAATTCGCTCTTCTTGACCGGGCTGGCCATCACACCGGCGCGTTGCTTGAGGTCTTCCAGCACCAGGTACTCGGCCTTGGGTATGGTGAAGCTGTCGCGCACCAGCTTCGGCTTTTTTGCCTTGACCGGTTTTTGCGCGGCGGGTTTGGTAGCTGCTCCGGTTTGCGTTGGCCGGGAGCCCGCGGTTTTTGCCGGAGCCGTTTTGGCGCCCAGCGGCGCAGGTGCGGGAATTGCCGCAGCTACCTTGGGTGCCGGCTTGGTCGGCGCAGGTTTGGGTGCGGGGGACCTGGACGCGGAGGACTTGGACGCGGACGCGGTTTTTGCCGTTTGGCTAGCGGTCGGTTTTGATTTGGCAATAGGCATGGAATCTTCCTGATTGGTAAACGATTTATATAGTTTATATCGTTTATTGTTCAAGGTCAAACCAGCATCCAGAGGTGTTGCGCCATAGGCCGCTCCGCGCCCCGGGATACATCAAACCCCGAGTGCGATTCTCAAAGCTCCGTGAACGTGAACGACCAGGGAGTTTTTTGCCAGGCCAGCACTTCTTCGCGCAGCAGGTGGGCCGACTGGGGATAACTTTCCACCCATCCCGCGCGGCTGGTCAATACAAAGCCGCGTACCTGCCGCGTTTCCCTGGCCAGTTGTAGGCCGGAGGTGTCTGGCTCGCGCCGGGCGTGGCAGAAGATGATAGCCAGGCGCAGCGTCAGTAGCTGCTGCACGAATACCTCATCTTCAAAATCGGCTTCGAGTTTGCGCAGCTTGCCCCGCTGGCCCAACACCAGCACGCTGAGCCGGTGCAGTTCCGCCAACGCAAAACCCATGGCATCGGAATTGTCGAGAATATAGGCACCGTGTTTGTGGTAGTCGCTGTGCGAGATTTGTGAACCGATCTCATGCAACTGCGCGGCCCAGCCCAGCTTGTGCATATTGCGCTCGCGATCCGGTTCCAGCGGATCCGCTGAAGCCGGCTGCATCTGCGCATACAGTGCGGTCGCCACTTTCCCAACCCGCAGCCCGTGCGTGGTGTCCACGTCGAACTTGGCTATCAGCCGCTGGACCGAGGCGGAACGCACGTCCTGCTCATCGCCGGTGTTGCCCATCAGGTCACACAACAGCCCATGCCGCAGGCCACCGGTGGCGGCCTGCATCTCGTCGATGCCCAGCAGACTAAACACGGCGCGCAAGATGCTGACCCCGCCGCCTATGATGGCGCGCCGTTCTTCTTTCATGCCAGGCAGACGCAGGCGATCCGCACTTTGCGCCTCCAGCAGTTTGGCCAGCAACCAGTCCAGTCCGGCCTGGCTGACCGAGCCCGCGGGCCAGCCGGCTGCCGCCAGCACGTCACCCACCGCGCCTATGGTGCCGGCGGATCCGTAGGCCACGTCCCAGCTTTCGCGCCGGTAGGCATTGAGCGCCTCGTCGAGTACGGCCTTGGCCGCGATTTCGGCCATCTGGAACGCGTTGGCGGTAAATTGTCCGTCCCCGAAGTAGCGGTTCGACCAGGCGATGCTTCCTACGCGGTAGGACTCCATGGTGGTGGGTTCGAAGCCCTGGCCCAGAATCAGTTCAGTGGATCGCCCGCCAATGTCCGCCACCAGGCGGCGCTCGTCGGCCTGAGGCAGCATCTTGGCCACGCCCAGGTAGATCAGGCGGGCTTCCTCACGCCCAGAGATCACGTCGATGGGAAAGCCGAGGATGTTGTTGGCACGCTCCAGGAATACGTCGCGGTTGCGCGCCTCGCGCAGCGTCTGGGTCGCCACGGCCCGCACCTGGTTACGCTTGAAGCCGGCCAGGCGTTCGCCAAAACGCGCCAGACAATCCCAGCCGCGCTGCATGGCTTCGGCACTCAGGTTGCGTTCGGCGTCCAGGCCGTTGCCCTGGCGTATGGTTTCCTTCAGGTATTCGGTGCGTTCGAATTGCCCATGGTCCAGGCGAACGATCTCGAGGCGAAAACTGTTGGAGCCAAGGTCCACTGCGGCAAGGCGCGTTCCGTGTTGCATGGGTGTCGCGGGAGTGATGCTCTCAGCATAACATTCACGTGTTATCCGCATGCGATTCAGAGCCGGCTCAGTAGATTTCGGGGACCAGGATTTCCTGCGGCACCGGGCGCCGCACATAGTCGTCGTGGCGCACGCGTGGCGGCAACACGATGGGCGGATGTTCCACCTCTTCATAAGGCATTTGCCCAAGCATATGGTGGATGCAGTTTAGCCGCGCCTTCTTCTTGTCCACCTTGTGCTCGGTCTTGACCAACCAGTGCGCCCTGATGTGCCTGCTCTATCGGCTCCGACTGGCGCCAGGTGTCACACCAACGTCACAAAACGTTCTTACAGTCGTTATAGAGCGATTCACAAGTCTGTTTGTTTAACCCAAGAGGTATTCCCATGAAAACAAGTTTCAAAATGGCACTGACCGGCGTGGCCGCCGTAGTTTCGCTGTCGTATACATCGCTGTCCGCCGCGCAGGAAATCACCGGCGCCGGCGCAACCTTCCCGGCCCCCATCTACTCCAAATGGGCCGCGGACTACAACAAGGCGACCGGCGTCAAGGTCAACTACCAGTCGGTCGGCTCCGGTGCCGGCATCAAGCAGATCGACTCCAAGACGGTTGATTTCGGCGCCTCCGACATGCCGCAGACCGACGAGGTTCTCAAGGCCAAGGGGCAAATACAGTTCCCCACGGTGATTGGCGGCACGGTACCGGTGGTCAACATCAAAGGCATAAGCCCCGGCCAGATGAAGCTGGACGGCCAGGTGCTGGGCGACATCTTCCTGGGCAAGATCACCAAATGGGATGACCTGGCCATCAAGGCGCTGAACCCCGGCCTGGCTTTGCCCGACGCGGCCATTGCGCCGGTACGCCGCGCGGACGGCTCCGGCACCACCTTCAACTTCACCAATTACCTGAGCCGAGTCCACCCCGAGTGGAAAGCCAAGGTCGGCGAGGGTACGGCCGTGAATTGGCCCGTCGGTGCGGGTGGCAAGGGCAACGAAGGCGTGGCCGCATTCGTCAACCGCCTGCCCAACTCGATTGGTTACGTGGAGTATTCCTACGTCAAGCAAAACAAGATGACGTACACGCTCATGAAAAACCGCGACGGCGTGTTTGTGGCGCCGGACGACGAGACCTTCAAGGCGGCCGCGGCCGGTGCCGACTGGAACAAATCGTTTTACCAGCTAATCACCGACCAGCCCGGCAAAAACGCCTGGCCGATTTCAACCGCCACCTTCATCCTGATGCAGGTCAAACAGGACAAGCCAGCCAATGCCACGGAGACCTTCAAATTCTTCACCTGGGCCTACAAGAACGGCGACAAGATTGCGGCCGACTTGGACTATGTTCCCATGCCTGCCAACGTAATCGGGGCCATCGAGAAGGTCTGGGGCCAAGTGACCGACGCTTCGGGCAAGCCGGTCGCTCTGAAGTGAGCTGTTGACTCCCCATAGACCGATGTTCCAGGAGTAGGCCTGTGTCATCTACACTTCCGGCGACCCACCAATTACCTGTCGACAAGTCTTCCGGACGTGTTATGACCAGCCCTCCGCCAATGAAGGTAGCCCGCTCCGGGCCCCTCGCTGACCGTATCTTCGGCTGGGTCGCCAAAGGTGCGGCGCTGTTTACCCTGGCAATGTTGATTGCCATCCTGGTGTCGCTCACCGTCAGCGCATGGCCCGCCATCAACAAGTACGGGCTGGGTTTTCTCACCAGTACCAAGTGGGACCCGGTCAAGGAGGAGTTTGGCGGGCTGGTGATGATTTACGGCACCTTGATCACGTCGTTCATCGCGCTGCTGATTGCAGTTCCGGTGAGTTTCGGAATCGCCTTGTTCCTGACCGAGCTGTCGCCTGCATGGCTCAAGCGACCACTTGGGACCGCAATTGAATTGCTGGCGGCCGTTCCCTCGATTGTGTATGGCATGTGGGGGCTGCTGGTGTTCAGCCCGGTGTTGTCAACCTACGTCCAGCAGCCGCTGCAAGCGGTATTTGGCGGTGTGCCTTACATCGGCGCCTTGTTCTCGGGCCCGCCGGTCGGAATCGGAATCCTGTCTGCCGGCATCATCCTTGCCATCATGATCATCCCGTTTGTCGCGGCGGTGATGCGTGATGTGTTCGAGGTGACGCCGACCCTGCTCAAGGAATCCGCCTACGGGCTGGGTGCGACCACGTGGGAAGTCGTATCGAAGGTGGTGTTGCCCTATACCAAGGCCGGTGTGGTGGGCGGGATCATGCTGGGCCTGGGGCGCGCCATCGGCGAGACCATGGCCGTGACCTTTGTGATCGGCAACTTCAACCAGCTGGATTCCCTGAGTATTTTCCAGGCCGCCAACAGCATCACGTCGGCGCTCGCCAACGAGTTCGCGGAAGCCAGTGAAGGTCTGCACCAGGCTTCGCTGATCTACCTGGGCCTGGTATTGTTTTTTATCACCTTCGTCGTGTTGTCGCTGTCCAAGCTTTTGTTGGCGCAACTCAAGAAGAACGAAGGCAGCCGATCATGAGCGGCTTGTCTGCCATCGACGCGTCGCGGCTTGCCCATCACAAGCGACGCAAAACAATCAATGCGGTGGCGCTCGCGCTGTCGCTCAGCGCGATGGCGTTCGGTCTGTTCTGGTTGATCTGGATCCTGATCGAGACCGTTGCCCTGGGGCTGGGCGGTCTCACGCTGTCGCTGTTCACCGAGATGACGCCCCCGCCGCAAGCTGAGATCGGCGGGCTGGCCAACGCCATCTTTGGGTCGCTGATGATGGTGTCGCTGGCCACGGCCATCGGGACGCCGATTGGGGTGATGGCAGGCATCTATCTGGCGGAGTACGGCCAGAAGACCTGGTTGGGAAGCATCACCCGATTCATCAACGACGTCCTGTTGTCCGCACCGTCGATCGTGATCGGCTTGTTTATTTACACCGTGGTCGTGACGCCGATGAAAATGTTTTCGGGTCTGGCCGGCGTACTGGCCTTGGCGCTGATCGTGATCCCGGTGGTCATTCGCACCACCGAGAACATGTTGTCGTTGATCCCGAACGCCTTGCGCGAAGCGGCGTATGCCTTGGGCACGCCGAAGTGGAAGGTCATCTCCAGCATCACCTTGAAGGCGGCTCGGGCCGGCGTGCTCACCGGGGTGCTGCTGGCCCTGGCCCGCATCTCCGGCGAG
>JANLPN010000296.1:0-4997 GCA_031367285.1 Betaproteobacteria bacterium | reverse complement strand
CCGCGGGCGCGCGGCGCGCATCATGGTGGACATGATCCGCGAACGCTGGGCATAAGATGAAGCACCCTCGTTGGGTCTCACTGCGTGTAGCCGTGCCGCGGTGTCACTGCCAGAGGCAGCGCCTCTTCGCAGCCGTCCACGGCTGCGCAGGCAGGCGCGGAGCCGCGGCGCTCAGCCCTCAAGGGGGCGCCGCCAGCGGCCCGGCAAAGCCGGTTCCGCGGCGGCCTGGTTAGGTGCAGCACATGGCGACCCAAGACCTTGCGAACTACATGCGCCCAGGCGGTTTGCAGCTCAGTGCGCTGCCGCCGCTGTCGCTGTATGTACACCTGCCCTGGTGCATCAAGAAGTGCCCGTACTGCGACTTCAATTCGCATGAACAGGCCGCCGGAGGGCTGCCCGAACAGCGGTACCTGGACGCGCTGGTGGCCGATCTGGAGGCGGCCCTGCCCCTGGTATGGGGGCGCACGGTACACAGCATCTTTATCGGTGGCGGCACCCCCAGCCTTTTTTCGCCCGAAGCCATTGACCGCCTGCTGGCCGACATTCGTGCCCGCCTGCGGCTGGCGCCCGACTGCGAGATTACGCTGGAGGCCAACCCGGGTACCTTCGAGCGCGACCGGTTCCGGGCTTTTCGTGCTGCCGGCGTGACGCGGCTCTCGGTGGGCGTGCAGAGTTTCAACGACACGCATTTGAAGGCGCTGGGCCGGGTGCATGACCGTGCCCAGGCACTGGCCGCTGTGGAGGAGGCCGCGCAGGCCTTTGACACCTTCAACCTCGACATCATGTACGCATTGCCGGGCCAGACACTGGGCGATCTGCGGCAGGACATGGCCACCGCGCTCTCACTAAAGAGCCCGCATATCTCGATCTACCATTTGACGATCGAACCGAATACCTATTTCGCCAAGTTTCCGCCCCAGCTGCCGGACCAGGATACGGCCTATGAAATGCTGGACCTGGTCACGGAGATGACGGGCGCTGCCGGCCTGGAGCGCTACGAGGTCTCGGCTTATGCGCGCACGGGCCACCGCTGCTGGCACAACCTCAACTACTGGCAGTTTGGCGACTACCTCGGTATTGGCGCCGGAGCCCACAGCAAGCTCAGTTTTGCGCACCGCATCGTGCGCCAGGTGCGGCACCGCGAGCCCCGGCTGTATATGGAGAAAGCGCTGGCTGCGGACTGCGTGGCCAGCAGCACCGAGGTGTCGCGTGCCGACCTGCCGTTCGAGTACATGCTGAATGCCTTGCGCCTGAAGGACGGTTTTGCGCTGTCGCAGTACGTGGAGCGCACTGGCCTGCCCATGACGGCGATCCAGCGGGGGCTGGAGGAGGGTGAACGCAAGGGTTTGATCGAGCGCGACCTGGCCCGGGTGTGGCCAAGCACGCGGGGCTTTGATTTTCTGAATGATTTGCAGGCACTTTTCCTGGCCGATACGGTCTGAACCTCTTTGGCGCAACTATGCCGATAAACGACACGACCCTGAGCCCCGGTGAACCGCAGGCAGCCGCTGACGCAACGCAACCCTCGCTGTTCGGCCCCACGCAGGGCTGGTCGCTGGAGCCGGTCGGCACCTGGTTGTTGACCGAAGGCCGCCAGACTCTGAATCCCAACGGGCTGCTTATCGCCCTGATGGCGCGGCTGGATGCGGCCGGGGCTCGCATAGACCGGGTGCGGATTTCGAGCCGCACCCTGCATCCGCAGCTGGCTGCCCTGGGCGCCATATGGACACGGGGCGGTGGTGTGGAACAGCAGAACGCACCCCGGGGCGTACAGGAATCGGACGCTTACGTGGGTAGCCCGATGCAGTTTGTGAATGAGCACGCACGGATGTTTCGCAAGCGGCTCGACAACGTTCCCGGAGATGACGAGCACCCCCTGTTTCACGACGTGCGCGCCGAAGGCATGACGGATTACGTGGCGGTGCCCATGGTTTTCGCGTCCGGCACCACCAACGTGATGACACTCGCCACCGCCGACCCGCAAGGATTCAGCGATGCCGACCTGGAGCGTTTTTCCGCGTTGGCCAATCTGCTGGCGCCGCTGTTCGAAGTTATCAACCTGCGCCGCACCAGCCTGGGCCTGCTCAACACCTTTGTTGGCCGGCGCATCAGCGAGCGCATATTACAAGGCAAAGTGCAACGTGGTGACGGTGAATGTATAGAGGCTGCGTTCTGGTATTCCGACTTGCGCGGTTTTACGTCATTGAGCGAAACGCTTCCCACCGATGAGTTGTTGCGCCTGCTCAATGAGTACTTCGAGTACTGCGCGGCGGCAGCGGCGGCGCGCGGCGGGGAGATCCTGCAGTTCATTGGTGACGCGATCCTGATCGTGTTCGAGATAGAAACGCCCGACAAGGAGGCACAGGTGTGCGGGGCGGCGCTGGACGCGGCGGTGGACGCGTTTGCGTCCATGGCGGTGGTCAACCATCGCCGTCGCCGCTCTGGTCAGCCGCTGATCGAGTTCGGTCTGGGACTGCATCTGGGCAACGTCACCCATGCCAACGTGGGTGCGCCGGACCGGTTATCGTTCAACGTGGTCGGCCCCGCTGTCAACATGACGGCCCGGATCCAGGAGCTGACCAAGGAGACCGGTGTTCCTTTGCTGATGTCGGGCGACTTTGCACGGTTGGTGCAGCGCCCGATCAAGAAGGTCGGGCGCTACGACCTGCGCGGCATTGGGAAGGCGCAGGAAGTGTTTACGCTGGTGGAAGAATAGTCATTGCTCACGAGGAGGCGAACCATGCACATATTTTTTGCGGCCGGACGGCAGCGCGAAGGGCGTGGGGAGGACATGGGAGCGGCGGATACGGCGCACGCGTCTGCCGCCGCCGGGCAATTGCTGGTGCTGCGCGACCCGGACGACGAGTCCGAATGGCAATATCTGGGCAACCCACAGATTGCGGCCACGACATCGCTAGCTGAAGTGGTCGAACGGTTTCTGAAGGACTGTAGTGGTTCAGAAGGCAGGTTAGACCCCAACTGCCGTAAACGTGCCAGTGAGGTGCGCGATGCGCTGCTTGCAGCGGCGCGGCAGATTGACGACGCGCTCGGGACATAACAACCCGTGCGACACCGGGCCGCGCAGGCACCGGCGCAGCCACGGCGTATCGAATGCGTCGCCGCGCGGTAGTACGATGCGCCTTCAACTACATGAGGAGACAACATGAACATCGTTTGCAAACGCAGCCCTGCCGCAGCCGCTCTTGCCTTTGTTTTGGTATCGGCGACTACGCTACCAGCAGGCGCCTTTGACGGCTGGCATCTGGAGAACTCGACAGCCATTGCGGGCAAAGGATCCGCGTGGGATTACGTATCGCTGGACACCGCCAACAACCGCTTGTTCATCGGCCACCGGGGTGCCGGGCTGCAGGTGGTGGACATCGCCACGGGAAAGTTGATCAAAGTCATCGGCAACACCGCTGCCGACAGCTCCAACGGAGCCACCTTGATACCCGAATTCGACCTGGGTGTTTCCTACAACGAAAACGGCACACTTACACCCTTCAAGCTGTCCACGCTGGAGCCGCAGGCCAACATCAAACTGGGCGATGAGCTGGATGCCACGCATTACGACCCGTCGACCAAACGCATCGTGGTGAACATGGCCTCCGGCAAGGATGGCACGGAGTTGCTTGTGCTGCAGGCGCCGTCTCTGCAAACCGTGGGTACCATCAAGGTGACAACCAAGAAGCCGGAACACTCCGAAGCTGATGGCAAGGGCAACTATTACGTCGCGTCGCGCGATGAGAACGCGGTTTATCGGCTCAACACCAGGGACATGACCGTAACCGCCAAGTGGCCTACGCCGGGCTGTGCGCAGACGAATGGCCTTGCGCTGGATACCGCCAACAACAGGATCTTCCTGGGCTGCCGTGGCAGCGAAACGGTCAAACCGTCATTTGCCGTCATGAATGCGGACACTGGCGCCATCATCTATACATCCGAAATTGGCGGCGGGAACGACTCCGTGATCTACGACGCCGATTTGAAACGCATTTTTCTGGCCAATGGCGTAAACGCGGTCATGAATATCTTCGAACAGGTCAGCGCCGACAGCTACAAACCCAGCGAGGCCATGGGCACCCAAGCCGGTGTGCGCACCATGGCGATACACCCCAAGACCAAGAAGATTTATGCCGTGACGGCGGAGGGCAGCGCCGACTACTCGAAGAAGATTACCACTACGGTGTCGCCGTACTATGCCAACACGTTCTTCCCCGACAAATTTTTTGTGCTGACCTACGGGAAGTGAAGGAAGCTACGGATCGAGTTGCGCTCGGCAATCCGGAGAACGGGTCAACCTGCTTCGATTCCGACGGCAGAAGACCGTCCACGTTGTCTTGATTGCAGGATTGGCGGAGGCGGTGTCTTTAGAACACGTAGCATCCATGCGGGTTGACGGGCTGCTTTTGGTCTGTCCCCACATACAGCCCCACAAACGAGTAAGAGCATTCCCTCACCGTTGGCGGCTCTGCAGCTTAATGGCCAAGCTCCAGGATCCCGCCGCTACACCAAAATAATATTGCCGCGCACCAAAGCTTAGGGTCTATGCGCGCCCAGAGCGCAACCGGCTCGTCAACCTCAAGCGCCAGCAGGGCCCCTATGGAAGCCACCGTAGTGTCGTTGACACCTATGTCAGCCCACGTCTGTCAAAAAGAGCGGAAGACTCAAAAGGGCTGGCGGGGAATAGCGCACTTTCCGCACGCAAGGATCAACGTGCCTGGTGGTGCCCAGCGCACACCGGCGCTGGCCAGTCGGCAGCCATTGGAGAGCCTGGGCCCCAAAACCGGTGCGTTTTGGGAGGCGCCCGCACCGATGGCTGGCGAATCTAGGTGCGGGCCGTGACGACTAGTTGGGAATCAAAAAAACCTCGATCTGATCGCCGGCGTTGGCGGCTGCAGCCGTTGTGACGTCTTCTGCGGCTTCGTTTCCGGCGGCAGCTTCGCTCATAGTTTTGGCGAGACGAGCCTCTTTGGCAGCGAGAAAAAACGCACCAT
>JANLPN010000282.1:0-1603 GCA_031367285.1 Betaproteobacteria bacterium | reverse complement strand
GCATACCAGTTTCCGCCACCAGTACTGGACCGTCGCGCAGATGGTGGCGCAACACACCATGGGTGGCTGCAACCTGCAAAGCGGCGACCTGCTGGGTACCGGCACCATCTCCGGCCCTACGGCGCAGGAGGCCGGCGCCATTATCGAGCAGACCAAGGCTGGCCGCGAACCGATCACGCTCGACGGCGGCGAACATCGCGCCTTTCTGCACGATGGCGACGCCGTCATATTGCGCGGCTGGTGCGAAAGCCCGAACGCGGCGCGTATCGGTTTTGGTGAATGCCGCGGAGAGGTGTTGCCGGCCGTGGGGGCGTAACCGGACAAGGGCTCAAAACCAGCGCGCAACCAGTGGCATCAGCAGGGCCGACAGCAGCACCTGTACACCGAGTGCCAGGCCGGCATAGGCACCGGCATCGGCGTTGACCTGCATCGCGCGTGCGGCGCCAATACCGTGGGATGCGGTGCCCAGCGCAAAACCTCGCACTTGTGGCGACAAGGCACCCAGCCGGTCGAACAGGTATTTGCCGCTGACCGCACCGACCAGGCCGGTGAGCACCGCAAACACGGCCGCCAGCGCCGGGATACCGCCGATCTGCTCGGCAATACCCATCGCCACGGGCGCGGTGACGGATTTGGGTGCCAGCGAACGCAGCAGCTCCTGCGGCAGGTCCAGTGCCCAGCCTATCGCCACCGCACTGGCGCTGGCTGCCACGCCACCTGCTAACGCGGCCAACAACACGGCGCTTGCGCGCCGACGCAACTCATCGCGCCGCTGCCACAGCGGCCAGGCCAGTGCCACCACGGCCGGACCGAGCAGGAAGTGGATAAACTGCGCTCCCGAAAAATAAGTCGGGTAAGGCGTGCCGCTCAGGCTTAACAACACGGCCAGCAGCAGTACCGTCCATAACACCGGGTTGGCCCAGGGCGCCTGCCCGGTGCGCAGGTACAGCCTCTGCGCCAGCACATAGACAACCAGCGTGGCCGTCAGGCCGAACAGCGGTGTGGTGGAGAGCTAGACCCAGAGCTGTACAAAGTCCTGCATGGCGATTTTCTTTCAAGGCCCTGGCTCAGCTGCGGGCGGCGTGCTGCGCGCCAGCAGCGCGCGCAGCACCAGCGCCGTCACCGCCAGGCCGATCCAGGTGGACAGCAGCACCGCCACCATCAAGCGCAACCCGTATTGCGACACCAGGCCCATATGGGTCATCACCCCCACACCGACCGGCACAAACAGCAGCGACAGATGCGCCAGCAAGGCGTCGGCACACGCACCCACCGGCTTGCGCGCCAGCTCCCAGCGCAGCGCCACCAGCAGGATCAACATGCCGATCACCGGGCCTGGCAAAGGCAGGTGCAGCAGACGCGCCAGCACCTCGCCGGCACTCTGGCACACTAACAGCCAGGCCAGGCCGGTCACTACGTCCATAGCGGCCTCGCAACGCTGGGCCGGGGCTGGTTCATTGGCTGCGCCCCAGGCTTCAAGCCATCTCCCCGCCCAGCGCTTCCAGCAATTCCGGGATCATGTGGCCGAGTTCGCCGGTGGCAATCGCCACATCGGTATCGAAACCATCGTCCTTGCCATCCGCGGCTGAGGTTGCGGCGCCCT
>JANLPN010000190.1:0-1693 GCA_031367285.1 Betaproteobacteria bacterium | reverse complement strand
GAAAATACTTTGGCACCGACGGCATCCGCGGCACGGTTGGCCAGCCGCCGATTACGCCCGACTTTGTATTGCGTCTGGCGCACGCGGTGGGCCGGGTACTCAAACAATTCGAGTCCCGGCCCACCGTGCTGATCGGCAAGGACACCCGCATTTCGGGCTAAATGCTCGAAAGCGCGCTGGAAAGCGGCTTCAACACGGCCGGTGTGGACGTGGTGCTGCTGGGCCCGCTGCCGACGCCTGGCGTGGCTTACCTGACCCGTGCCCAACGCGCCTCGCTCGGAGTGGTCATCAGCGCCAGCCACAACGCGTTTGCCGACAACGGCATCAAGTTCTTCAGCGCCCAGGGTACCAAGTTGCCCGATGCCTGGGAACTGGCGGTGGAGGCGGCCCTGGCTGAAGCGCCGGTATGGGCGGATTCGGCTTCTTTGGGCAAGACCCGGCGGCTCGAGGACGCGGCCGGGCGCTACATCGAGTTCTGCAAGAGCAGCTTCGCCAACGACCTCACGCTCAAAGGTCTCAAGATCGCGGTGGACGCCGCACACGGGGCCGCTTACCACATTGCGCCGATGGTGTTCCACGAGCTGGGTGCCGAAGTGGTTGCCATCGGTTGCGCCCCGGACGGCCTCAACATCAACCACGAGGTGGGTGCGACGCACCCGCTGGCCCTGGTCGAGGCGGTGCTTGCCAACAACGCGGACTACGGTGTGGCGCTGGACGGCGACGCCGACCGGCTGCAACTGGTCGATGCGCACGGTCGCCTCTACAACGGCGATGAGTTGTTGTACCTGATGGCCGATGACCGGCTTGGGCGCGATGAACATGTGCCCGGCGTGGTCGGCACGCTGATGACCAATATGGCGGTCGAGGTGGCGCTCAAGGCCCGCGGCGTGCATTTTGTGCGCGCCAAGGTGGGGGACCGTTACGTACTCGAAGAACTCGAGAAGAACAAGTGGATCCTGGGCGGGGAGGGCTCGGGCCACCTGCTGGCGCTGGACAAACATACCACCGGGGACGGCCTGATTTCCGCGCTGCAAGTGCTGCAGGCCTGTGTGCGAAGCGGTCAGAGCATGGCCCAATTGCTGGCCAACCTGACCCTGTTCCCGCAGGTCCTGATCAACGTCAAGCTGCGTCCCGGCCAGGACTGGACGTCCAACCCCCTGCTCGAGCGTGAGACCCAAGCGGTGCAAAAGGAACTGGGTGACACCGGGCGGGTATTGATCCGGGCCAGCGGCACCGAACCCCTGGTGCGTGTAATGGTAGAGGCGCGTGATGCTGGCCAGGCCAGGTCTTGCGCCCAGCGTATCGCGCAAACGCTGGCGGACTGAGCGGGCCGCGGTTACGCAGACCGGAACGATGGTGGATTTAAACCTGGTCCGGGTGGACTACGCCAACCACCTGCATGCCAGCGCGCTGGTGGACATGCTGGACGGCTACGCGCGCGACCCGGCCGGCGGCGCCAAGCCTTTAAGCGATTTCACGCGTGCCAATCTGGTGGGCGCACTGGCGGCGCGACCGCAGGCCTTCAGCGTGCTTGCCTTTTATGGCCAGCAAGCGGTCGGCCTGGTGAATTGTTTCGAGGGTTTCTCCAGCTTCGCCTGCCGCCCGCTGGTCAATGTGCACGACCTGGCGGTTGCCGCCAGCCATCGCGGACAACGCGTGGGTGAACGAATGCTGGCCCTGGTGGAGCAGATTG
>JANLPN010000171.1:0-3514 GCA_031367285.1 Betaproteobacteria bacterium | reverse complement strand
TGAGGCGTTCCTGGCGCAACACGAGGAACACATCAATACCGTGGTGTTCGATTCGGTCGCGCGCTTCGGCGGCTCGATTTCGGCCGAACACGGCGTGGGCAGCCTCAAGGTGGCCAAACTCGAACACCACAAATCCCCCGTCGCGCTGGGCATGATGCGCGCCATCAATCTGGCGCTGGACCCCACCAATCTGATGAATCCGGGGCGGGTGTTGCGGCGCTGAACGCGTGCAGCGCACCGTGTGCTGCCGCGTCCGGCGTGCCTTGCCACGCACCAATCAGGGCCAGCCCGACAGCTGTTTTTGGTGCGCCGAGGACAGCCACACATTCCCACCAGAGCGGCACCACCTGCTCTTGAACCTCAGGGCTGCCGCACCTGTTTGGGGCTGATGCCAGTGCTCTAATTTTGGCAGCACACATAAAGAAAATCAGTTCTTGCGCGGACACGGGCGTGTCATCAGAATTCATCCACGCCCACCAACACCAGGAGTTTCCCCATGCCTACTTCCAGCAATTTGACACGCCGCAGCCTGCTAGGCGCCACCGCTGCCGCAGGCGGCCTGGCCGGTGCCGGCGCACTGCTCTCGATGAGCGCCCTGGCGCAGGACAAGGCCAAGGTCAATATGCAGCTCGGCTGGATTGCGGGCGGCAACCAGATTGGCGAAATTGCGGCCAAACGTATGGGTTACTACGACCAGGAAGGTATTGACTTTGCGATCCAGCCGGGTGGCCCTGCCATCGACGGTGTTGCCATCGTGGCGTCGGGCCGCTGGGAAGTGGGCCAGGTGTCGAGCAGCCCGTCCAACATGCTGGCGGTGTCGCAGGACTTGCCGATCAAGGTGTTTGCCACCGGCTTGCAGCAACACCCGTATGCCTTCTTCTCGCTCAAGAAAACCCCCATCCGTACGCCGCAGGACATGGTGGGCAAGAAGATCGGCATCCAGGCCACCGGGCTGGTGCTGCTGCGCGCGCTGCTGGCCAAAAACAAGATTGCCGAGAAAGACGTGAACATCGTCACCATCGGCAGCGACATGACACCGCTGCTAACCGGCCAGGTGGATTCCGTCACCGGGTGGCTCACCAACACCACGCAACTCAAGCCCTTCGGCAACGACCGCGTCGATCTGCGTTTGTGGGACGCCGGGGTTCACCTGTACGCCCTGCCCTACTACGCCACCAACGACATGATCCAGAAGCGGCCCGACGTGTTGCAGCG
This sequence comes from Betaproteobacteria bacterium, assembly GCA_031367285.1. Classification (GTDB taxonomy): domain Bacteria; phylum Pseudomonadota; class Gammaproteobacteria; order Burkholderiales; family Burkholderiaceae_C; genus CAISIP01. The sequence continues at coordinate 2,299 of JANLPN010000171.1, read as the reverse complement.
TTTCCTGCGTGCCACGGCGCGCGGCTGGGCCTATGCCAACAAGAACCGCGACGCGGCGACCGACCTGCTGATCAAGGAATACCCCAACCTGGACCGCGCGGACGAACGCGCCGCCGTGGATGCGCTGATGGCGTTTGCCTACAACCCGCAAACCCAGGCCAACGGCTGGGGCGCCATGGACCGGGCCGTGTGGGAGTCCCAGATACAGCAGTACGCCGAGCTGGGCCAGTTCACTAAACGGGTCCCCAAGGTGGACGAAGTGATGACTATGGACATCCTGAACGCCACGCGCGACTACCGCCTGAAGAACATGTAGTCGGCGCCCTGCCCGCACTTCCCACCCCCACCATGTTGAGCTCTGAAACTCTTGCGCCGCCCGCGCAACGGGTCGCCTCGGCCAAAAGAAATTTGCCCGCCGACAACGCAGCCGGCCTGGCCGTCAGTTGCAAAGACATATCGGTGCGTTTCTTCACCGAAACCCGCAGCGTGACGGCGCTCAAGGGCATCAGCCTGGACATACAGACCGGTGAATTCCTGAGCCTGCTCGGGCCCTCGGGTTGCGGCAAGTCCACCTTCCTGCGTGTGGTAGCGGACCTTATCGCTCCCACCGCCGGGTCTCTCACGGTGCTGGGCGTCACACCCGGGACCGCAAGGCTGCGGCGTGATATCGGTTTTGTGTTCCAGGACGCGGCACTGCTGCCGTGGCGCACGGCGATCCAGAACGTGGAGCTGCCCTTGGAAGTGGCGCGCGGCAAGACCCAGGCCACCAAGGCGGCGCGTGCCACGCCGCGCGAGCTGCTGGAGCTGGTAGGCCTCAAGGGCAGCGAAAACGCCTACCCGCACGAACTCTCGGGCGGCATGCGCCAGCGCGTGTCGATTGCGCGCGCGCTGGTCAGCGACCCGCGCATCCTTTTGATGGACGAACCCTTTGGTGCGCTGGACGAAATCACGCGTGACCGCCTGAACGAAGAGTTGCTGCGCGTCTGGCGCGAGCTCGGCATGACGGTGCTGTTTGTCACCCACAGCATTTACGAGGCGGCGTTTCTGGGCCAGCGTGTGTTGATGCTGGCCGCCAACCCGGGCCGGGTACAGGAAATCGTACCGGTCACGCTGCCGGCCAATCGCACGCTGGCGATCCGTGAAACGCCCGAGTTTGTGCAGCTAACGTCCTACTTGCGGCGTGTGCTGGAAATTTGCTGAACGGAAAGAATATGGACCCCCACGCTCACATTCGTTCGCTGGACGGGCCGCTGCGAGACGCAGCGTCTCTTCGGCCTGTCCAAGCCGGCGCGGGCCGGCTTGGAGCCGCAAGCCTCAGCCCCGCGGGGGCTGCCTCCTTTGAGGCGGCTCGGCAGGAGGCGCCATGAATACTTCAACGCTCACCGCTCCTATGGCCGTGCCCGAGCAGGACGCCGGCATGCTGGCCCATCGCGCGCTGATGCAGCGCAAACTGTGGCGTACCCGCCTGATGCCCGCGCTCGGGGTGTTTGTATTGCTGTTTGGCTGGTGGGCCATCGTGGTGGGCTTGAACGTCAAGCCTTTTATTGCGCCTTCACCCTTCCTGGTGCTGGACACGCTGTTTGCCAAACGCGCTGTGCTGCTGGACAACCTGCTGCCCACGGCGATGGAGGCGGCAGGCGGCTTCCTTATCGGCAATCTGGTGGCGATTGTGCTGGCCACGATTTTTGTCCATAACAAAACCCTGCACGACATCTTCTTTCCGGTGGCGCTGATCTTCAACGCGATTCCGGTGGTGGCCAAAGCGCCGGTGCTGGTGCTCATGATGGGCAACGGCGTCGAGCCCAAGATTGCCATTGCCGCGCTGGTGTGTTTCTTCCCGACTCTGGTCAACATGGTGCGCGGGCTCGATGCCGCCAACCCGCAGGCGCTGGAGCTGATGCGGGTGTTGTCGGCCAGCAAGACCGAAGTGTTTTTCAAGCTGCGCCTGTTCAGCTCGCTGCCCTACCTGTTCTCGGCCCTGCGTATCGCGGCGTCGATGTCGGTGATAGGCGCGGTGGTGGGCGAGTGGATCGGCGCCACCCGCGGCATAGGCGCGCTGATCATCCAGGCCACCTACAACTTCGACTCGGCGCTGCTGTATTCGGCGATTGTGATGAGCGCCTGCCTGTCGGGCAGTTTCTTCCTGATCATCGCGCTGCTGGAGCGCTGGATCGTCAAATGGCAGCATTAATGGTCCACCCCCGTTGGGGCTCACTGCGTGTAGCCCCCTCCCACCCTCAAGGGGGCGCCACCAGCGGCCCGGCAAAGCCGGTTCCGCGGTGGCCACGACTTACACGCC
>JANLPN010000451.1:0-2453 GCA_031367285.1 Betaproteobacteria bacterium | reverse complement strand
ATCATCTCGCGTGCGTCTGCTTCTGGTGCGCCAGCGCCGCTGCGTCAACAAGGTGGCGGGCACTTGGGTGTTGTAGCAAACGCGAACAGACCTGCGCACATTCACTACCAGCCCACGTCCTTTGCTTGCTGCCCGGTGCGCCTGGTGTTGGCGCCCGCGTTCCGGTCGCGGCCGTGGACGGTTGGCCGGAACTCACAGTTGGCAATCATTACCCAGACGCCACCTTGCCCGCCACATGGCGCGAAAAGCTTTCAAGGATTGCTTGCCAGCCAGTGCGTTGTTGATCTTCCGAGTGTGTTGGCTCGCCGTCGAAGGTGACTGTCACGGTTACGCCAGCAGGGCCTTCGGTAAACTCGACAGTGCCCACCCTATCGCCGAAGACATACTCGATGAGTTGATGAGGTACGACCGTGGTGTATTCGCCGGCAAAGTCGAATCCGAATGATCCATCCTTGGCTTCCATCCGAGAGGAAAACTTACCTCCGGGGCGCAGATCGACTGAGGCAGCCGTCGTGTGCCAGTCAGGAGACGCCGTATTCCAGACCTTGATGTCCTCCGGCGTTGTATAGGCGCGCCAAACCTCGCCGATTGGCGCAATGACAATTGTTGAGACGGTGATCTTCATATCGATTCCAGAGCGGTGTGGTGTGCTTCGCGAGGACCAACGCGGCTGTAAAAACTACCCGTACCGCGATAGCGGGTTGCATTTGATAGTCCCTGCCCCCTTGCCATGATCGCGATCACTGAATACAGCGCGATCTCAGAGGCCGATTTTGACTGTTCGGCGCGAGCCCACGAATGAATCCCATCTTTTGCTGCCTCAACGTTCGAGTTATGCCGCATCTTGGCAGCCACCGAGCTCTGTAATCAACAGCGCTTCACCATCCGTGGGATGGTTCTTGGTAATGATTCGGAAAGGCCGTTCTGGGTGATACGGTTCATTCGCAAGGAAGCGATAGGCCTTCAACCCGTGAGACGACGGCATCCTTAGATCGCTGTTCTGCCAGTCGGAGTGTTGCCAGCGTACGAATGCAGAGGTTTGCCTACGAATTGGAGAATAGAGCAGCAGTCCTGCCGCTGTGATCGCTTGGGTGCCCAACGCGACTGTAGCTTCGATGTCGCGCGTTAGGCCAATTTCGACTAACGTAGCCCTTCCAGGCTCTGCGGGCGGAATGCGTGCCGTCTTGGCCTTCCCTTCACTCGGATTGCGAGACAGATAGTCTGTGGGGAACGCTAACCAGGCAAGCCGAGCGAACTGCCCAGTATTGCGTGCCGGAACCGTGGGCTCCATCCATCTGTGCATCAGGCGGTTCTCGTCGTTGCGGGCGGAGGCTTGTTGCTTCGTGAAAGCGTATCGAGCGATTCCAGACTGGTGGAAGCTTACCTTTGCAATTCCGGCCATGCCGCTGCTTGCTAGATAGATGTCGCCTTTCGGGGTCATCCACAGTCGCCACGGGGACGAATGTCCGATGTCTTGGGCGTGGATTACAAAACGGAGGTCGGCAAGGTTCTTGGACATCAAAGATCAGGGTCCTATGCGGCCTAATGAATAGCGTTTGTCTGTCGCACGGCCAAGTGAGTAGAAGCCAAGAGCACCTCCTGCGGCAGATAAATCTTGTTGGACTGAGCCATGCCGGGGTGCTGGCGATAGGGGATTGAAACGTGTGCCCGTGGAACCTGCTCGGACTATGAGGGTACGCCAGTGCAAATCAACAGCGCGACCACGCGCCGATGGCTGCAAACGCGGCCGGCGTGGATGCCGCTGAACCACGGTTGAAGAGCCGTTGCGCTACGTCGGGATCTGGCGCGCAGCACCCCTCCCGACCCCGCCAAGTGCGCTGAAGATGCATGCGTATCGAGCCTGCGATTCAAGGCGGGCCTCGGGCTTGCTGGGCGGCCAATCGGGTTCGCCTTGCCATTACCGCGCGAACATGCAAGCGCCCCAGCTTGCAAGACGGGCACACCGAAACATCAATCCGATCCCTGGTAGGCAATGCACGAGCCGGTTCGAAGGCGTAGGGATGGGTTTTTGATCAGCACCGCAGGCGTGGCGGGTGGCTGTGCCGGTTCGCTGGAATTATTCGCGCCTGCTACAGAGTCACGCGTCCAGACCACGTTGGTCACGCCGACCACCGTTGAGCGCTACAAACATCATCTGCGCGATTGGAAGCGAGACGGCGCGGACGCCCGGCGCGCTTGCCCACCAAGCAGCCCTGCCATGACCCTTGCCGCATCGGCCCACCAAGCATCCCAGTCCGGACCCCCATCACGCCGACCAACCAATCAACCCGACACAAACCCCGTCGGATGCTGGCCCACCAAGCAACCCAAAAATCCTTTGCTACACTCAAGCGCATGTTCATTCACCGCATCAGCATCACGGGTTGTAGCGACCGGGGAGCCTGGCCCTGGCGTAGCGCGACCGTTCTGCCTGCGGGCTCGCTGCCTCGGTT
>JANLPN010000127.1:0-12036 GCA_031367285.1 Betaproteobacteria bacterium | reverse complement strand
GCCGAAGTTGTAGGCTGCCGCGATCGAACTGATGTTGACGACATGCCCCCGGTCGCGCGCCGCCATGCCGGGAACGACCAGGCGGCACAGGTGCAGCACCGCCCGCAGGTTCACGTCCAGCAAAAGGTCGATGTCATTGGGTTCGGCCTTCAGGAAAGGGTTGGGGCGATCAACGCCGGCGTTGTTGACCAGCACGTCGAACTCGACTTCGCGCGTGAGCCGGGTAATGGCGGCAAGGTCCGTCACGTCCAGCACGTGCGCGATGCACCCGGTGCGCTGCGCCAGCGCGGCCAGTGCCTCGGCACCGCGGGCCAACGCGTGGACCTGCAGGCCTTCACCGCACAGGCGCTCGACAACGGCGGCGCCGATGCCGGACGTGGCGCCGGTGACGAGAGCGGTCTTGTAGTCGGAGAAGGGCATGGGGTTCCTGGTTCGCTTGGGGGGAATACTATCGATGGGAGTGCAATTGCTCAAAGACGGATTCGGTTTGGCGGGATAAGGTGCTCTTATGTCGGTTCTGGCCGGCCCTCATGCCAACTGTCGCGAAATCGGGACGATGCGCCCGCCAGCGGCTTCAATCTCCGTGCGAATGGTCCGGGCCAGCGCCACCGCGCCCGGCGTGTCGCCGTGCAACAGGATGGAGCGCGCCGGCATCGCCAGCACCTTGCCGCTGTAGGTTATGACGGACCCGTCGGCAAGCAGGTGGCGCACCCGCGCCAGCACCGCGGCCTTGTCCGTGACGACGGACTCGGGCAGCTTGCGCGGCACCAGCAGGCCCTCGTCGTCATAGGCACGGTCGGCCAGAAACGTGGTTGCGACACGCAGCCCGCATAACGCGGCCGCGCCCTCTATGGCGCGGCTGCTGGATGAGCTGACGATCAGCGACGGGTCGAAATCGGCCACTGCGCGCACCAGCGGGCCGGCCAGCGCGGCGTCGGCGGCGGCCATATTGCCGAGCGCGCCATGGAAGCTCATATGCGTCATGTGATGGCCGGCCGTGCGGGCGATGCCGGCCAGCGCGCCAAGCTGGTAAACCACCATGGCGGCGAGCTCCGGGATGTCTATCTGCATGGTCCGGCGGCCGAAACCCTGGCGGTCCGGAAACCCCACGTGTGCTCCCACATCGACGCCGCGCCGCAAGGCCTGGCGCACCGTGCGGTCCATGATGAGCGGGTCGCCGGCATGGAAGCCACACGCCACGTTGGCCGACGAAACGACGTCGAGTAGCGCTTCGTCCTCGCCCATGTGCCACGGCCCGTAACCTTCGCCCAGGTCAGCATTGAGATCGATGTCCATGTTCATCTTTCCTCGCTAAAGGATTGGTATTCAAGCAGCGGTGTCCCGAAGCCAACCGCCTCGCCATCTGGGACCAACGTGCCGATCACCACACCGTCCTCGGGGGCGGTAACGGGCAGCAGCAGGCTGCCGATCCGCAGCAGGCCCAGGGTCTGGCCGGCGCGTATTCGCGCGCCCGGTGGCGCAAGCAACTCCTCACGCAGTGGGTGGTGGTGCAGGAAGATTCCCACCGAGCCCGCACGGGCCACGCACCTTGGGATTTCAGCGGGCACGCCGCCTTGGGGCGGCCAAGTGGCATCCGCATCGACCACCTCGACCCGTGCGCCATCGTGTTGCAGGCGCAGATGGACACCGGGGCCGCTGAGCTCCAGCAGGCGGATGTCGGTGGCCGCCAGCCAGGCCGACAGTTGGTGCAGTTGGTCCATGTGCCTGGCTATTCCTTTCCGCTTTGGCCGCGATGCAGATCGACCAGGCGCCGGGCCTCGTCCAGCCAGCGGCGGGTCTCGTCGAGCGCCGCGACGGCCTGGTCCCACGTGGTTTCGACGAAACGCACGTGGCTGCCGATTGGCGCCTGCCCCAGCCGCCACAGGTCGGCCTCGATGACGGTGCCGATCTTGGGGTAACCGCCCGACGGCTGGGCGTCGCGCATCTGGACGATGGGCTGCCCACCCGGAGGTACCTGGATGACGCCGGGGACGATGCCGTGGGAGCGCATCTCGACCCCCGTTGCGAGCGCGAGCTCCGGACCGGCGAGCCGGTAACCGTAACGGTCGCTTTGCGCGGTGATCTTCCAGTCCCGCTCCCAGAAGGCGGCGCGCGCCGCCTCGGTGAAGAGCGGGTACTCGGCCGCCGGCAACACACGCATGGCCGGCACGCCGTCCGCCTCCAGTGGCAGTGCCAGAGCCGGCGGCACCAGCCCGAAGCCGGCAAGCTGCCGTCCAGCACCCGGCGTCGCCGCGCGCAGGCTGTCGCCCTGGCGCAGCGTGCGGCCCTCAAAGCCGCCGAATGCACCTCGCAACTGGGTGCTGCGCGAGCCCAGCACCGCAGGCACGCCTATGCCGCCGGCCAGGCACAGGTAGGCACGGCTGGCGCGCCACCGGCCCGGATGCGGCACACCCAGGTGCAGCAACTGCCCCGCGCGCGCCACCTGGGTCCACCAGGGCAGCAAGGGCATGTCGTCGAGCCGTGCCGCGCAGTCGGTGCCGGTCAGCGCAAAGACGCAGTCCGCGGTGAAGCGAACCTGGAACGGGAATACCGGCACCTCGATGGCGGCGGCGCCTTCATCGTTGCCCAGCAACAGATTGCCGCCGGCCAGCGCCAGCGGGTCCATCGCGCCCGAGGTGCCAACACCCCATTGCAGGGCGCCGTTGCGGCCCAGGTCCTGCACGGTGGCCAGCGCGCTGGCCGACAGAATTTCGATCATCGGATCACCTGCCGGACGCGAAAGCGGATGCTGTCACCCGGCTGCAGCAGCGCGGGTGGGTCCCGCGCCGGGTCGAAGAAAGACATCGCGGCGCTGCCTATCGTGTTCCAGCCACTTGGCCCGTCGGAGGCCGAAACGCCGGTCTGCGCGCCGCCTATCGATACCGCGCCGCCCGGAATGCGCAGCACCGGCACCTTGCGCCGCGGGGTGGCGATGCGCGGGTCCATGCCGCCGAGGTAGCAGTAGCCGGGGTGGCTGCCCAATGCGTAGACCGGATACAGCGGCGCGCTGTGGCGCTCGACGATCTCGTCCACGCTCAGGCCCGTGTGGGCGACCACTTCGGCCATGTGCGGCCCGCCCGCGCCGCCATACACGACCGGCAGCTCGACCACGCGGCCCTGTAGGGGCAGCGCCTCGACCGCGTTCCAGGCCTCGCGCAGGCGTGCCTCAAGCTCGTCGAGCCGGCGCGGCACGACTGCCAGGCTGAGCATCAGATTGCTCATGCCGGGAACCGCCTCGCGCACCTCGGGCCACGTGCTCACCGCCTTGGCCAGTGCCCAGATGCGTTGCTGGACCCGCAATTCCATGCCACCGGGGGCTTCGAACAGCAGTGCGCTGGTGCCGAGCACACTGATCGATGGCGTTTCACTGTTCATGCGCCGTTCCCTCGCTGCAGCCAGCGCTCCAGATGGTGGATATCGACGCCACCGGCGGCGAAGCCTTCGTCCCGCAGGATCTCGCGGTGCAGTGGCAGGTTGGTGGCGATGCCGTCTACGCGCATCTCCGCCAGGGCGAGCCGCATCCGGTCCAGCGCGTCGTCGCGCGTGAGGCCAAACACGATGAGCTTGGCGATCATCGAGTCGTAGTACGGCGGCACGCGGTAGCCGGTGCCGGCGTGGCTGTCCACGCGCACGCCCCAGCCGCCCGGCAACTGCCAGCCGGTGATGAGACCGGGCGAGGGGGCGAAGGTCGCGGGGTCTTCCGCGTTGATGCGGCATTCGATGGCGTGGCCGCGGCAGGCCACGTCCGCCTGGGCCAGGCCCAGGCGCTCGCCGCGCGCGACGCGGATCTGCTGCTGCACGATGTCGATGCCGGCTGTCATCTCGGTCACCGGGTGCTCCACCTGCAGCCGTGCGTTCATCTCGATGAAGTAGAAGCCGCCGTTCTCGTAAAGGAACTCGAAGGTGCCGACGCCGCAATAGCCGATCCGGCGGCAGGCATCGGCGCAGCGCTCGCCGACCGCCGCGATCACGCTGGCGTCTATACCCGGCGCCGGTGCCTCTTCCAGCACCTTCTGGTGGCGCCGCTGCAGCGAGCAGTCCCGGCTGCCCAGCCACAAGGCGTTGCCATGGCTGTCGGCCAGCACCTGGATCTCCACGTGGCGCGGGTGCCGCAGGAATTTCTCGATGTAGACCTCCGGATTGCCGAATGCGCGACGCGCTTCCTCGCGGGTGAGCGAGAGCGCTTCGGGCAGCGCCGCTTCTTCGTGTACCACGCGCATGCCGCGGCCACCGCCACCGCCGGCGGCCTTGACGATCACGGGGAACCCGATCTCGCGCGCGATCGCCAGTACGGCGGCCGGGTCCTCGGGCAACGAGCTGTCGGGGCCTGGCACGCAAGGCACGCCGGCCTCTCGCATCGCGCGCTTGGCGGAAACCTTGTCGCCCATCGTGCGGATGCAGGCGGAGCTTGGGCCGATGAAGGTCAGTCCGGCCTGCTCGACACGGGCTACGAAGCCCGCATTCTCGGACAGGAAACCGTAGCCTGGGTGGATGGCTTGCGCACCGCTGACCTCAGCGGCGAACAGGATCGCCGCCTGATTCAGGTAGCTGTGTGCCGAGGCGGCCGGGCCGATGCACAGCGCCTGGTCGGCCTGGCGCACGTGGATGGCGTCGCGGTCGGCTTCGGAGTACACGGCCACGGTGCGAAGCCCGAGGCCGCGGCAGGCGCGCTGGATCCTGAGCGCGATTTCTCCGCGGTTGGCGATCAAGACGGAATCGAACATAAGCTTTTCAGATGAACCGCACCAGTACCTGACCGGCTTCGACTTCCTGCCCGGATGTGACCAGGATGGCGTCTACCGTTGCATCGAACTCGGCGCGGACTTCGTTGAAGACCTTCATCGCCTCGATGACACACAGGGTCTGGCCGGCAGTGACGGACTGGCCGGCCAGGATGAAAGGCGGCTCCTCCGGTGAAGGCCGCAGATGCACCAAGCCGTAAAGCGGGGCACGCAGCTCAGTGGAGGCGGCAACGGCCGGAACTTCCGCGACCGGGAGCGCGCCAGCGGCTCCGCGTATGGGGGCGGCAACCGGCTTACGGGGGGCCGCTTGCGGTGGCGTCGGCGCGGGCCCACGCGCCAGGCGCAGGGTCCACCCGTCCTGGCTGAACTCCATCTCGGACAGATCCGAGGACGCCATCGCGTCCATGAGTGTCTTGATTTGCTGTGGGTCCATGCACCTATACCTGGCTGCGGGATATCACGCGAAGACGTGTTCCCAGGCAGCAAAGGTACCAGCGCGACGCCGTCGCCGCCAATACAGAATGTCTGTGCCCCGATAAGAGTCGCTTATGACCAGCATCCATAAGCGCTCCCTATCGCGGTAGACCAAACTCGTCTTGGCTTAAGCCGCGCCGGGGAGATATCGTTGCCCCCGTCTCACAAGCCAAAGCAAGGAACCCGGTGAACCCATCCCGCATTGCCGACCGCGTTCGGCGCATCAAGCCGTCACCCAGCACATCGGCCGCCGACCGCGCCAACGAACTTCGGCGGCAAGGCAAGTCCATCGTCAACCTGGTCGTAGGCGAGCCCGACTTCGATACGCCCAAACACATTCGGCAGGCCGCGGCCGAGGCGATGGAGAAGGGCGCGACCCGCTACACGCTGATGGCCGGTACCGTTGAACTGAGGCAAGCCATAGCTGCCAAACTCGAACGCGAAAACGGCCTGCGTTATGCGCTCAGCGAGATTATCGCCACCAATGGCGCGAAGAGCGCGATCTACAGCGCGTTCGCCATCACGCTGGAGCCGGGTGACGAGGTGATCGTTCCGGCGCCGTACTGGGTCTCCTACCCCGACATGGTGTTGGCCAGCGACGGCAAGCCAGTCACGCTGGCGTGTCCCGAGTCCGCCGGCTTCAAGCTTCAGCCGGCACAGCTGGAAGCCGCGATCACGGCCAGGACGCGCTGGTTGCTGATAAATTCACCCAGCAACCCGACCGGCGCGACCTACACCGCGGCCGAATACCGGGCGCTGGCCGAGGTGCTGGAGCGGCATCCGCATGTGCTGGTGATGACCGATGACATCTACGAACACATCCGTTTCGACGGCGAGCGCACGCAGCATCTGCTGGAGGCCGCCCCCGCGCTGCGCGACCGGACCCTGGTCGTCAACGGTGTGTCCAAGACTTATGCCATGACGGGCTGGCGCATTGGCTACGTGGCCGGCCCGCGCGACCTGATACAGGCCCTGGACACCATGTTGTCGCAATCGGCCGGCAACTGCTGCTCGATCAGCCAGGCGGCGGCGGCGGCGGCGCTGAACGGCGACCAGAGCTTCGTGGCCGAGAGCGTGGCGGTCTACCGGCAGCGGCGCGACCGCACGCTGGCACGCATCAACGCCATTCCGGGCCTGAGCTGCCGGCGGCCCGACGGCGCCTTCTACCTCTACGTCAACTGCGCGGGCCTGATCGGCAAGACGACGCCCGCCGGAAAGCTGCTGGCCGAGGACGGCGATGTCGTGATGTACCTGCTGGAGAGCGAGGGCGTTGCGCTCGTCGCCGGCACGGCCTACGGCCTGTCGCCGTACTTCCGCCTGTCGATCGCGACCTCGATAGAGATCCTCGAAGAAGGCTGCACCCGTATCGCGCGCGCTGTAGCGGCGCTGCGCTGAAAAACCACCTGGACCCTGGACCCCCCCATGAACACCTACAAAGCCATCCGCAAAGTCGCCTCTAGCCCGCAGGCCGACGCTAACGTCATCGCCGCGCTGCGCGAGATACCGGTCGCCGCGCTCAGTGACAACATGCACCGCAACATCGGCACCGCTGGGCTGCATCCCTACCACCGCCCGGGCCGGCAGACGATGGCCGGTACGGCCGTCACGGCACGCTCGCGCGGCGGCGACAACCTGACCTATCTGCGCGCCCTGGAGTTTTGCCGGCCGGGCGACGTGCTGGTGGTCGATGCGGGAGGTGACCTCAACAACGCGGTGGTAGGCGGCATCCTGTCGTTTTATGCCGCCAGCATCGGTGTCATCGGGGTGGTGGTTGACGGTGCGATCCGTGATGTGGCCGAAATCCGCGAGCGCGACTTCCCGGTCTATGCACGCGGCGTCACCCACCGCGGCCCGTACAAGGACGGCCCGGGCGAGATCAACGTGCCCATCAGCGTCGGTGGCATGGTGGTGAACCCCGGCGACATCGTCGTCGGCGACCAGGACGGTCTACTGGCCATTCCGCAGCCAGGCATCGAGCAGCTCATCGAGCGGGCCCGCGCCCACCTGGAGGCCGAAGCCAGGACCATCCAGGCGATGAAGGACGGCCGCTGGGACCGCAGCTTCATCGACGCGCTGGAAGCGCGCTGCAACAACTGAGCACCACCCGCCATGCAAGCAGCGCACACACGTCCCGCCGTTCTCGCCACCCGCGCGACGTTCTCCGACATCGCAGCCCGTCTGCGTGAACACTTCGAGGTCGAGGACAACCCCACCGACACGGTCTGGAGCCCGGCCGAACTGGTTCAGCGCCTGCAGGGCAAGCAGGGTGTCATGAGCACCGGCAGCGAGCGCATCGATGCGGCGCTGCTCGATGCCTGCCCGCGCCTGAAAGCGGTATGCAATGTCGGTGTCGGCTACAACAACGTAGACGTGGCGGCCTGCACCGCTCGCGGCGTGGTCGTCACCAACACGCCCGACGTGCTGACCGAGACAACCGCCGACTACGGCTTCGCGCTGATGATGGCCACCGCCCGCCGCATCGCCGAGTCCGAACACTTCCTGCGCCGCGGCGACTGGACCAAGACGGGTATTTACGACATGTTCGTCGGTTCCGACATCCACGGCGCGACGCTGGGCATCCTCGGCATGGGCCGTATCGGGCAGGCGATTGCGCGCCGCGGTGCCTTGGGCTTCGGCATGCCGGTGATCTACCACAACCGCACGCGGCTGGCACCGGACATAGAGGCCGCATGCGGTGCGCGCCTTGTCGACAAGGCGGCCCTGCTGCGTGAGGCCGACCACCTCGTGCTGGTCGTGCCGTATTCGGCGGAATCGCACCATGCCATAGCCGCGCCCGAGCTGGCGTTGATGAAGCCTAGCGCTACCTTGACCAACATCGCGCGCGGCGGCATTGTTGACGACGCCGCGCTGGCCGTTGCCTTGCGCGCCGGCCAAATTGCCGCCGCCGGCCTGGATGTGTTCGAAGGCGAACCGGCGCTGCATCCCGCGCTGCTAGCGGTGCCCAACGTAGTGCTCACCCCGCATATCGGCAGCGCCTCGGTGCGCACCCGCCGGGCCATGGCCGCGCTGACGGTCGACAACCTGATCGCCTCCCTGGGTTACGGCCCCAATGCGGGTCACCCACCGACGCCGGTCAATCCCGATGTCTTCAGGCATGCTTAATGAGCGCCCCCAGCCCAGCCTTTCGGCTGGCCCCCCGAGGGGGTGCAAGGAAACTGGGGGCGGCCCGTCGTTTCCTTGTGAAACGCGGCGCGCACCATGCACCGATTGATCGTGATGGGCGTGGCCGGGTCCGGCAAATCGACATTGGCCGCCGAGCTGGCACTGGCGCTGGGCTGCGATGCGGTGGAAGGCGACGACTACCACTCACCCGCCAGCCAGGAAAAGATGCGCGGCGGCGTTGCTCTGGACGACAGCGACCGCGAGCCCTGGCTGGATCGTCTCGGGGCGGCGCTGGCCACGCGGCCCGGTGGCGTCGTGGGAACATGCTCGGCATTGAAACGGCGTTACCGCGAGCGCTTGCGCGCGCAAGTGCCGGGACTGAAATGGGTGTTTGTCGAGATATCCCAGGCCGACGCCGAAAGCCGGGTTGGCAGGCGGACCTCTCACTTGTTTCCGCCCAGTCTGGTGGCGAGCCAGTTCGCGGCACTGGAATCGCCCATGGGCGAAGATGGCGTGCTGGTTGTGCCGGCCAGTGGTCAGCTGCGGGAGCAACGCGACGCCGTGTTGCAGTGGCTTGCCGCCGCTCCGGGCGCGGTATCCGGTCAAGTCAGCCACATAAGAATGGAGTCACCATGAACAATGTCTTGAAGAGTTTCGATTTGTCGAGCCGCGTCGCCCTGGTTACCGGCTCCAGCAGTGGTATCGGTTACGCGCTTGCGCTTGGCCTCGCCGGTGCTGGCGCGACCGTGGTCCTCAACGGGCGTGACGCCGGCAAGCTGGAGCGGGTGGCGGCGGACTTGCGCGGGCAAGGCGCGGCTGTGCGCGTCGCCGCCTTCGACGTGACCTCCGGTGACGCGGTCGCCACGGCGATCAACCGCATCGAACACGAGGTTGGAGCCATCGACATACTCGTCAACAATGCCGGCATGCAGCGCCGCGCGCCGCTGGAGCAGTTCGAAGAGGCGCAGTGGCACGAACTCATGAAGACCAACCTGGACAGCGTGTTCCTCGTGGGCCAGGCCGTGGCACGGCACATGATCCCGCGCCGCAAGGGCAAGATCATCAACATCTGCTCGGTGCAAAGCGAGCTGGGCCGGCCCAACATCGCCGCTTACACCGCCAGCAAGGGCGCGGTGAAAATGCTCACCAAGGGCATGGCCATCGACTGGGGTCCATACGGCCTGCAAGTCAACGGTCTCGGCCCGGGCTACTTCAAGACCGAACTCACGCAGGCGCTGGTCGATAACCCCGAATTCAGTAGCTGGCTGATCAATCGTACGCCCTCACGGCGCTGGGGTGACGTCGACGACCTGGTCGGCGCCGCGGTGTTCCTTGCCAGCGACGCATCCAGCTTCGTCAACGGCCACATCCTGTATGTCGACGGCGGCGTCACCGCCACACTCTGAGGACAAGACCATGGAAGCACTCGTCATCCACGCCCCCGGCGACCTGCGTATCGAGCAGGTCGCCACCCCCGAACTTGGACCCGACCAGCTTCGAGTCCGCGTGCGCCGCGGCGGCATTTGCGGCTCGGACCTGCACTACTACCAGCACGGCGGCTTCGGCACCGTGCGCATCCAGGAGCCCATGGTGCTGGGCCACGAGGTGGCCGGGGTGATAGAGGCGGTCGGTGCAGCCGTCGGCCACTTCCTGGCCGGCGAGCGTGTCGCGATCAGCCCTAGCCAGCCTTGCGGCCTTTGCCGCTACTGCCAGCAGGGCCTACAAAACCATTGCCTCGACATGCGCTACTACGGCAGCGCGATGCGCATGCCGCACGTACAGGGGGCGTTCCGCCAGCAGATCGTCGTCGAGACGGCGCAGGCCTACCGGCTCGCCGACACGTTGAGCGACGGTGAAGGCGCGATGGCCGAGCCGCTGTCGGTGGCGCTGCACGCGGTGCGCCGTGCCGGTCCGCTGCTGGGCAAGAACGTGCTGGTCACCGGTTGTGGTCCCATCGGAGCGCTGCTGGTGATCGCGGCGCGCCGCGCCGGTGCCTCGAACATCGTCGTCACCGACGTAAGCGCTGCGCCGCTGCGCAGCGCAAGCAAGGTCGGCGCCGACCGCACCATCAATGTCGCCGAGCAGCCCGACGCGCTGGCCGGCTTCAACGCCGACAAAGGCAGTTTCGACGTGCTCTTTGAAGCCAGCGGCAACGAGCGCGCGCTGCGCGGGGCCTTCGACGCACTGCGACCGCGCGGCGTGATCGTACAGGTGGGGCTGGGCGGCGAAATGACACTTCCGGTCAACACCATCGTCGCGAAGGAATTCGATCTGCGCGGCGCATTCCGCTTCCACCAGGAATTCGAGATGGCGGTAACCCTGCTCAACAAGGGCCTGGTCGATGTGAAACCATTGATCTCCGCCACCGTGCCCTACCGGGACGCGGCGCGGGCCTTTGCCCTCGCCGCCGATCGCTCTCAGGCAATGAAGGTTCTGCTCGACTTCGACTGAGCAGGAGCCTGCATGCGGATGGGCGATCAGGCGCGTGTCTGCCCATTGTTGGCGGCAAGGTCTCCAACGAGTTCCATGAGTATTTCCCTGACCGCAAGACCCGGCTCGGACATCGGCAGATGGTCTGACACGCAAAGTGACAGAGGGGCTTCGATCACCGGATTGACGATCCTGCACAGCCGCGCCTTGCATGCAACACCGACCACACGTGCCGCGGAGACCGGCAATATGGTGGCGCCCAAGCCTTCCTCAATAGCGGCCACCAGGGTCGATGCCGATTCGATCTCCGCCACCACTTTGGGAACCCGGTGGATCGTCATGAACGCTTCGTCAACCAGTTTGCGCACCACGTTGTAGGGACGCGGCAGCAGCAATTCGATGTCCAGCAATTGCACCAGATCGATTTGCCCTTCGGGCATCAGCGTGTCGGCGGGGCTGACGAGGTACAACTCCTCCTTGAGCAGAGGCACAAAGGACAGGCCGTGCACCGGCTTGCTGCCATACAGGACCGCCATGTCCATGCGGCCGTTCATGATCAGCTCGCTTAGCGTGGTGCCGAAATTCTCGTTCAGGTAAAGCAGTACGTCAGGGTGGCGCGCCCGAACCGCTTTGAGCAGGGGCAAGGACAGGGCGGATGCCGCCGTACCGGGCGCCAGGCCGACCGAGACCTGCCCGGAAAGCGTCTGCCCCGAATGTTTGACGTCGCTTTGAGCCTGCTCCAATTGACGCAAGATGATCTGGGCATGGCGGTACAACTCCATGCCGGCTTTGGTCGGCGTGACCCCTCTCTTGGTGCGAACCAGTAACTGCTGGTGAAATTCGCCTTCCAGCGTCGCGAGTTGCTGGCTGAGCGCGGGTTGGGCGATGTGCAGCACATCGGCGGCCTGCGTCAGGCTGCCGATGTCCACTATCTTGACGAAATACTTGAGGCGGCGGAGGTTCAATGGGCGTCGGAGATGGTGGGAAGCATGGTCGGTCGATCCACACGCGCCTTATTGGCCGAATCCGGCCGTCGCGCCGTGCATGAGGGCGCATTATGCAGTGAAACAACAACGGCGTTATGGCCTGATCGTCGAGCCCAAAGGCTCGATCAGCTTTTGTGCTGTTATGCAGATGTAGTCCAGGGCAATCGGGTTGATGGCAATCGAACCGTGGTAGCCATCGGTTATCAAGAAGATCGGATACGACTGGAGTCTTTGAAGGTCAGCCGCCTCAAGCCGGCGGAACAAACCGGGATGCGATGCGT
>JANLPN010000096.1:0-4858 GCA_031367285.1 Betaproteobacteria bacterium | reverse complement strand
ACCCGTTGGCATTGGGGCCGCGCCGGGGGGTTGGACTACCGCGACCGACTCCCCGTCGATAGTGACCACCGGCGACAGCTGCGACTTGGGCAGCAAAAATGCGTATTGCCGTATCGATGGTGATGCGCTGGCACGGCCTAGCCCCGCGCCGGTGGTACCTGGCGACCACGAGGTGCCGGCCGGAGCCACCTCGCGCGCCAGCAAGTCCAACGCTTCCTTGCGCGCGTGGGTGGCCGTAATCCGCAGGATGGCTTCACGCGTGTGGGTCGCCACGGCGTGCGGACCGTAACAGGACTCCGCGCCCAGCACTTCAATAAACGTCGCCGTGAAGGGCGGCAGCCCGGCTTTGGCAAGCAAGGCCGCTGTGCGCTCGAAGATGGCACCGCCGGTACGCCGCGCCTTGGCCACGGCATCCAGCCCGACGATGGTGAGCTGGGCCGATGTCTTGAAGCCGTCCATGTGGGTCGCGCAGACCTTGTACGAATCGGTGGGTGGCAGGCCCCGCGCGCCGCGCACGGCAACGCGGTGTTCGCCCACCTGTTGAACCGACACCCGGGTGAAGTCGCACACCACGTCGGGCAGGATGTAACGTGCCGGGTCGCCGATCTCGTACAACATCTGTTCGGCGATCACGGCCGGGCTGACCTTGCCGCCGGTGCCGGCGGGTTTGGTGCAGACAAAGCCGCCATCAGCGTGGCACTCGACTATCGGGTAACCGATGTTGGGCCAGTCCGGCACCGTGTCCCAGTCGGTGTGTAATCCGCCGGTGGCCTGGCAGCCGCATTCGATGATGTGGCCGGCCAGGCTGCCGGCGGCCAGCCGGTCGTAATCGGCGCTGCTCCAGCCGAATTCATGCATCAACACGCCCAGCGTCACGGCCGAGTCGACACAGCGGCCCGTGATGACCACCTGGGCGCCGGCATCGAGCGCAGCCTGGATCGGCAGGGCGCCCAGGTAGGCATTGGCCGTCAGCACTTGTTTGGGCAAGACCGCGCCGCTCTGCATTTCGCGCACCGGCGGGTCGGCCTCGCGCAGCCGGGCCAGTTGCGGCATCACATCATCGCCGTTGACCACGGCGATCTTCAGCGTAACCCCCTGCTCCGCGGCCAGGGCCGCCAATGCCGCCGCGCAGCCCTGCGGATTGACGCCACCGGCGTTGCTGACCACCCGAATACCTTTGGCTACCACGTCACGCAACACGGCCTTCATGGCCACGGACACAAAGTCGGTGGCGTAGCCCATCTCGGGCTTCTTGAGCCGTGCGCCGGCCAGGATGGACATGGTCAGCTCAGCCAGGTAGTCGAATACCAGGTAGTCGATCTGTCCACTGGCCACCAACTGCGGCGCGCCCAAGCTGCTGTCGCCCCAGAAGCCCGAGGCGCCGCCGATCCTCACGACCTTGTCGCTGTTCTTGTTGTTGGCCATACTTGTCTCCTTTGTCTGCGGTCGTGTGCGGACGGCACTACCTGCCGGTCCAGACCGGCTTGCGTTTTTCGCGGAACGCCAGTTGGCCTTCGGCGGCATCCTCGGTCAGCGCAAACAGGCCGATCTGGCTTTCGGTGAACGACATCGATTCCTCGAAGGCCATGGCCTCGATTTTTTTCAGGGTGTACAGGCCGCGGCGGATGGCGGCCGGCGACTTGTCCAGCATGCGGCCCAGCAGCCACTCCACGCCCGAGTCCAGATCGTCGCTGATGTGGTTGATCAGGTGGTAGCCCAAAGCCTGCTCTGCCGTGATCGGTTCCCCAGTGAGGCACATCTCGGCCAGCACGCGGCGCGGCAGCAGATCGCCGATCATGCTGAGCACCTGGGCCGGGAAAAGACCGACCTTGACCTCGGGCAATCCGAAAATGGCTTGCCGGCTCGATACGACCATGTCGCACATGCCCATGATGCCCATGCCACCGGCCATGCAGGCGCCGTTGATGCGGGCAATCAGCGGTACCGTGGATTGCTTGGCCTGGCGAAACAGGTTGGCGAAGCCGGCGTGCGGCTCCGAGTAATCGAACTTGAAAGATTTGCCGCTTTGCAGGTCGGCCCCGGCGCAGAAGGCCCGGGTGCCGGCGCCGGTGATGACAATCGCCTGTACGGCGCGGTCGCGGTTCGCGCGTGTGATTGCCTCGCCGAGGCCACTCAACACTCCGGGGCTGATGGCGTTGCGCCGTTCCTCGCGGTTGATGGTCAGCCACATCACGGGGCCGCGTTGTTCCTGCAACAGTTCAGGCGGGTTTTCGTTGCTCATGGTGTGTCTCTCTTACGGGTGGGGTGGTGGATGGATGCGCGCGGTAGCCCCAGGCGCGCGCTAATTCGCGCACGGCTCTGGCCGCGACCAGCGTGTCTATGCGTGCCTCGGTGTAACCGGCTTCGTCGACCACCCGCACCCCGGTCAGCGGGCCGCGTGCCAAGGGGGTGTCGGGTACCGGTGGAGACGCGGGGTGCATGCGCTGGTGATCGTGAAGTTCTGCTGATAAATTCTATGGCCGGAGATTTTTCCAGCCCGCTTTTCACTGCCGGGCTCCCAGATAACCATGGTTGACGCAATTCTGGAAGTTATCTAGTATTACATTCGTAATAACGCGAAAACACCATGCACATACTCAAACTTACCCAAATTGGCAACTCAGTCGGTGTCGTGTTGCCAAAGGAAGCGCTGGCGCGGCTCAAGTTAGGCAAAGGTGAAACCATTTTCTTGACCGAAACGCCCGATGGCTACACGCTCACGCCGTACGACCCTGCACTGGAGGAAGAGATTGTGGCAGGGCGGACATTTATGCACGATTTTCGCGACACATTCCACCAACTCGCAAAATGACCTGGCGCTGGGTCAGCAAGTCGGCATTGCTGTTGCTGCATGGCGAAAGCGTGGCAGAACATGGTGGCGCGGCCGGCCTGCGGGACGAAGGGCTGCTTGACTCAGCACTTGCGCGACCCAGGAACGTGCTCGCTTACGCGTCAGCAGACCAGCCACCCGATGTCGCCGCGCTCGCAGCGGCATATTGTCTTGGCCTGTCCCAGAACCACCCGTTTGTGGAGGGCAACAAACGTGCAGCCTTTCTGGCCACCGGCCTGTTCCTTGCGCTCAACGGTTACCGCCTGCAATCGTCGCAAGCCGATGCCACGTCGGCAATACTGGCCGTTGCCGCCGGTAACCTGCCGGAAAGCGACTTTGCCGCTTGGCTGCGCGTGCACGCAATTTCATCGTGACCCTTGGCTTCGCACTGTTCGATACGTCCATCGGCCATTGCGCCATCGCCTGGGGCGAGCGGGGCCTGAAGGGTGCGCAATTACCCGAGGCAAGCGAGGTGCAAACCCGGGCGCGCATGCAGCGCCGGTTTCCGGATTGTTTGGAGACTGTCCCTCCGCCGCCGGTGCAGGATGCCATCCGTGACCTGGTGGCCTTGCTGCGTGGCGAGCCCAACCAGCCGGCGGATCTGTCCAATATCGTACTCGACATGCAAGGTGTGCCGCCGTTTCACCAGCGTGTCTACGCGCTGGCGCGTGGCATACCACCGGGCGAGACGCTGACCTATGGCGAAATTGCAAGGCGGCTCGGTGATCCGGCTTTGGCCCGCGCGGTCGGGCAGGCACTGGGCCACAACCCGTTTGCGCCGGTGGTGCCGTGCCACCGCGTACTCGCGGCCGGTGGCCGTTCGGGAGGCTTCTCGGCCAATGGCGGCATTGCGACCAAGCTGCGCATGCTGCAGATAGAACGTGCCAGTTTCAACGGGCCCGGTCTGTTCGACGGCGAGCCGCCGACGGCGTAGCAGTGCCGGCTATGCCCAGGTAACCGACCAGTGCCCGCACGACACGGGCCTGCAAATTGGCCGAGGGTTTGAGTCCGCGTTCCATGTCCGCCTCCACCAGGGCCTTGGTGATGGTCAGGCAATCGCGCACGGTTTCGGGCGGCAAGGTGCCGGATAGTTGCGCGCGGTGCGGCTCCAGCCAGGCCGCGATGGTCACGGCAATCCGCCGCTCGCTCTCCAACACCAGTGCCCTGACCGGCAAGCGCCTTTCTTCATGGTCGAGCGCGGCGGCAAGCAGGGGCTTGCCATATTGCTGCTGCACCGCATAAGCGGCCATGGCTTCAATGGCCTCCAGCAGGCCCAGCCCCCGCAGACCGGCACCCAGCAATTCAATCGCCTCGACCCTTGCCTGCTGGTCGCGCGTGATCAGCTCGGCCACCAGGGCATCCTTGTTGGGAAAGTACTGGTACAGCGAACCGACGCTGATGCCAGCCACCTCGGCGACCCGGTTGGTGGTGAAGCCGGCCAGCGATTCGCGCTCCAGAACGCGAGTCGCGGCCTGCAGGATCACATCAACCATGGCCAGCGAACGTAGCTGGCGTGGCGTTTTACGTGGCTTCAGGGTGGATGCGTGCATGGTATGGGGCGTGTCGAAAACGCGAGTAGTAAATACGAGCTTATATTCGCATAATTGCCAGGCGGCACAAGCTGCGCTGGTTCTATCTGAAAGGGAATACGCAATGGACAAGGAATACACGGTCTTCATGCTGGTCAAGACCACACCGGCCTGATGTGCCACAAGCCCATACCCGGAAAACAAACATGCCAACACCACAGCCCTTGTCCTGCAAACAGGCGCCCGGCAGCTTTACACCCGTCATTAACCGGAACAAATGCGAAGGCAAGGGCCCCTGTGTGCCGGCCTGCCCGTATGGCGTGCTGGTGGTGCGCAAGTTCTTGCAGCGCGAACTGCCGGCCTTGAGCCTGGTCGGGCGCGTGAAATCGCTGGTGCACGGCGGCATGCAGGCGCAAGTGGTGCATGGGGACCGTTGCGAAGCCTGCGGCCTGTGTGTGCAGGCCTGCCCGGAAAAGGCCATCACCCTGCAGCGCAGGGA
>JANLPN010000559.1:0-2875 GCA_031367285.1 Betaproteobacteria bacterium | reverse complement strand
GCCGGTAGCATCTTGACGTGCGACGCGCCGTGGCCCTCTTTGGAATCCCGGGTCGACAGGTAATACCGATACACCTTTCCACCGGTGCCCTTGGTGCAGTGTGGCGTCATGGCCCGGCCGTCGCGTGTGAAGATCAGGCCCTTGAGCAATGCGGGGCGCTCGACGCGCATCTGGCCACGCTTGGCGCCGTTGGGGCTTGACGCCAGGGTGGCCTGCACGATGTCCCATTGGCCGCGTGTGACGATCGGCTCGTGCTCGCCGGGGTAGCACACGCCCTTGTGCCGGATGTCTCCGACGTACAGCGGGTTGTTGAGAATCTTGTACAGCGCGCCCTTGTCGAGCAGTTGGCCGACACGCTCTTTACCCGACTGTGAGGTCCATGACTTGGACGTGACACCCTCGTGGCGCAGTTGCTGGACGAACATGGTGGTCGACCCGACGCGCGGATAGTCGGTGAAGATCCGGCGCACGACGTCAGCCTCCGCCGGATTGACCACCAGTTTCCGGTTCACGACGTTGTACCCGAGCGATGGCACGCCGCCGACCCACAGCCCCTTGCGCTTGCTGGCCGCGATTTTGTCCCGGATCCGCTCGCCGGTGACTTCGCGCTCGAACTGCGCGAAGGACAGCAGCACGTTGAGCATCAGCCGCCCCATGGACGTCGTGGTGTTGAACTGCTGGGTGACTGACACGAATGACACACCCTGGCGTTCGAAAACTTCCACCATCTTGGAGAAGTCGGCCAGACTGCGCGTCAGGCGGTCGATCTTGTAGACCACGACGATGTCGATCTTGCGCGCCTCAATGTCTGCCATCAACCGCCGAAGGCCCGGACGCTCCATGTTGCCGCCGGAGAAGGCCGGGTCGTCGTAGTCATCGCCGACCGGAATCCACCCTTCCGATCGCTGGCTGGCGACATACGCATGGCCAGCTTCCTTCTGCGCATCGATGGAGTTGAACTCCTGGTTGAGCCGCTCGTCTGACACAATCACTTTCTCGACCAACAACTTCACGATGCGGGTCTGCTCAGCCGGAAACAACTGGTCCCAAACCGCGTCCAGGCGCGTCATGGCCACGGCGACTTTCGCCGCATCCAGAGTCGGGTCCAGCTCGATGGCCCGGGGTATGACGTCCCCGAGCAAGTCCGGTGCGCGCAGGATGCCACGCAATTGGTCGAGCACCGCCGACTCCAGTCCCGCCGCCGGCGGACGCGGCGAGCCCGACGCGCTGGCGTGCTCCTTGATGTCGCGCATGGGCAGGTAATGGCGGTAACGCTTTCCGGTTGCCTTCTTTGACGCGGCAGCATAGGCGTAGCAGAAGCAGACGCCCGCGAGATGATCCGGCGACCAGGCAATGCCTGCTCGCGGCCATGCCCACCAAACTGGCGTGTCGTCTGCGGAAGTTATCGACGCAACACTGACCAGGCCAGCACGCCACCTACAACGCATTCCGACTCTGAAAATAACTAGGCGACTGCCCCATCGCCGCCTTGAACATGGCGGAGAAGGCGCTGTCGCTGGCGTAGCCGCTGGCGGCGCCTACCTGGCTTACGGGGACGCCGCGTGCCAGCATGGGCAGGGCGTGGGCCAGCACGGCTTGCTGGCGCCACCGCTGGTAGCTGGTGCCGAGTTCGGTGCGGAACAGGCGTGCCACGGTGCGTTCGCTGGCGCCGATGTCGCTGGCCCATTCGGCCAGGGTGGCGCGTTCGCCGGGTGCGCCGAGCACCGATTCACACAGGCTGCGCAGGCGTTTGTCGCGTGGCAGTGGCACGCCCAGGGCTTGCGTGTTGGCGTTGGCGAGTTCGTCCAGTATCAGGCGCATCAACAGCTCGTCGCGCGCGCCGGGTTGGGAGGCTTCGAGCGCGTGTATGAGTTCGCGCAGCAGGGTCGACACCATCAGCACGCGGCACGCCTGCCAGCCGGTGGGTGTGGCGCTGGGGTCCATGTACAGCGTGCGCACCTGGGCTGTTTCCATTACGTTGACGGCGTGTTGCACGCCGGGTGGGATCCAGGCCGCGCGTGAGGGCGGCAGGATGTAGGTGGTCTGGGCCCCCTGGGTGTCCACCGTCACGCGGATCAGGCCGCTGGCGCAGTACGCCAACTGCGCCCAGGGGTGGTGATGCGGTTCCAGGTGTTCGTCCGCGGCCAATGCGCGTGCCCTGCTGCGCACCGGGCGTTTGGGTGTAGGGGCGACGAGGTCGGCGCTGCCGATGTCTTTGGCCGGGGTTTGTTTGCGCATGGTGGCTGGTTGGGCGGGTACCCGTGGTTTTGGCGGGAATTCGACAATAGTTGGCTAATTGTCGTATTCTCGCACCGGCCACCTGAAACTACCATAGGCGCATGGGCACCGCTGGGCCGCTCCCAAGGGCGAATTCCGCAGTGCGCAGCACGGAGGATATCCATTGAACACAGCCACGCTCGCCTGCGGCAGCATTGCGGCTCCCGCTTCCGTGCCGCTCAAGCAAGACGCGTCCGTCATCGGCCTGGTTGGCCTCGCGCATGCGGCCTCGCACTTTTCGCACCTGTTGCTGCCGCTGATGTTCCCTATCTTTATCAAGGAGTTCGGCTTCAGCTACTCCGAGCTCGGGCTGTTGATGTCGGTGTTTTTTGTGGTGTCGGGCCTGGGGCAGGCCAGCGGTGGTTTCCTGGTCGACCGCATGGGCGCGCGGCCGGTATTGTTTGGCGCGCTGGCCACCATCCTGCTGGCCTGTCTGGTGGCCTCGTTCGCCACCAGTTATACGTGGCTGGTGCTGGTGGCGGCGCTGGCCGGCCTGGGCAATTCGCCTTTCCATCCGGTGGATTTCACCATCATGAACCAGCGTGTATCGCCGGCGCGGCTGGGGTATGCGTTCAGTGTGCACGGCGTTACGGGCAAC
>JANLPN010000435.1:0-1732 GCA_031367285.1 Betaproteobacteria bacterium | reverse complement strand
GATCTTTCCGGCAGCATGGAGGCGGAGGATTTTGAACTGAAGGGCCAGCGGGTGAACCGACTGGTGATGCTCAAGGAAGTGTTGAACAAGTTCATCGACAAGCGGCCCGGCGACCGCATCGGGTTGGTGGCGTTTGCGGGGCGCGCCTACATCGCGGCCCCGCTCACGCTGGATCATGATTTCCTCCGGATGAACGTGCAGCGACTCGAACTGCATACCATCGAGGATGGCACGGCCATCGGCGCGGGGTTGGCTGCTGCCGTGAATCGACTTAGGGATCTGAAATCGAAGAGCAAGATCGTGATCCTCATGACCGACGGGCAGAACAATCAGAACAAAGTTCCACCGCTCACCGCCGCCCAGGCTGCGCAGACGCTTGGCATCAAGGTTTACACCATCGGCGTCGGCACCAGGGGCACGGCGCAGATGCCGGTCGGCGTGGATATGTTCGGCCGCAAGCACTATGCGCCCATGGCCGTGGACATCGACGAGGATACGTTGAAGGAGATTTCCGCGCGCACCGGCGGCGAATATTTTCGCGCCGACAGCACGGACACGTTGCGCAAGATTTACGATCGCATCGACAAGCTGGAGAAGACTGAGATCGAGGTGAAGCGCTGGGTGAACATCAAGGAGATGTTCCACTGGGCTGTGATGCCGGGGCTGGCGTTGCTGTTGCTGGAACTGGTTCTTGGCAACACGGTGTGGAGGAAGTTGCCGTGAGATTTACGAATCACGATTTACGATTTACGACACGTCCGACAAAGCGGAGGCAGAATGCAGTTTGAGCATGCCAACTATCTCTGGCTCGTGCCGCCCGCGATTGCGGTGTTGGTGGCATTTTTTTGGTGGGCGTTGCGCGTGCGGCATTCGCTGGCGAAACAGTTCGTGGCCGCGCGCCTGATTGATGTGCTGACCGTGGGTGTTTCCACCACCCGCTTGAAAGTCCGCATGGGCTTGCTGGCGGCGACGGTGGTTCTGGTGATTCTGGCGCTGGCTCGTCCGCAATTTGGCTTTACCTGGCAGGAGGCGCGGTCGCGTGGGTTGGATGTCGTCGTGGCCATTGACACGTCTCGTAGCATGCTGGCGACGGATGTTGCGCCGAACCGGCTGCGCCGCGCGCAACTCGCGGCGATGGACTTGAAGAAGCTGGCGCAAGGCGACCGTCTCGGGCTGATCGCGTTTGCCGGTGGCGCGTTCCTGCAATGTCCCCTGACGCTGGATGACGAGGCGTTCCGGCAGAGTGTCGAGGGCCTTGACGTGAATATCATTCCCCAGGGTGGAACGGCGTTGTCCGAGGCGATTGCGGCGGCGCGCGGCGCGTTCAAGGAAGGCAATGAGAACCACAAGGTGCTCGTGCTGCTGACGGACGGCGAGGATCACGACGGGGATGCGCTCGACGCGGCGAAGGCTGCGGGGAAGGCCGGGATGCTCATCTACACCATCGGTGTGGGTACGCCGAGTGGCGAGATGCTGCGCACGGTGGACGTGCAGGGACGCACCGAGTTCATCAAGGACGAGAACGGCAATGCGGTGAAGTCGCGGCTCAACGAGGAATTGCTGCGCGGCATGGCGAAGGAAACGGGGGGCTTCTACATGTTGATGAGCGGGGCCAACACGGTGAGTACCCTGTATGAGCGCGGGCTGGCGCCGCTACCCAAGAGCGATAGATCCTCGCAGCAGATCAAACGCTTCCACGAACGCTATCAATGGCTGCTGGGCCTGGCGATTG
>JANLPN010000442.1:0-63533 GCA_031367285.1 Betaproteobacteria bacterium | reverse complement strand
TTTGAGTGGGCGTTTTGCCGCGTCGCGCGGCACGAAGACCTTGCCCGACGGGGCAAACGATGGGCGCTCGCCGGCTGGTTTTGCAAACGCCGGCTTCCTCGGCGCGAAATCGTTACGCGGCGCAAAAGCCTCATTGCGAGGCTCGGCGCGCCCGGCGAAACGGTCATTGAAACCGCCTTCACGTTTGTAGCTGAAGCCTTCGCGCACGGCGCCTTCACGCGGGGCAAAACTGCCGCCCTCACGACCACGCGCCGGGCCGAACTTGCGATCCCTTGACGGGCCTTCTGAAGGACCCCGGTTATTGCGCCCGCCAAAGTTGGAGTTGGGCCGGGAATCCGGGAAACGCTGCTGCGGCTCAAGACCAGGAATTGCTTCGGCCTTGAACTGCTGGCGCGTGTAGGCCTCGATATCGAAAATCTTGCGCCGGTCCCGGAACTCGGCCAGCGTTACGGCCAGACCATCGCGACCGGCTCGGCCGGTGCGGCCGATACGGTGGGTATAGTCCTCGGCCTTCATCGGCAAACCGAAGTTGAATACGTGGGTGACGGTGGGCACATCGAGGCCGCGCGCGGCTACGTCGGTCGCCACCAGTATCTGCACGTGGCCTTCGCGCAGCGCCATCAGGCGGCGATTGCGTATGCCCTGGTTCAGGGCGCCATGTAATGCCACGGCGCTGAAACCGTCCTGTTGCAGGTCATTGGCCAGACCATCGCACTCGATCTGGGTACTTGCAAAAACAATCGCCTGGTTTATCGTGGTGTCACGCAGCCAGTGGTCCAGCAGCTTGCGCTTGTGCTGCGCGTTGTCGGCCCAGAACAGCACCTGTTTGATGTTCTGGTGCTTGTCCTGCGGATTGTCGATCTGCACGCGCTGCGGCTGGCGCATCACGCGGGTGGCCAGCTGCTGTATGCGGGGTGCCAGCGTGGCGCTGAACATCATGGTCTGCTTGCGCTCTATCGTGAGCTGGTTCACTTCGGCCAGATCGTCGGCAAAGCCGAGGTCCAGCATGCGGTCCGCCTCGTCCACCACCAAGAACTGCACTTGGTCAAGCTTGATCTGCATGGAACGCTGCAAGTCCAGCAGGCGCCCCGGGGTGGCGACCACCAGGTCGGCATTTTGCAACTTCGCGATTTGCATTTGGTAAGGCATGCCACCGACCACATTGGCGATACGCAAGCCGCGGCAATGCCGTACCAGATCGATCGCGTCATGTGCCACCTGTTGCGCCAGTTCACGCGTCGGGCACAAGACCAGGGCACCGGGCGTGGCGGCCTTGAAATTGCGGCTGCTGGTGGGGTCCTTACGGCGCGGCCGTTTGGGTGCCGCTTCGCCTTTGGCCGCCGCCTCCGCGCAGGCCTTCTCGAAATCCTCACGCTCCTTGGTCACGGCCTCGGCCTGCTGCTTGAGCAGGGTGTGCAAAACCGGCAGCAGGAAGGCTGCGGTTTTTCCGCTGCCGGTCTGGCTGGAGACCATCAGGTCGGTAAATTTGGCGCCCATGGCGTCGTCGGCCTGGCCTTGCATCGCCATGGGAATGGTCTTTTCCTGGACGACGGTGGGCTGGGTAAAGCCCATATCCTTGACGGCTTGAAGCAGCTCCGGCGCCAAGCCCATCTTGACGAAACCGTTAGGCACTTCAGGTTCAGAGATCGGGATAATGCTGTCATCCACCAGTACTTCGACCGGCTCCGAAAACTCGGGGTGGGATTCAGCCGCGGCGTGCACCGGCAAATCGGCCAGTGTGGATTCGGCAGGCGAAAAGTCGCCCTGCATTTCAAATGCGTCGTTCATTGTTTTACTCTCACACGAACACACCGCAGGTTGTGCGATGGCTTCGTTTTTGGTCAAAAAAACATCAACCATCAAACGAAGCTCAGTGCCGGCAAGGCCGGCCGCAGCGGGGACGCTGCACTCTTGAGGTGCCCTAAGTCAGAGGGCACTGTGTGTGAGGGGAGATGCACTAATGCGCTGCATGAAGCATGCGCAGCCTTCGATTATGGCACGGGCTCGGGTTTCTACCTAATCCGGCATCTTCAAAAATGTTCTCCGGTAGTAGACAAGCTCGTCGATCGACTCATGCACATCAGCCAGTGCCGTGTGTTTTTGCTGTTTCTTGAACGCACTGTGCAACTCCGGACGCCAGCGCTTGGCGAGCTCCTTCAGGGTACTCACGTCCAGGTTGCGGTAGTGAAAAAACGCCTCCAGCCTGGGCATGTAGTTCACCAGGAAGCGCCGGTCCTGGCTGATGGTGTTGCCACACAATGGCGAGCTGCCCTTTGGAACGTACGCGACAAGAAAATCAAGCAGTTGCTGTTCCGCCTGCTGTTCGGACAATATTGAGGCCCGCACCTTGTCGATCAGGCCACTCCTGCCGTGTGTGCCCTTGTTCCATGCGTCCATCTGATCAAGCAAGGCGTCGCTCTGGTGGATCACCAAAACCGGGCCCTCGATGCGTGGCTCCAGATGCGGGCCCGTCACGATTACGGCCATTTCCAGCAGGCGCTCCTTGTCCGGTTCCAGGCCGGACATTTCGCAGTCCAGCCAGACCAGATTCTGGTCAGACTTCTTGAGCAAGGGGATGTTTTCGGGCATGGGGGCAATTGTCGCCCAAGCGCGTTGGGGGCTTTCATTTGGACCTAAACTCAACGCCGTGTCTGCCGTATTAAAGCCTGCCCATGTCTGAAGCCCCGTCCCCGTCGCTGATCCTGACGGTGGTTTTTGCGCTCGCCCTGGTCGCCGGTACGCTGCTCAAGTTCTGGCTGGCTTCGCGCCAGATTCGCCATGTTGCGCGACATCGCGGCACCGTCCCCGAGAGGTTTTCTTCCACGGTCTCACTGGCCGCACACCAAAAAGCCGCGGATTACACCGTGGCCAAGACGCGCTTCGGGCTGCTGGAACTGGCGTTTGGCGCTGCCATGTTGCTGGCGTGGACCTTGCTCGGCGGACTCGACGCACTCAACGCCCTGTTGTTGCGCGTCATAGGTCCAGGCATGGCACAACAACTTGCGCTTCTGGTTGCGTTTGCCCTGATAGGCGGCCTGCTCGAATTGCCACTCGCCTGGTACCAGACCTTTGTGATCGAGGAGCGCTTCGGCTTCAACAAGATGGATGCACGCATGTGGGTTGGCGACCTGCTCAAATCATCGCTGGTTGGAGCGCTGATCGGCGTGCCCGTGGCCGCACTGATTCTCTGGTTGATGGGCGCCGCAGGCAGTCTGTGGTGGTTGTGGGCCTGGGCCGTGTGGATGGGCTTCAATCTTCTGCTGCTGATGGTCTATCCAATCTTTATTGCGCCGTTGTTCAACAAGTTCAAGCCGCTGGATGACGAGTCGCTGAAGAACCGCGTCACTGCACTGATGCAGCGTTGTGGATTCGCCGCCAAGGGATTGTTTGTGATGGACGGCAGCAAACGCAGTGCCCACGCCAACGCGTATTTCACCGGTTTCGGCGCCGCAAAACGCGTGGTGTTCTACGACACGCTTCTGGCCAAGCTCTCCCCCGGGGAAGTAGACGCCGTGCTGGCCCATGAGCTGGGGCATTTCAAACACCGCCATATCGTGCAACGCATCGTAGCCATGTTTGCGCTCAGCCTGGTTGGATTCGCGCTACTCGGCTGGCTGTCGGCGCAGGCCTGGTTCTATACGGCGTTGGGCGTGCATCCGAATCTGCTGGCCGTGGCCCCGAACGACGCGCTGGCGCTGTTGTTGTTCATGCTGGTGGTACCGGTTTTCAGCCTTTTTGTTTCACCGCTGTTTGCACAGATTTCGCGCAAACACGAGTTCCAGGCAGACGCCTATGCCGTTGCACAGACCAGCGGCCCGGACCTCTCGGCGGCACTGCTCAAGCTTTACGAAGATAACGCTTCCACGCTCACACCTGACCCGGTGTACGTCAAGTTCTATTACTCACACCCTCCGGCCAGCGAGCGTCTGGTCAGGATGACCGGCTGAGTTTCAAAGGCAAACGCGGCATGAACAGCATGATGAAAAAGAAAGACTGGTCCAGCACGGCCCGGCGCACAATGACCGCAACGGAGATTGTCTCGGGTCTGGCCAAACTGGATGGCTGGACACTCAGCGGCGAAGGGCCAACGCTGGCTATCGAGAGAACCTACAGTTTTTCGAACTATTACCAGACCATCGCCTTCGTCAATGCGCTGGCATTTGTGGCCCATGTGTCTGACCACCATCCGGAATTGTCGGTGTTCTACAACCGCTGCATCGTTCGTTTCAACACCCACGACGTGGGCGGCATTTCCAGCACCGACTTCGAATGCGCCGCTGCCGTAGACGCGTTGCTGCGGTGAGCTGCCACATTTGGGCGGCCGCTTGACCGAACGTGCACTGCTTGTTCCCGGGCTCATAGTCGCCAATTACGGGCGGCATTTTCTGGTCGAAGGCGCAACGGGCGAACGTGTCATATGCCACTCACGCGGCAAGAAGAGCCAGGGCGTCGTGGGCGACAGGGTGCTGTGGCAGGCGTCCCTGGATGAAGGCACGATCGAGACGATCGAGGATCGGCGCAACCTCTTCTACCGGCGTGACGAAATTCGAACCAAGTCTTTCGCGTCCAACCTGGATCAGGTACTGATCCTTATCGCGGCTGAACCCGCATTCTCGAGCAACCAGTTGTCGCGCGCCCTGATTGCCGCCGAGGCAGAACACATTACACCTTTGATCGCGCTCAACAAAAGCGACCTGGCCCTGCCTTTTGCGCGTGCGTGGGACTGGTTATTGCCCTACCGTCACATGACTTATACGCTGCTGCCGCTGTCGTTGAAAGGACGCGTTGTGGCAGACCGCGAGCAGTTGCTCACGCATCTTCGAGGCAAGACAACTCTGGTGCTGGGTCCATCGGGCGCGGGTAAAAGCACCCTGATCAATTTGCTCGCGCCTGAGGCACTGGCGCAGACCGGCGAACTGTCACAGTCGCTGCGTGCCGGAAAACACACGACAACCAGCACTACCTGGTATTGGGTGGACGAGGCAAAAACGACAGCATTGATCGATTCGCCGGGATTCCAGGAGTTCGGCCTGCACCATATTGACCCGATGCGCCTGGCTGCTTACATGCCCGACCTTAAAGCCCACGCAGCCGATTGCCGGTTTTACAACTGCACCCATCTGCACGAACCCGGGTGTGCGGTGATTGCAGCCATCGCAACCAACGGCGATGCAAGCGGAGTCAATCCGGACCGCTACAAAATATACAGCGAACTGTTTGCGGAACTGTCCCAATCCAGATACTGAGCAGTCCCGACACTCGTCACCCCAACAGACGCGCAAGAGTCAAGAGCGCCAGCAAAATCATCCACATCACTACGGTGCGCCACACCAAGCCAACCACCGTGCGCAAGTGGCCAACTTCCGGCTCCTGGCCGATACCCTCTTCCGCACCCCGTGATCTTGCGGCGCTACCATCCGCGTGCGCGGCGCTGCCGGCGGTGGCGGCAACTGGGCCAAGGCGAAGATTGATGGCTCCCGCCGTTGCAGCAAGGATGACACCGTCATTGTCGACCGGCCCGCGCTGCTCGTAGTTGCGCCAGCTCTCGATGGCATCTTCAAAACTTCCCACAACCGCGAAACCCATGGCGGTAACGCGGGCTGGAATCCAATCGACAGTACGCCAGGCACGCGTGGCAACGTCTTGCAGTGCTGAGCTTACGGGCTGCAGCAGTTCGAGATGCTTGTGCACCCAGTAACGCGGAGCAAATTCGCTCAGCCGGTAAAAAACCGCACCTGCCGGCCCCAGACCAAACGCCGCCAGAATCGAAAACCAGGCCAATACCCCGAACACATGCCGGTGCGCCGCAATCACCGAATACTCGACCACTTGGCGTACGACCTCGGCCTTGGGTAGTCCGCTGGCTTCCACCTGCTTCCAGTTCGCAAGCAGCTGGCGCGCATGTTCTTCGTCGCCCGATTCCAGGGCATTGCGAATTTCGGTGAAATGGTGGCTGAACTGGCGAAAACCCAGCGTGATGTAAAGCACAACAATATTCCACACCACGGCAAGCGGCCAACCAAGCCATTGCACCAGCGCCCAATACACCACCGCCACCGAAACAGAGGGTAGGAGTACGGCAACACTCCAAGCCAGTGGACCGTGTTGTGGCCGCCCGGCATCGAAATTGCGGGCCGTCCATCGAACCCAACTGCGCAAGACCCCGTGAATAGGATTACGGCGCGCCAGCGGACGCGCTTGTTCCAGCAGCAGCGCGACAAGAATGGCGACGAAACTCATGCTCTGATGATAAAGGCAGCATGCCAGGCGATACTCCGGAACCCGGCTTTTGCCCGCACCCGACGCGCCTCAGACGGACAGAAAGCGGTACAAGTTACGCAGCATACCCGCAGTGGCACCCCAGATAAAGCGCTCGGTCATGCCGTCCTGGTAAGGCATGGACAGCCACTCGCGCCGCACTCCCTCCCACTCGAAAGCGTGTCTGCGGTGGTTGGCCGGGTTCATCAGGAAATCCAGCGGCACCTCGAATATATCGTCGACCTCGTGAACGTTGCGCACAAGAGAAAACCCGTCCTGAACCAGCGCCACCACGGGCGTGATAACAAATGCGCTCCCCATCACGTAGATGGGCAGGGTGCCGAGAACCTGTACGAAGTCGGCCTGCAGACCGACTTCTTCATAGGCTTCGCGCAATGCCGTGACCCGCAAGTCCTCGTCATCGGCATCCTGCTTGCCGCCCGGAAAAGCTATTTGTCCGGAGTGTGACGACAGATGCGCGGTACGCTGCGTCAGCAGCACCGTTGGCCGCTCGCGTTGCACAATGGGCACCAGCACCGACGCCGGCACAGGTACCCGAGCCGTAAACCGGGGCTCGGCCAGCACCTCGGGCTGCCACACCGGCGGAACAAGAAAGCGCTGCCGCAATGCTTTCGGGCTCAGGCTGGACGGCGAAACGGCAGGCAGTTGCGAGTCCCACGCCAGCACCGGAACCCCACGCGGATCGAAATTGGGCAGCTTCGACAGCGGCGTAATCAGTTCGGCGGAGGACATGGATGGCAATAAAAAAAGCCGCCCTGGCACTAGCCTGGGCGGCATTCAGAAGCTTGTGCTGGCTTATTCGGCAATCGCCTTTTTGACCGAGAGTTTCTCCTTGATACGAGCCGACTTGCCGCTGCGGTCACGCAGGTAATAAAGCTTTGCCCGACGCACGTCGCCACGGCGTTTTACTTCGATACCGGCGATCAACGGGCTGTAGGTCTGGAAGGTACGTTCTACACCTTCACCACTGGAGATTTTGCGAACGATGAAGCCGCTGTTAAGACCACGATTGCGTTTGGCAATCACAACGCCTTCGTAAGCCTGTACACGTTTGCGTGTACCTTCAACAACGTTGACGCTCACAATCACAGTGTCGCCAGGGGAGAACGCGGGGATTTTCTTCCCGAGACGAGCAATTTCTTCTTGCTCCAAGGTTTGGATAAGGTTCATGATTTCCTCAAATGATCATATATGCGCCAGTGTCGACATGACACAAAAAGCTTCCAGGCGAAACACAGGAAGCGGCCGTACAGAGGATCGGACAGCCTTCGAGTATAACAAACCCGTCGCGGCAACTCGAACCAGCTTGCCGTGTGCGCCTCAAACTCGCGCTGAGAGGCATTGCTCGTCTCGCGCGCTCAATCGTCCCTGGGAACGTGCACGGACTATCAAGTCAGGGCGATGGTGCGCCGTCAACAATAGGCTCTGGTCTCTGCGCCAGCGCAGAATATTCGCGTGGTGCCCGGACACCAGTGCTTCGGGCGCGGGGATTCCCCGCCACACCTCGGGTCGGGTGTAATGCGGGCAGTCGAGCAGCCCGTCAAGCTGCGGATTGAAGCTGTCCTGCTGGTGGCTCTTTGCGTCGTTGAGCACACCCGGCTGGAGCCGCGCGACGGCATCGAGCAGCGCCATGGCGGCGATTTCACCACCTGAGAGCACAAA
The DNA here is from genome assembly GCA_031367285.1 of Betaproteobacteria bacterium. Taxonomy (GTDB): domain Bacteria; phylum Pseudomonadota; class Gammaproteobacteria; order Burkholderiales; family Burkholderiaceae_C; genus CAISIP01. The sequence continues at coordinate 55,592 of JANLPN010000442.1, read as the reverse complement.
GTCACCCAGGCTGATCTGCTCGTCTATACAGGTGTCAACAAACCGCTGATCGATCCCCTCATAACGCCCGCAAATCAGCACCGCCCCGTTACCGGTTGCCAAACGCTCAACCATTGCGTGGTCCAGGGGTTTGCCCAGCGGGGAGAAGAGAATCACTGGCGACACGTCGATACGCGAGTCCTTGACATGCCGCAGGCATTTGTCCATCGGACCGGCCATCATGACCATTCCCGGACCACCGCCAAAAGGTCGGTCATCGACTCTTCGGTAATTGCCATCGGCAAAGTCTCGCGGATTGGCAAACTGCACATTCACCTGGGCTGATTCGAATGCACGGCGAGTGATACCGCTGGACAGTAGCGGCACAAACAGTTCAGGAAACAGCGTGATGACGTCAAAACGCATGGTGCGCGCTCAGTAATCTGCCTGCCAATCCACGCTGATGCGTCTGGCCGCGAGGTCAACCGCGTCGACATAAACCGACACGAAAGGAATCATGCGCCCCACCGCCTTTCCATCCAACTGATATCGCATCACCAGTACGGCCTGTGCGGAGGTGGACAACAACTCCGTGACCTGACCCAGCACCACACCTTCGCGGTTGACCACGTCCAGGCCAATCAGATCAACCCAGTAGTACTCGTCAACGGTGGTACTCGGGAAACTTGAACGCGCAATGAATATTCTGGCTCCACGCAGGGATTCGGCGGCGCCGCGATCTTCCACCTCGTGGGCGCTGGCAACCACGCCACCCGAATGGTCCCTGGCCTCTTTGAGCCTCAGCTTCAACGTGCCGCTGAAGTTCTTCGCACCCTTCTCGGCCGGCAGCAAATACCACTGCTTGGAGGAAAACAGCGCCGCAGGACTGGCACTGTAGGGCAGAACCTTGAACCAGCCCTTGATGCCCCAGGCGTCGGCAATCCGCCCCACTTCTATCGCATCGGCCGGAAGTTCAACAGCATCGAGTTGCGACAACATCAGGCTGCGCGGCGGGTATCTGGCAGCGCCTGCCGCCTCGGCGCAAGAATACTCAAGCGGCCTTTTTTGCCGCTTGCTCGATCAGCCGCTCAACCGTCGGAGAAGCCTGGGCACCAACGCTTTTCCAATAAGTCATGCGGTCCAGTGCAATCCGGATACTTTCTTCACTGGTGGTGGCAATCGGGTTGTAAAAACCGATGCGCTCGATGAATCGGCCATCACGGCGGGTGCGCTTGTCGGCCACAACAATATTGAAAAATGGGCGTGCTTTTGCACCGCCACGGGCGAGTCGGATGACGACCATGATTTATCCTTCGGGGGTGGCGAGAATTGCTTCCCGCCAATATTTCAGCGTTGAGACACGTAAATGACCACCCGGCCAGAAACACGCTGAAAAGCCTTCTATTATATCGAGGACGTCCCATGCCAATAATTCGGCCTAGCCGCGACGAAGATATTTCAGCGATTGTGGCCATCTATGCCCAGCAAGTGCGGGAAGGCACGGGAACGTTCGAGCTCGACGTGCCGTCGGAAGCCGATATGGCTACGCGCCGTGCCGACGTGCTGGCCAAAGGCTTGCCCTACCTGGTGGCGCAGATCGGTCAGCAGGTCGTTGGTTTCGCCTTTTGCACCTGGTTCAAGCCACGACCTGCCTACCGTTTTTCCGCCGAAGACTCCATCTACCTGTCACCGCAAGCGCAGGGAACGGGTCTTGGGCGGGCCTTGCTCACCGAGCTGGTGGCACGCGCGGAAACCGTCGGAATCCGCAAACTGATTGCCGTGATCGGAGACTCAGGCAATGCCGGGTCAATAGGGGTTCATCGGTCTGTCGGATTTGCGCCAGTTGGCGTGCTGAAGTCCTGCGGCTGGAAATTCGATCAATGGCTGGATGTGGTCCTGATGGAGCGGGCCCTCGGTATGGGTGACGCGGTGCCGCCGGCATCCGGGCGATGACAAAAAACAAGACCGTGGCCACCTGGCTGGCGTTTGCCGGTGGGCCGCTGGGATTGCACCGGTTTTATCTCCACGGCATACACGACTGGGCGGGCTGGCTCTTGCCGGTACCCAGCATCCTGGGCCTGTACGGCGTGCTGCGGGTACAACAATTCGGTCTTGATGACCGATGGAGCTGGGTACTGATACCACTGCTTGGATTCACGATCGCGGGCTGCGCGTTGACGGCGATCATTTACGGATTGATGTCCCCGCAAAAATGGAACGCAAGGTTCAACCCGGCAACCAGCCAGGAGGCGGCGTCCGGAAACACCAACTGGTTGACAATTGGCGCAATCGTGTTGTCGCTGTTGGTGGGCACGGCCGTCCTGATGTCGGCTTTCGCCTTCAGCTTCCAGCGCTACTTCGAGTACCAGACTGAAGAGCCCGCCCATACGGCGCCGTGACAGGCCGGGCGCGAAAATGTAGGGGGGCAGAAACCCCCAATCAGCATCAGAAAATTTGCAGACTGAGCCAGTATGCGACCGCTGCAACGAACGCACTTGAAGGTATGGTCAGCACCCAGGCCCACACAATATTGCCTGCCACGCCCCAGCGCACCGCACTCGCGCGCCGAGTTGCGCCTACCCCCACAATAGCTCCCGTGATGGTGTGGGTCGTGGAAACCGGGATCCCAAGCAGGGCCGCCGTGAAGAGCGTGATTGCGCCGCCTGTTTCCGCGCAAAAGCCATGTACCGGTTTAAGTTTGGTGAGCCGCTGTCCCATGGTCTTGACAATGCGCCAGCCGCCGAACAGGGTACCCAGCGCAATCGCGGTATAACAGCTCAACACCACCCAGCTAGGCGGTGAAGCCTCCCCTGCCGCCGTGTAACCGGTCGCGATCAGCAGCATCCACACAATGCCAATCGTCTTTTGTGCATCGTTTCCACCGTGGCCCAGGCTGTAGGCTCCCGCCGATACCAGCTGCAGGCGGCGAAACCACCGGTCCACGCGACTCGGCGTACTGCGGCGCATGCTCCATGAGACCGCGATCAGCATGAGTGACCCCAACAGGAAACCCAGCATCGGCGACACGAAGATAAATGCAACGGTCTTCACCAGACTGGAGGAAATCAACGCGGCACTGCCCGCCTTGGTTATGACGGCGCCTACGATGCCGCCAATCAGGGCGTGCGACGAGCTGCTGGGGATACCGTAGTACCAGGTAATGAAATTCCAGCAAATGGCTCCGATCAACGCCCCAAACACCACGTGCATATCCACCACTCCCGGCTGCGCGAGCCCCTTGCCGATGGTGGCCGCAACGCTGAGGTGAAAAACGAAAATCGCGACGAAGTTGAAAACGGCCGCGAACAATACCGCCTGGCCTGGCTTGAGCACACCGGTGGATACCACCGTTGCGATGGAATTGGCGGCGTCATGAAACCCGTTCATGAAATCGAACACCAGCGCCAGCACCACCAGCAGCACAACCACCCAGACAGTTACTTGCACACTTGTCATGCGGACCGGTGCGTCAGGAGTTTTCGAGGACGATGCCCTCAACGATATTGGCCACGTCCTCGCACTTGTCGGTGATGGTCTCCAGCAGCTCGTAAATCGCCTTGAGCTTGATCACTTCGCGCACATCCGGCTCTTCCCGAAACAGCTTGCTCATCGCTGAGCGCATGACCCGGTCAGCGTCCGACTCCAACTGGTCGATTTCCTCGCAGGTTTTCAAGGCTGCCTCGGCCACCGATGGTTCCGCGATCCTGGCCAGCAGCTTGACCGCGTCGCGCACGCGTTCACAACATTTGACGCTGACATCCGTCAGGCGCACGATCTCGTCGGTCATATGGCGCACGTCGTACAAGGCCATGGTCTCCGCGGAATCCTGTATCAGGTCAGCCACATCGTCCATGGTATTGATCAAGGAGTGGATTTGCTCGCGGTCAATCGGGGTGATGAACGTGACGTGGATCGCTTTGTTGACTTCATGCGTAACGCGGTCGGCCGCACGTTCCGCGTTGTCCACGTCCTGGTTGTACTTCTGCCGCAGGTGCAAATCACTGTAGTTGGCCACCAGTTTGGAGAAGGCGCGCGCTGCCTCCACGATGTGGTCGGCATGCTGGTTGAACATCTCGAAGAAATTGCCTTCACGTGGCAGCAATTTGGCAAACAGCATCACACACTCCCGACGGACCACAATTCAAAAAGCGGCCTTTGAATGACCGCGTGCAGTGTAACCGCCACCAGCAGATCGAGGGCCGGGCTCGATGCCTCAGGCACCGCGAAAAATAAAATAGACGGCAGCCACCTTACACAGTGCGGCCCAGACGTAGTCGGGCTTGAACGACTCGCCCATGTAGATCATCGCAAAAGGTACAAACACAGTGAGCGTGACTGCCTCCTGCATGATTTTCAGTTGTCCCAGGCTGAATCCGGCTTGCTGGAAGCCGATCCGGTTGGCGAGCACCCGCAGCAGGTACTCGAACAACGCAATCCCCGGCTCGCCAGGGCAGCCAGGTACCAGGGGCGGTGGCCAGACTCTTCAGGTGGTCGTGCCAGGCAAACGGCATGAAGACGTTGCTTGCGGTCAGCAGCAGCACCGCCTGCAATGACAACGGTAGATTCGCAAACATGCCTATTGGTCAGATTCCGGGCCGTTGCCCGGCCTGCCAAAGCGCAGGCAACACGGAGGTCGCGGCGGCACCCAGGCAGCCTGGTGCACGAGCGTGCCGAGTGGGGCTCGGCCACAGTCAGGCCGCTGCGCTTTCCTTGACCGAGGCCGCTGCGTCCGTGAACTCGCCAATCTTGTCGAAGTTCAGGTACTTGTAGATGTCGGTGCTGGCGGCGGTCAACACGCCCATGTCGGCCATGTATTCTTCTTTGGTGGGTATGCAACCCAGCTTGGAGCAAATCGCAGCCAATTCCGCCGAGCCCAGATAGACGTTTGCGTTCTTGCCCAGACGATTTGGGAAATTGCGTGTGGAGGTACTGAATACCGTAGCGCCTTCCTTGACCTGCGCCTGGTTACCCATACACAGGCTGCAGCCTGGCATTTCCATGCGTGCGCCAGCGGACCCGAGAACACCGTAGTGCCCCTCCTCACTGAGTTGTTTGGCGTCCATCTTGGTGGGTGGCGCCATCCATAACTTGACGGGTATGTCGCGCTTGTTTTCCAGCAGTTTGGATGCCGCCCGGAAGTGGCCGATATTGGTCATGCAACTACCGATAAACACTTCGTCAATTTTGGAGCCAGCCACTTCGCTCAAGGTCTTGACGTCGTCCGGGTCATTCGGGCATGCCACGATGGGTTCATGCACGTCGGCCAGGTCAATCTCGATCACAGCCGCATACTGCGCGTCGGCATCGGCTTTCATGAGCACCGGGTCGGCGAGCCAGGCTTCCATGGCCTGAATGCGACGCAGGATGGTGCGAACGTCCGAATAACCGCTAGCAATCATCCATTTGAGCATGGTGATGTTGCTGGTTATGTATTCGATGATCGGGGCCTTGTCCAAATGAACCGTACAGCCCGCCGCCGAACGCTCGGCCGACGCATCGCTGAGCTCAAACGCCTGCTCTACCTTGAGATCCGGCAACCCCTCGATCTCCAGGATACGCCCAGAGAAAATATTCTTTTTGCCCTGCTTGGCAACCGTCAAAAGCCCGGCCTTGATGGCATACAGCGGAATGGCGTTTACCAGATCGCGCAAAGTCACGCCAGGCTGCAGCTGGCCTTTGAAGCGGACCAGCACGCTCTCGGGCATGTCCAGCGGCATGACCCCGGTAGCGGCACCGAAAGCAACCAGGCCAGAACCAGCCGGGAAGCTGATGCCAATCGGAAAGCGGGTATGGCTGTCGCCGCCCGTGCCCACCGTGTCCGGCAACAACATGCGGTTTAGCCAGCTGTGGATGATGCCGTCGCCCGGGCGCAGGCTGATACCCCCGCGCGTACTGATGAAGTCCGGCAACTCGTGGTGCATCTTTACATCGACCGGCTTGGGGTAAGCCGCCGTGTGGCAGAACGACTGCATCACGAGGTCGGAGCTGAAACCCAGGCAGGCCAGGTCTTTCAACTCGTCGCGCGTCATCGGGCCTGTCGTATCCTGCGAACCCACCGAGGTCATCCGCGGCTCGCAATAGGTGCCGGGAAGCACGCCCTGCCCGTCCGGCAAGCCAACCGCACGACCCACAATCTTCTGCGCCAGCGTGAACCCTGCCTCGGTGGCGGCCGGGTTTTGCGGCAAGCGGAACAGCATGCTGACCGGCAGTCCCAGGGCTTCACGCGCCTTTGCGGTCAGGCCCCGGCCGATGATGAGCGGAATGCGCCCACCCGCGCGGACCTCGTCGAACAACACATCGCTCCTGAGCCTGAACTCGGCGATCACCTTGCCGTCTTTCAGCGCCTTGCCATCGTAGGGACGCAATTCGACCACGTCACCCATGTTCATCTGGCTTACATCCAGTTCTATCGGCAGCGCGCCTGAATCTTCCATCGTGTTGTAGAAGATCGGGGCAATCTTGCTGCCCAGACAGACTCCCCCAAAGCGCTTATTGGGCACAAAGGGGATGTCTTCCCCGGTAAACCATAGGACCGAGTTGGTGGCTGACTTGCGGCTCGACCCCGTGCCGACCACGTCACCCGCGTAGGCGACCAGATGACCACGGGCACGCAGGTCTTCAATGAACTTGACCGGCCCGCGTTTTCCATCCTGCTCCGGCGTCAGTCCAGGCCGCGGGTTCTTGTGCATCGCCAGCGCGTGCAGCGGGATATCGGGGCGGCTCCAAGCATCCGGGGCCGGGGAAAGATCATCCGTATTGACTTCGCCGCTCACCTTGAAAATGCTGACAGTAATGCTTTGCGGGACCTCGGGTCGGCTGGTGAACCACTCACCATCGGCCCAACTCTGCAGCACCTCCTTGGCGTGCGGATTGCCTTTGTCGGCCTTGTCCTTCACGTCATGGAACTGGTCGAACATCAAAAGCGTTTTCTTCAATCCGCTGGCGGCAACCGCAGCCACGGCTTCATCGTCAAGCAGGTCGACCAGGGGGCCGATGTTGTAGCCGCCCAGCATGGTGCCCAACAGCTCGGTGGCCTTTTCCCGGCTGATCAACGTACACTTCTCGCTGCCGTGCGCCACGGCGGCCAGGTAACTGGCTTTGACCTTCGCCGCGTCATCCACTCCGGCTGGAACGCGGTGGGTGATCAACTCCACCAGTTCCGCTTCCTCACCCAGCGTGCCCAAGGGCTGGGGGTTCTTGAGCAACTCGATCAAGTCACCGGTCTGCCTGGCAGACAGGGGCAGCGGCGGGATACCGAGTGCGGCGCGTTCGGCAACGTGGGTACGATAGGCTTGCAACATGGTTTACTCCTTGTCAAAACAAAATCTGATCGCGGCTCACTGAACGGGCTCCGGCACTACAGGCGGTATCGGCACGGCAGTCACATCAGGCGGTGGCATGATTGCCGGCGCGGTAGGCACCGCAGGAGCATCAAGTACGCTGGGTGGCGGGTCCTTCAACATCGCCTCGGCCACCAAAATCTGGGCCGGGCTTTTGCATTCGTCGGCCAGGCGCTTGCCGAATTTCTGGCTCATCAACATGGACTTGTTGGCCAGCTGCAGCCAGACCACACCGGCCGCCTTGTCCTCGAGACGGATAGCGCCCGTGGTGGTTTCCTCCGGCGAGACGTGGTAGCTCTCCTTGCCGATACGCAGGTTGAAGAAACCGGGCGACGCGGGGTCAGGCGTCAACACCACCACCTGTCCGAGTTCGCATGGCAATGTACCCGCATGAACCCTGCCAGCGATATCGAGCTCCGCCGCCGACAAAGGCGCCCGCGCCTCCGCAGCGGTGTTGCGCGCAATCACGCGAATCTCTTTTCGGCTCGCTTTCGGATCCACCTTGGGCTTGGCCACCGGCGCGGTCTGGGCCAGGACGCAGGTGGCCACCAACGCCGCTAGTCCAACACCAAAACACTTCTTCATGGTTACAGCCCAGGGAAAAGGAAAACAGCCATCAATACAACGGCGGCACAAAATACTGGCTTACGGAAAGCGGCATGGTTTTCCCGGTTTGGTGTGCACACGCCAGCGTCTGCCAAAAAAATCGGTAACTCGCCCGATCATGCAAATGGCACCGCCACCACACGGTCGATTCCTGAACCGCCTCAAGCTTGGGGCCATCACACGATACGGAGCCGCCCCCCCCGCCATGGCCTGTATATCCCGCATCCGTACTTCGACTCCGCCGTAATGGCCACACGCAGGGAGGTATGCCGCTGCCCGAGCGCCGAGAAGAACGTCGCGTGGATCCTTCACCGCTCACAGCAGGTGCGCAACACCAGCCTGTTCGTCCTGCAATTCCTTGAGCGTCTTGTTGATGCACTCCTGGCTGAACGCGTCAATCTCAAGGCCTTCCACCAAAGCATATTCGCCCCCTTGGCAGGTAACCGCAAAACCAAACATGGTGTCCTTGGGAACGCCATATTGGCCGTCGGACGCAATACCCATGGTCACCCATTTGCCATTGGTACCCAGAGCCCAATCCCGCATATGGTCAATCGCCGCATTGGCCGCCGATGCAGCCGACGACACGCCGCGTGCCGCGATGATGGAGGCGCCGCGTTTGCCCACCGTCGGCAAAAAGGTGTTCGCGTTCCAGTCATGGTCATTGATCATCTGCTTGACGCTCTGGCCATGGATGGTCGCAAACCGGTAGTCGGCGTACATGGTCGGCGAATGGTTACCCCACACCGCGAGTTTTTCAATGTCCGCCACCGGTTTGCCGGTCTTGGCGGCGAGCTGGCTCAATGCGCGGTTGTGATCGAGGCGCAACATGGCGGTGAAATTGCGGCGCGGCAAGTCGGGCGCGCTTTTCATCGCGATGTACGCATTGGTGTTGGCCGGATTACCAACCACCAGCACCTTGACGCTACGGCTGGCCACGGCGTTAAGTGCTTTGCCCTGGGCAGTGAATATCTCAGCATTCACGGCAAGCAGTTCGGCGCGCTCCATGCCAGGCCCACGCGGACGCGAGCCGATCAGCAAGGCATAGTCGGCGTCCTTGAAAGCCGTCATCGGGTCGCCGTGGGCTTCCATTCCCGCAAGCAACGGAAAGGCACAGTCCTGCAGTTCCATCATCACACCCTGCAAGGCCTGTTGCGGCTTTTCCATCGGTACTTCAAGCAGGCTAAGAATGACGGGTTGATCCTTGCCCAGCATTTCGCCTGCGGCAATACGAAACAGGATGGCGTAACCGATTTGACCAGCTGCGCCGGTAACGGCGACGCGGACGGGCTTTTTGCGCATGGGGAGAACTCCAGAAAGGTTGCGGAAAAGGTTGCGAAACAGGTACGGCGGACATCGCCCAAACCTGGCGTCCGGGCGCCACCCAATGGCTGGGAGTTTACCCTCGAAAAGAGCCCCGGGTCAACTTGTCTTATATCTTATATAAGATATGATTCCAGCGTAAACCACATTATCTTAGACCCTGGAGCAAACCCTTCTCCAATGCAACAAACACAGCCTTCAAGCGTCGGGCAATCGAGCGACCTGATAGACCAGAACGTGCTGGGCAATCGGGCCGCCACGCCAGCTTTCAGTCCTTTGTACCAGCAAATCAAGGGGCTGATGCTCAAAAGCCTTCAAGCCGGCGAATGGAAGCCGGGCGAGGCTATTCCGAGCGAAATGGAATTGGCGGCGCGTTTTCGTGTGAGCCAGGGTACGGTTCGCAAGGCCATCGACGAACTAGCGTCTGAAAATCTGCTGGTACGGCGCCAGGGTAGAGGCACCTTCGTGGCGACCCACGCGGAAGAACATGTGCAATACCGCTTCCTGAAACTGATCCCGGACAACGGAGACCCCGACAGCGTTGGCCCCGCGCAACGCGACGTAGTGGACTGCAGACGCTTGCGCGCCTCCGCCGACACGGCCCGCGCCCTCGGGCTGCGCACCGGAGACTCGGTCCTGGAAGTGCGGCGGGTTTTGTCGTTTGCCGGAGCGCCCACGATTCTGGAAGACATCTGGCTTCCCGGCGGCCCATTCAAGGGGCTTACTGCGGAGCGCCTGAGGGCATACCGCGGGCCGATGTACGGCTTGTTTGAAACCGAATTCGGCGTCCGGATGGTTCGTGCCGAGGAGAAGATACGTGCCGTGTTGCCGGACGGCGACCAGGCGACCCTGCTCGGGGTAGCCCAAAATACGCCGCTGCTGAGTGTGGAGCGGATCGCCTTCACCTATGATGACAAGGCCATGGAACTTCGCCGTGGCCTGTATCGAACGGACAATCACTACTACCGCAACGAGCTCAATTGAAACGCTACAGGAGATCGTGGGTAGTTGGCCGGCCGGTTCGGCCGCAACCGGGACCGGGGCAAAAGGTCCGGTCCCGTCCTTCAAACGCTGCTTGAAATAAGATTGGGCGATGGCAGTTTCCAATAATTACAAGATGGTTACCAAACCTGAGCTTACGCGCAGGCTGACAATTCCTCCAGGGGCTTGCCATGCCGCAGCCAAAAAGAGAAATGCATTCCATGACTGAATTGAACACTCCCTCCGGCGCCAAGCGCCCTGAGTTTCGCAATATCAACGCGTTTACCGATCTACCGGGCTACCGGCTGCCGCTGGCTGGTCTGGTGTCCATCCTGCACCGCATCAGCGGCGCACTCATGTTCTTGCTGCTGCCCTTCATCATATGGATGTTCGATGTCTCGGTATCGTCCGAGATTTCGTTTGCCAGGTTCAAGAGCGCTTTCAACAACGGGCTTGGTCCAGTGCCCGGAGGGTTAATGAAGCTGGTAGCTCTGGCGTTGATCTGGGCTTTTTTGCACCATCTGATTGCAGGCCTGCGGCATTTGTGGATGGACATCAACCACGCCGTAAGCAAAGAATTTGGCAAGAATTCTGCTGCCGCGACTTTGGCGCTCAGTGTCGGATTGACATTGGTGTTCGGCGCCAAGCTGTTCGGAGCCTACTGATACAAGGGATTGCATCGGTACTTGGGTAATTGAAAGGATGGATTCAGATGGCAGTTAATTTCGGATCCCGGCGCATTGTGGTTGGGGCGCACTATGGGCTGCGCGACTGGTTGAGCCAGCGCGTCACGGCGGGCTTGATGGCACTTTTTACGCTCGTCGTGCTGGCCCAGGTTCTTTTTACCAAAGGCGCTATCGGTTACGACCGCTGGGCCGGAATTTTCTCGGCGCAGTGGATGAAAGTGCTGACTTTTGTCGTTATCGTCTCTTTGCTGTACCACGTTTGGGTAGGGATGCGCGATATCTGGATGGACTACATCAAGTCTGTTTCAGTGCGTTTGTCATTGCAGATTCTTTCCATTGCCTGGCTCGTCGGCTGTGCGGGTTGGGCGATCCAGGTTCTGTGGCGCCTTTGATTGCGGCAGCCCAACGGCGTTCTTCATTTCCCGACCCCTATCCATGACTTATTCCATTTCCAAGCGCAAGTTTGACGTTGTAATCATTGGCGCCGGTGGTTCCGGCATGCGTGCCTCACTGCAGTTGGCGCGAGCGGGGCTCAACGTGGCCGTGCTTTCCAAGGTCTTTCCGACGCGCTCCCATACGGTTGCCGCACAGGGTGGCATCGGCGCTTCGCTGGGCAACATGAACGAGGACAACTGGCATTACCATTTTTATGACACGGTGAAAGGCTCGGACTGGCTCGGCGACCAGGACGCTATCGAATTCATGTGCCGGGAAGCTCCCAAAGTCGTGTACGACCTTGAGCACATGGGAATGCCTTTCGACCGCAATCCGGACGGCACGATTTACCAGCGCCCCTTTGGCGGACACACGGCCAATTATGGAGAGAAAGCAGTGGAGCGCGCTTGCGCCGCAGCGGACCGCACGGGGCATGCGATGCTGCACACGCTGTACCAGCAGAACGTCAAGGCGCGCACCGCCTTTTTTGTGGAATGGATGGCGCTTGACCTGATCCGTGACGCTGAAGGTGACGTGGTGGGGGTCACCGCGCTGGAAATGGAAACAGGCGACCTGCACATCTTGCAGGCCAAGACGACGATGCTCGCGACCGGCGGCGCCGGACGGATTTTTGCCGCCTCGACCAATGCCTTCATCAACACCGGAGATGGCCTGGGAATGGCAGCACGCGCCGGCCTCGCTCTGGAAGACATGGAGTTCTGGCAATTCCACCCGACCGGCGTGGCCGGTGCCGGTGTACTGCTCACCGAAGGTTGTCGGGGTGAGGGCGCGATCCTGATCAACAGCAATGGCGAGCGTTTCATGGAGCGTTACGCGCCAACACTCAAGGACCTCGCGCCGCGGGATTTTGTTTCGCGCTGCATGGACCAGGAAATCAAGGAAGGCCGTGGCTGTGGTCCTGACAAGGATTATGTGCTGCTCAAACTGGACCACCTGGGCGCTGACACCATCATGAAGCGTCTGCCTTCAGTGCATGAGATCGGCATCAATTTTGCCAATGTGGATGTCACCCGCGAACCGATACCAGTGGTCCCGACCATCCATTACCAGATGGGTGGCGTTCCGACCAATATCCACGGGCAGGTGGTGGACCAGAAAGATGGCAACCACAATACGCCGGTCAACGGACTGTATGCCGTAGGTGAATGCTCCTGTGTCAGCGTGCACGGGGCCAACCGCCTCGGCACCAACTCCTTGCTGGATCTGCTGGTATTCGGCCGTGCCGCCGGCAATCACATCGTCGAATTCAACGACAAGAACAAGAACCACAAGGAACTGCCCGCCGATGCCGCGGACAGAACCCGGGCCCGCTTGGCGCGCCTAGACGATGCCACCGATGGCGAATACGCGCAGGACGTGGCAAATGACATCCGGGCCTCCATGCAGAAACATGCCAGCGTTTTCAGAACACAGGAGAAGCTGGACCATGGCGTGACTGAGATCGCCCAGATTCGGCAGCGTGTCGCCAACATTAACCTCAAGGACAAGTCCAGAATATTCAATACCGCGCGTATCGAAGCGCTAGAAGTCGAAAACCTGATCGAGGCAGCACAAGCCACGATCGTCTCCGCCGCCGCGCGGCACGAAAGCCGGGGCGCGCATTCCGTGGCCGACTACGGCGACACGCCCGAGCACCCCAACGGCCGCAACGACACCGACTGGCACAAACATACCCTTTGGTACGGCGAAGGCAATCGCTTGAGCTACAAACCGGTGCAAATGAAACCACTGACGGTGGACTCCGTTCCACTCAAGGTTAGGACTTTTTGAGGCTTGTCTCGGCTGATCACCAACGCCTTCGCAGAAACGTCGCCCCCAACCGCCCCGACCGGAGTTAACGATGCAAAAACGTACTTTCCAGATTTACCGCTACGACCCCGACAAGGACGCCAAGCCCTACATGCAGACCATCGAGGTTAATCTCGATGGAAATGAGCGCATGCTGCTTGACGCATTGATGAAACTCAAGGCGGTTGACCCCAGCATTTCTTTTCGTCGCTCCTGTCGCGAAGGCGTTTGCGGGTCCGACGCCATGAATATCAACGGGAAAAATGGCCTGGCATGCCTTACCAACATGCTCACGCTTTCCGGAACCATTGTGCTAAAGCCGCTGCCCGGCCTGCCGGTGATCCGTGACCTGATCGTGGACATGACGCAGTTTTTCAAGCAATACAACTCCATCAAGCCGTATCTGGTCAACGACAATGTGCCGCCCGAGAAGGAGCGGCTGCAAAGCCCGCAAGAGCGCGAGGAACTCAACGGCCTGTATGAATGCATCCTGTGTGCTAGTTGCTCGACCAGTTGCCCGAGCTTCTGGTGGAACCCGGACAAGTTCGTGGGCCCCGCCGGACTGCTGCAGGCTTACCGGTTCATAGCGGACAGCCGCGATGAAGCCACCGCCGAACGCCTGGACAACCTGGAGGATCCTTACCGGCTGTTCCGCTGCCACACCATCATGAACTGCGTGGACGTTTGCCCCAAGGGATTGAACCCGACCCGGGCCATAGGCAAGATCAAGGAAATGATGGTTTATAGAACCGTCTGATCCATACCGGGGAAAACCGTGCAAGACCTTGCACCGCACTTGCCGCTGGATCTGCGGGCACTGAGTCGGCTCAAGTGGCGCTGCCGCAGGGGAATGCTGGAAAACGATCTCTTTCTGGAACGATTCTTGCATCGTTATGAGATGACTCTGACCGGGTACCAGGCACGCGCGCTGAGTGACTTGATGGACCTGAGTGACAATGATCTGCTCGATCTCCACCTTGGACGAAAGGTGCTTGCGCAGATTGATGCCAGCCTGGACCGGGACGACGTTTTTGAAGTATTGGGAATGTTGAGAGAAAACCGCTGAAAGGGCGAATATGAAACTAGCTGACAACAAAGCCACGCTGTCGTTCAGTAACGGCGATCCGAATATCGAGTTGCCGGTGTACAGCGGCAGTATCGGGCCGGACGTGATCGACATTCGCAAGCTCTACGCGCAGACCGGGATGTTTACCTACGATCCAGGTTTTCTGTCGACGGCCGCTTGCCAGTCGGCGATCACCTATATCGACGGCGATAAGGGCGAACTGCTATACCGTGGTTATCCGATTGAGCAACTGGCTACCAATTGCGATTTTCTTGAGACCTGCCATTTGCTGCTGTACGGTAATCTGCCCGATGTGGCCGCCAAGGCCAAGTTCACGAAACTGGTTACGAATCACACCATGGTGAACGAGCAGATGCAGTTTTTCCTGCGTGGCTTCCGCCGCGACGCCCATCCCATGGCCATCATGACCGGGCTGGTGGGTGCACTGTCGGCCTTCTACCATGACAGCACCGACATCAACAACCCGGAACATCGCGAAATCTCGGCCATCCGCCTGATCGCTAAGATGCCGACGCTGGTGGCCATGGCCTACAAATACAGTGCTGGCCAACCCTACATGTACCCGAAGAACAACCTCAGCTACGCCGGCAACTTCCTGCACATGATGTTTGCGACGCCGTGCGAAGAGTACACCGTCAACCCTGTGATCGAGCGCGCGCTGGACCGCATATTCATCCTGCATGCCGACCACGAGCAGAATGCTTCAACGTCCACGGTGCGCCTGTGCGGAAGTTCGGGCACCAACCCGTTTGCGGCAATTGCGGCGGGCGTGGCCTGCCTTTGGGGCCCCGCGCACGGTGGCGCCAATGAGGCCTGCCTGAACATGCTGGAAGACATCCAGAAAATGGGTGGCGTGAGCAAGGTGGGGGAATTCATCAGCCAGGTCAAGGACAAGACCTCGGGCATCAAACTCATGGGTTTTGGCCACCGGGTGTACAAGAATTACGATCCGCGCGCCAAGCTGATGCAGGAAACCTGCCGCGAGGTTTTGAGTTCCCTCGGGCTGGAGAATGACCCCTTGCTCAAACTGGCAATGGCGCTGGAAAAAATTGCCCTGGAAGACGATTATTTTGTGCAGCGCAAGCTGTACCCGAACGTGGATTTTTATTCGGGCATCGTTCAGCGCGCAATTGGCATTCCGACCTCGCTATTCACGGCGATTTTTGCGCTTGCGCGCACCGTCGGCTGGATCGCGCAGTTGAACGAAATGATAGGCGACGCGGAATACAAGATTGGCCGCCCGCGCCAGTTGTTCACGGGTGCCACGCAACGCGAGGTGACCCCGATAGGTCAGCGATAGCGCGGATTGGTGGCCAGCGACACACTGCGGGCCGTTGGCCAGTGAGACTCTTGTTGCTACTGGGCATAAAATCATGTGCAGCAAGGAACCCATCCAATGAGCCGCACTCTCTATGACAAGATCTGGGACGAACATGTCGTCCACTCCGAAGAAGATGGCACCGCCGTTCTCTACATTGACCGGCACCTGGTACATGAGGTAACCAGCCCCCAAGCATACGAAGGTCTGCGGCAGGCTGGCCGCAAGGTCTGGCGTATCAGTTCCATCGTCGCAACGGCCGACCACAACACGCCGACCACCGGCTGGGACCTGGGATACGACGGCATTACCGATGCCGTCAGCCGTGAGCAGATTACTACCTTGGACGCAAATATCAACGAATTCGGCTCCGCGGTCTATTTCCCGTTTTTGTCCAAGCGCCAGGGCATCGTGCATGTAATCGGCCCTGAGAATGGCGCAACGCTTCCTGGCATGACCGTGGTGTGCGGCGACTCCCACACCTCGACCCATGGCGCTTTCGGAGCGTTGGCGCATGGCATCGGCACCAGCGAAGTCGAACATGTCATGGCGACACAGACCTTGCTGGCCAAGAAAGCGAAAAACATGCTGGTGCGGGTCGAAGGGGCCCTGCCACGGGGCTGCGTCGCCAAGGACATCGTACTGGCCGTGATTGGGCGCATCGGGACGGCTGGCGGAACCGGATTCACCATCGAGTTTGCGGGCGCCGCGATTCGCGCCCTCAGTATGGAAGGGCGCATGACCGTGTGCAACATGGCTATCGAAGCCGGTGCGCGCGCGGGTCTGGTGGCGGTGGACCAAAAGACCATTGACTACCTCAAAGGGCGGTTGCTGGCGCCAGCGGGCGTTGAATGGGACCAGGCCGTCACGTACTGGCGCACGCTGCACTCCGACGTCAATGCAAAATTTGACGCCGTGGTCGATTTCGACGCGTCGCAAATCATTCCACAGATCACCTGGGGAACCTCGCCCGAGATGGTGCTGGGCGTGGACGGGCATGTGCCAGACCCTGACAAGGAGAAAGACGCCAACAAACGGGGCGCGATTGAGCGCGCCTTGACCTACATGGGCTTGCAACCCGGCAAGGCTCTGGATGACATTTACGTCGACAAGGTATTCATCGGATCCTGTACCAACAGCCGCATCGAAGACATACGTGAGGCTGCCGCGATAGTCAAAAGGCTGGGCCAGAAGGTCGCGGGCAATGTCAGCCTGGCGATGGTGGTACCGGGTTCGGGGCTGGTGAAGCAGCAGGCAGAACGCGAGGGCCTGCACGAAATATTCAAGGCCGCGGGATTTGAGTGGCGCGAACCAGGGTGTTCCATGTGTCTTGCCATGAACGCAGACCGGCTTGAGCCGGGCGAACGTTGCGCGTCCACTAGCAACCGCAATTTCGAGGGTCGCCAGGGCGCGGGCGGCCGTACTCACCTCGTCAGCCCTGCCATGGCCGCGGCTGCGGCCGTCTACGGCCATTTCGTCGATGTCAGAAAATTTGTTTGAGCAACTTTGGAGACCAGGTATGCAAAGAGTGATTCAGATTTTTGTTCTTGCACTGGCGCTGGCAGGTGCCGGATGTAACACGGTCAAGGGCGTGGGGCAGGACATTCAGAAAGCTGGCGAAAGCATTGAAGGCGCCGCAAAGAAGAAATAATGCAAAAATTTACTGTGCACAAGGGGCTGGTCGCCCCGATGGATCGGGAAAACGTCGATACCGATGCGATCATTCCGAAGCAGTTTCTCAAGTCGATCCGCAAGACCGGATTCGGAGAGAACCTTTTCGATGCGTGGCGTTATCTGGATCCGGGATTTCCGGGGCAGGACCACGCGAGCCGGCGCCCCAATCCGGATTTTGTGCTGAACCAGCCGCGGTATGCAGGTGCCTCCGTCCTGATTGCGCGCAAGAATTTTGGCTGTGGATCCTCGCGTGAACATGCACCCTGGGCCTTGGACCAGTTTGGCTTTCGCGCAATCATCGCGCCAAGTTATGCCGATATCTTCTTCAACAACAGTTTCAAGAACGGGCTCTTGCCGATTGCCTTGAACGAGTTGCAGGTGAGCCGGCTTTTCGATGAGGTCGCCGCATTCCCGGGCTACTCCCTGACAATCGACCTTGTGCGACAGGTGATCGTCAGGCCGCAGGGTGAGGAACTGCCGTTCGACATCCAGCCATTTCGCAAATACTGCCTGCTCAATGGCTTCGACGACATAGGGCTGACGCTTCGCCATGCTGACAAGATCAAGGCTTTCGAAGCCCAGCGGCTAACCGGAAAGCCGTGGTTAGCAAACACACTTTTGACCAGTGAGCCATCATGAAAAGTCCATTGCGAATCCTGCTAGTCTTGATCCTGATGCTGATGTCCACCATTTCAGCATCCCATGCAGGTATTGTCGAGGAGTTGCTGGCATTGCCCGCAATCCAGTCGATGCTGGGACGTGTGCCAGAATTGCAGGCTACTACCCAAAGATGCGCCGACGCGGGCTACAAACTGCGCAATGCAAAAGTCTGTCAGCAAGCTGTAGAAGCGAGTCGATTGGCCAGGATGCCACCCGAATTGCGCGCGGCAATGGCAAATACGACCTTCGCTGCTTCAATGCGGGAACTATGTCTGGCCGTACTCACCACACCTGCGGCAAACAGCTACCTGTGCTCCGAATTGTCGAAAGCTGATGCCAGCTTCCGGACACTGGTGGAACAACAGCAAGCTGGGCAGGAGCAATTGCGCATGCAGCAGAATCGAGAGAGCATGGACCGCTAGGCTCGGCGCCATTTCCTTGCGACCTGAAAATTTGACGATATTTGGAACACGATGAAAATCGCAGTATTGCCCGGTGACGGAATCGGGACAGAAATAGTCGCCGAGGCGGTCAAGGTATTGTGCTCTCTGGATGTTGAAATCGAGATGGAGACCGCACTTGTCGGAGGCGCAGCATTTGAGGCTTTTGGCCACCCGCTGCCGGAGGCAACGCTCAAACTCGCCGGCCAGGCTGATGCCATCCTGTTTGGCGCCGTGGGTGACTGGAAATACGACAAGCTGGAGCGCCCATTGCGTCCTGAGCAGGCCATATTGGGGCTGCGCAAGAGCCTGGGTTTGTTCGCCAATTTCCGCCCCGCCATCTGCCACGACCAGTTGATCGATGCGTCGAGTCTGAAGCCGGAATTGATCGCGGGGCTCGACATCCTGATCATCCGCGAACTCACCGGCGACATCTACTTTGGTCAACCACGCGGTCGCCGTACTGCCGTGGACGGCCATTTCCCCGGCAGCGAAGAAGCCTTCGACACCATGCGTTACTCGCGCCCGGAGATCGAACGTATTGCCCACGTGGCGTTTCAGGCCGCACGCAAGCGCAACAAACGCGTTACCAGCGTGGACAAATCCAATGTACTGGAGACCTTCCAGTTCTGGAAAGACGTGGTGACTGAGGTGGGTCAGCTATATCCGGACGTGGCACTTGACCACATGTACGTTGACAACGCGGCCATGCAGCTGGTGCGCGCGCCCAAGAAATTCGACGTCGTGGTTACGGGCAACATGTTTGGCGACATACTGAGTGACGAAGCCGCCATGTTGACCGGCTCTATAGGCATGTTGCCGTCGGCCAGCCTCAACGCAAAAAACCAGGGCCTTTATGAACCAAGCCATGGCAGCGCGCCCGACATCGCGGGCCAGGGAATTGCCAACCCGCTGGCCACCATACTGAGCGCCGCCATGATGCTGCGTTTCAGCTTGAATCAGCCACAAAGTGCTGACCGAATAGAGGCAGCAGTCAGCAAAGTACTGGCGCAAGGCCTGCGCACTGCCGACATTCATAGTACGGGCACAGTTCGCGTGGGTACGCGCGAAATGGGTGATGCCGTGGTCCAAGCTCTTCGCAACTGAGTCGCTTACAATATTTGCGTGACATGTCCTGACGCCTATTCGATCCTGTTTCCAGCCTTGCGGATGGCGGTGGGTCGGGTCCTGTCAGCGTCGTCCACCAAGTCGACAACCATTAAAGGCTGACAGAGCCCGGTTCGTCGCGCCCCATCCGGCCAGACTAGCCGGGTCACTGAAAGCATTTCGCATTTTCAGTTTACGGAAGGGGTAGTGTGATGAAAGTTGGCAATATCGTTGGGCTGGTTGGCTGGCGCGGCATGGTTGGTTCCGTGCTGATGGACCGCATGCAGGCCGAGGGCGACTTCGATCTGATTGAGCCCGTATTCTTTTCCACCTCCAATGTAGGTGGCCCCGCCCCCGGATTTTCTAGGAACGAGCCCTTCCTGAAAGACGCGATGGATATCGCCGCGTTGAAACGCTGCGACATCATCATCACCGCCCAAGGTGCCGACTATACGTCTGAGGTTTTTCCCAAGCTGCGTTCAGCCGGCTGGACCGGGCACTGGATTGATGCCGCATCCTCACTGCGCATGCAACGCGACGCTGTCATTATTCTCGACCCAGTCAATTTGCCAGTAATCAAGAACGCCATGGTCAAAGGAGGAAAGAACTGGATCGGCGGCAACTGTACGGTCAGTTGCATGTTGATGGGAGTCGGCGCCCTGTACAAGGCCGGGCTGGTGGAGTGGATGACCAGCATGACCTACCAGGCGGCATCGGGCGGAGGCGCCCAACACATGCGGGAATTGCTCACCCAGTTTGGCACACTCAATGCTGAAGTTCGAGGCCTGCTTGACGACCCCAAATCTGCAATCCTGGAGATTGATCGCAAGCTGCTTGCGAAGCAGCACTCCCTGACGGCGCTGGAGACCGCCAACTTTGGCGTTCCACTCGGTGGCAGCCTGATTCCCTGGATCGACAAGGATCTGGGGGACGGGGTCAGCAAGGAAGAATGGAAAGCAGGTGCCGAAACCAACAAGATTCTGGGGCAAGGTGCCGACTTTGGAACGCCAGCGACCCCGGTTGACGGTTTTTGCGTCCGGGTCGGCGCCATGCGATGTCATAGCCAGGCGCTTACTTTCAAACTCAAAAAAGACGTGCCGACGTCCGACATCGAAGCCTTGATCGCCGAAGACAACTCGTGGGTGCGCGTGGTTCCCAACAACCGCGAGGCGAGCATGGCCGACCTGACACCTGTCGCGGTCACCGGAACCCTGGGTATCCCGGTCGGACGTATTCGCAAAATGTCCATGGGTCCGGAATACCTGGGGGCGTTCACGATTGGCGACCAGTTGCTGTGGGGCGCGGCCGAACCCTTGCGGCGCATGTTGCGGATTTTGCTGGGCGCTTGATCTGATACTGGTCTGCGGTTCTGGCCAGCCTACCAGTTCACGCCTTATGCCGTTGTCGTTTGGCAACATCCTTACACCCGGACGGGGCCGTCGGCCCAACTCGGCCATACTTGAGCGCTTTCTCAGCTTGTCAGGCTAAGACATTGATGTTATGGTACTTTTCAAGGTTTGAGTGTCGCGGCGTTCGTTCACACTATGTGCAGTAGCGGTGGGGCGCCCGAACATCGGAGGCTACTAAATTGATTTCTAAGTTACCACGCTGGCGCAAGACCGCTCTGGCATCTTTGCTCGCTGCGGTATTGGGCCTCTCCGGCGCGAATGCCTGGGCGCTGGCCCTTGGGCGAATCACCGTTCAATCTGCGCTCGGTGATCCCCTTCGGGCAGAAATTGACATACTGGATATCAATGCCGAGGAAGCGGCGTCGCTGAAGACGACGGTAGCATTGCCCGAGGCATTTCGTGCCGCCGGACTTGAATACAACCCGGCGCTTTCGGGAGCGCAGATATCCCTGCAACGGCGCGCCGATGGCCGGGCGTTCATACGCTTGAGCAGCGACAGGGCTGTTACCGAGCCGTTCGTGGATTTGATCCTGGAGGCAAGCTGGTCAAGCGGCCGGATCGTACGTGATTACACGATGCTTCTGGATCCGCCAAGCTTGCGGGCCCCTGCGCCGGTTGCAACGCTTGCACCCCAAGTGTCCGTGGCAACAGCGATTCCTGCTCCGGCGGTTTCAACCGCTCCCGCTACACCTGCACCCCGTGCGGCAGCACCTGCACGCAGAACGCCGGTAACGACTGCTTCCGAATCCGCGCCGAAACCGCCGCGCCAAGATAGTGAAAATCGGGTGACCGTAAGGCCTGGCGATACCGCGAGCAAAATCGCCGGTGCAACCAAACCGGCGCAGGTCTCGCTGGATCAGATGCTGGTTGCTTTGCTGCGGGCCAATCCGGATGCGTTCATCAACAGCAACCTGAACCGTCTTAAAGCTGGGGCGATTCTTACCATTCCTTCCGAGGAACAAGCGCGGTCCATGGCCGCTCCTGAGGCTTCCCAGACCGTAATTGCGCAAAGCCGCGATTTCAACGATTTCCGTACCAAGCTCGCAACCGGTGCACCCAATGTTCCAGTAGCAGCGCCTGACCGCAAGGCGGGTGGCAGCATCCAGGCTCAGGTTGATGACAAGAAAACCCCGGCTTCGACACCCGACAAGCTGACCTTGTCCAAGGGAGCGATCCAGGCCAAAGCCGCTGAAGAGAAAGTTGCACAGGATAAAACCGCGAAAGAAGCAGCACAACGCGCAGCTGAGTTGTCCAAGAATATCAAGGACTTGAGCAGTCTGGGGGCCGCATCCGCGCCCAGCGCCGCCGCGCCCCTTGCGACACCTGTCCCGGCCGCTGCGCCAGTTGCTGTGCCGGCGCCGGTTGTGGCAGCCACTCCGGCCGCTCCTCCGGTGGCTGTCGCTTCGGCACCTGCCGTACCAGCCGTCGCGGCGCCTGCCGCGCCAGCTCCGGTAGCGGTTGCGCCCAAGCCGGCACCGCCTGCACCGCCAGCTGAGCCCGGCGTGGTCGACCAACTACTCGACAATCCAATCATCCTGCTTGTGGCGGGAGGGCTGGTCGCATTGCTTGCCGGCCTGGGTATCTACAAGTCCCGACAACGCAAAAAGATCGCCGAGGTCGATAGCGCATTCCTCGAAAGCCGACTGCAGCCTGACTCTTTTTTCGGTGCGAGCGGCGGGCAGCGTGTAGACACCAACGACGGTGCCGCAACCGGCTCGTCCATGGTCTATTCGCCCAGCCAGCTTGACGCAGCCGACGACGTTGACCCGGTCGCCGAGGCCGACGTATACCTTGCGTATGGCCGGGACCTGCAAGCTGAAGAAATTCTCAAGGAAGCCCTGCGTACCCACTCCGGGCGAATCGCCGTGCACCAGAAGCTGCTGGACATCTATGCCAAGCGCCGCGACACCAAGGCTTTTGAGGCTATGGCCAATGAAGCATTCAAGCTGACGGGCGCCCAAAGCCAGGATTGGGCCCGCATCTGCGAGCAGGGTTCAGCCATAGATCCGACTAACCCGCTGTATCAGCCTGGCGGTCAGCCGTCAGTGCAAAACCAGACGCAGGTATTGCCGGCTCGTGATTTGCAGAACTTCGCGACGGCGAGTACCGCGACCCAAAAGCTGGATATTGCGCCGGCTGCGGCACCGCTACCCGCGCCTGTTGACCTTGATCTGGATCTCGACTTTTCGCTCGATGAGGAACCTGCCAGTTCCATCGTCGAGGCCAAGCCAAGCCAGCTTGAGCCTACGATTGCCATAAGCGCTATCCCATCCCAGCCGGCATCGCTGGACATGGATTTCGGCATAACCACCGAGACACTGTCTGCGCCACCTGCAAACGCCACCTTGCGGCCCGCAGCGGTGGAAATCGCTTTGCCGGAATTGTCTTTGGCGGAAGATACGGTAGCTCTTTCGGCCAATGATGCTGAGAACTTCAGGCAACAAGCCGAGGTAAGTTTCGGCTCCACCAACCCCATCCCGCTTCAAACCGTACAGGCCGCGCTGACCCCAACGCCAGTCGACACTCCGTTGCCTGACGTGAGTTTTGGTTATACAAGTCCGGCACCGTTGACCGCCTCCCAGGTTCCGCTTACACCGCCTGCATCGGCGGATACGGGCATGCTGGAATTTGATCTGGGGACGCTTTCGCTTGACTTGGAGCCGGCACCCGCTTCCGCTCCGGCCGAGGCGACACCCGAAGACCCGCTCGCGACAAAGCTTGCACTGGCCGAGGAGTTTGTTTCGATCGGGGATGACGACGGTGCCAGGGCTCTGATCGAGGAAGTGATTGCTGAATCCACAGGGGACTTGAAAGCAAAAGCGCAACGCGCGTTGAGCAGCCTGGGATAGGTGTTCGCCGGAATGTTGGCATGGGCCTGGCGCCGACACGCGTGAGACTGGCGCTGGGCGTCAGTTACAACGGGCAGGCATACCAAGGCTGGCAAAGCCAGACTTCGCGCCAGACGGTACAGGACCAGGTGGAGGCCGCACTGTCCAAATTGGCGCTCCAGAAAATCAGTACCCTTTGCGCCGGACGTACCGATGCGGGCGTACATGCCCTGATGCAGGTCATCCATTTCGACACCACTGCCCGCCGCCTGCCCGTATCGTGGGTTCGCGGAACCAATGCGTACCTGCCGCGCGACATCGGCGTTGAATGGGCGGTTGAAGTACCGGCACGGTTCCACTGCCGTGCAAGTGCTTTGTCACGCCGTTATGCTTATGCCGTTGTCGAGTCAGCCGTGCGCCCCAGCGTCGATGCCGGCAGGGTTGGATGGGTCATGCGGCCGCTCGCGCTGGAGCCGATGCAGCAGGCGTGCAGCTATCTGCTCGGTGAGCACGACTTCACGTCTTTTCGCGCGGCGGGTTGCCAGGCTCTGTCTCCGGTAAAAAGTATTGTGCACATAGGCATGTCAAGACGCGGTGCTTACTGGCGCTTTGAGTTTGAAGCCAACGCCTTCCTGCACCACATGATCCGCAACATCATGGGCTGCCTGCTTGTCATCGGACAAGGCAAGCAGGCGCCCGAATGGATACAGGAAGTGCTGGAGGCGCGCGACAGGAAAACGGCGGCGCCAACTTTTTCTCCCGATGGACTGTATTTCCTCGGCCCCCGCTACGACCCCGTATGGGGCTTGCCGGACCGAACGGCTGCGTATGATGGACTGCCATGACCTCCGTGCCTGCCCATAATTCCCGCACGCGAGTCAAGATCTGTGGTCTGACCCGGGAGCAGGACGTGGACGTGGCCGTTGCGGCCGGTGCGGATGCGGTCGGGTTTGTCCTGTATCCCAAAAGCCCGCGTTATGTCTCCATAGACCGCGCGGCGGAACTTGCCAAACGCCTGCCTGCTTTTGTCACGCCCGTACTGCTGGTTGTCGATGAACCAGCCGGCGCCGTTATTGCCAATTGCGCCAGGCTCGCCCAGGCGATTATCCAGTTTCACGGCGAAGAAACGCCGCAGCAGTGCCTGGACGCGACGCAAAATGGGCGTAGAGCCTATCTGAAGGCCGCCCGCATACCACTCGGTAAAGCCGCGGCGCACTTTGATCTCGTAAAATACGCTCAAGACTATTCCAGCGCCCAAGCCATATTGCTCGACGCCCATGTCGAGGGTTATGGTGGTGGGGGCAAAACATTCAATTGGTCACTTCTTCCTCCAAGCGTCAACTGTCACCTCGTCTTAAGTGGTGGGCTCACGCCTGCAAACGTGACCGATGGCATTTTGCAGTTGCGGCCGCGTTGTAAAACGCTGGCCGTTGATGTCAGTTCGGGTGTCGAGATGTCCAAGGGCATCAAAGACGCCACCTTGATCCATCAGTTTGTCGCCGCGGTTCGCGCAGCCGACGAACAATTTGCAAAGTCACTCCATGTACACCTACCAGCAACCTGATCCGACAGGCCATTTCGGAACCTACGGCGGCAGCTTCGTCAGCGAAACACTGACCCACGCCATCAATGAACTCAAGGACGCCTATGCAAAGTACCAGCATGACCCGGCGTTCATGGCCGAGTTCAAATATGAACTGGCCCATTTCGTAGGGCGTCCCTCGCCGATCTACCATGCCGCGCGCATGAGCCGCGAACAGGGCGGTGCCCAGATTTACCTCAAGCGCGAAGACCTCAACCATACCGGCGCGCACAAGGTCAACAACACCATCGGCCAGGCCATGCTGGCCAAACGCATGGGCAAACCCCGCGTCATTGCCGAGACCGGCGCCGGGCAGCATGGGGTTGCTACCGCCACGATCTGCGCCCGTTACGGGCTTGAATGCGTGGTGTATATGGGCAGCGAAGACATCAAACGCCAGAGCCCCAACGTGTACCGGATGAAATTGCTGGGCGCGACCGTGGTACCAGTGGAGAGAGGCAGCATGACACTCAAGGAAGCACTCAACGAAGCCATGCGCGACTGGGTGGCCAATGTGGACAACACCTTTTACATCATCGGCACCGTGGCGGGTCCACACCCCTACCCGATGATGGTGCGAGACTTCCAGAGCGTCATCGGACTGGAATGCCTGCAGCAGATGCCTGAAATGCTGGCACAGCAGGGTTGCCACGGCACACAGCCCGACGCTGTGCTGGCCTGTGTCGGAGGCGGCAGCAATGCCATGGGCATTTTTCATCCGTATATCCCCTATGAAGGCACGCGACTGATAGGGGTCGAGGCTGCCGGCGAAGGACTGGACAGCGGCAAACACTCGGCATCGTTGCAACGCGGCAGCCCCGGCGTTCTACATGGCAACCGGACGTATATCCTGCAAAACGATGACGGCCAGGTGACCGAGACCCACAGTATCAGCGCCGGCCTGGACTACCCTGGCGTAGGCCCTGAACACGCCTTGCTCAAGGACATCGGACGTGCCGAATACGTCGGGGCGACCGATGCCGAGGCCCTGGCTGCGTTCCACTATTTGTGCCGCACCGAAGGCATCATCCCGGCGCTGGAGTCCAGCCACGCCGTGGCCTACGCGATGAAGCTGGCGAAAACGATGCGACCGGATCAGGCGATTCTGGTGAACCTGTCCGGGCGCGGAGACAAGGATATTGGCACCGTGGCCGATCTCAGCAACGCCGACTTTTATTGCCGGCCCAGTTGCAAGGGCCAGGCCGTCAAAGGCGGCGCCGCTGCCGTGGCACTCCCAACCGCGCGGGTGCAAGCATGAGCCGCCGGGCCGCTCCCAAGGCGCATAGCACCGAAATGCGTAGCATGGAGATTACCCAATGGGCCGCATAAGCACCACCTTTTCCGCGCTCAAGGCGCGCAATCGCAAGGCCCTGATTCCTTACGTTACGGCCGGATTTCCTTTTGTCGACATCACGCCCTCGCTCATGCACGGCATGGTTGCGGCGGGCGCGGACATCATCGAACTGGGCGTTCCGTTTTCCGATCCCAGCGCGGATGGGGCGGTTATCCAGAAGGCCGGCGACCGGGCTTTGGCCAACGGCATTGGCCTGGTCCAGGTGCTTGCCATGGTGCGGGCCTTCCGCGAGAAGGACCGCACCACACCGGTCGTATTGATGGGGTATGCCAATCCTATCGAGCGCTACGACCAGCGCAGACCTTCAACCGGGCACGACAGCACATTTGTGCGGGACGCGGCCCAAGCCGGTGTGGATGGGTTGCTGGTGGTGGATTACCCGCCCGAGGAGTGCGTCGCATTTTCAGCCCAACTCAAGGCACATGGCCTTGATCTGATATTTCTGCTGGCGCCGACCAGCACCGAGCAACGTATGGCGCAGGTGGCGCAGGTGGCAACGGGTTATGTCTACTACGTCTCGCTCAAGGGCGTGACCGGCGCCGGCACCCTGGATACCGGGTCCGTGGAAGCCATGTTACCGCGCATCCGCGGGCATGTGCAGATTCCGGTTGGCGTAGGATTCGGAATCCGCGACGCCCAGTCCGCATGCGCAGTGGCGAAAGTCGCGGACGCGGTCGTTATCGGGAGCAAAATCATCCAGTTGATTGACGAGCAGACAAGCGGCAAGGCGATCCAGGTTGCGGCTGATTTCATCACTGACGTCCGCAGCGCGCTGGATGCGCAGTCCGCCGCTTCAATGGCGAAACCCAAGGAGTGAACACATGAGCTGGCTAGAGAAACTTCTGCCCCCCAGAATCCAGCATACCGACCCTGCTGACCGGCGAACCGTGCCTGAAGGCTTGTGGATCAAATGCCCTAGCTGCGAGACGGTGCTTTACAAAACCGACCTGGAACAGAACCAGAACGTGTGCCCGACGTGCAGCCACCACCATCGTATCGGCTCCCGTGCCCGGCTCAATTTTTTTCTGGACAACGAAGGGCGTTTCGAGATCGGCCAGGAGGTGCTGCCTGTAGATGTGCTCAAGTTCAAGGACAGCCGTAAATACCCCGAACGGCTCAAGGAGGCGATGGAGAGTACCGGTGAAACTGACGCCCTGGTTGTCATGGGTGGCGCCGTGCACAACATCAGCTTGGTGGTTGCGTGTTTCGAGTTTGACTTCATGGGTGGAAGCATGGGCTCGGTGGTCGGCGAGCGCTTTGTGCGCGGTGTGGAAACCGCCATCGAGCAGAAGCTGCCGTTTGTATGTTTCACCGCCAGCGGTGGTGCACGCATGCAGGAAGGCCTGCTGAGCCTGATGCAGATGGCCAAGACCAATGCCGCCCTTACCCGTCTTGCGAAGAAGGGCCTGCCTTTCATCAGTATCCTGACCGACCCGACAACAGGTGGTGTAAGCGCGAGTTTTGCGTTTATGGGCGACATGGTGATCGCCGAACCCAAGGCCCTGATCTGTTTCGCCGGCCCACGGGTGATCGAGTCGACACTGCGCGTGAAGCTGCCTGAGGGTTTCCAGCGGGCCGAATTCCTGCAGGAAAAAGGCGCGGTCGACTTCGTGAGCGACCGGCGCGAACTGCGCAAAGTGGTTGCCAATACGCTGGCCATGCTGCTCCGCCAGCCGGCCGACGCCGTGGTTTGACACACGGCGGCGCCTGACGCCGGCTCAGAGTGGCAGGTTGATCTGCACGGTATCCACCACAATTCCGGCTATTTGCAGCAGCACCAGCAGCACCAGCGGCGACAGGTCAACGCCGCCTGCCAGCGGCACAATACGTCGAATGGGGCGCAGCAACGGGGCCACAAGCCGCGCGATGACGTCGGCCATTGGCGACTCGGTCTGGACCCAGGACAACACCGCATAAATTATGACAAGGCCGCTCAGGCCCGACAACACCAAGCGCAGGAGTGCAAACAGAGCCTGCACAGGAATGAATCCGGGCAAGCCGTGGGCACCGGCAAGCAGCCAGAACAGGCCGAACAGCACCAACTCGAGCAGGTAAGCAGCCACCAGACTGGCGCTGTCCCATCGACCGACAGGCCGGATGATGCGGCGCAATGGCAGCACGATCCAGTCGGTCAGCGCAAAGATAAACGGGCCTAGCGGGTTCCCGGAACGGGCGGATAACGCAACCCGGTGGTACTGCATGTAGAGCCTTAGCATGCAGGTACCGACCACCAGGCCAAATACGATCTGCAGCAACAATGTAATTATTTGGTTAAGCATGGATAGAGGCCCAAAGCGGCTCTGGCGATAATAGTGCCTTGCGGCGCCCTGGGCGCCGAAACGATTGCGCGGCTTGTTTCCCCCGCCTTGTCTTTCTTGCCCACATCCCATGTCTGATCACCCCACACCCGAAACGCCTCCTGACGAAAACCAGCTGATCGCGGAGCGGCGCGACAAACTCAAGGTCATCCGCCAACGCCAGATCGACGGCAAAGGCGTTGCGTTTCCGAATGATTTCAAACCGACCGACCATGCGGGAGCATTGCTTGCGGAGCACGCGACACACACGCCCGACGAGTTGACCGCGCTCAGGCACGAGGTCGCCGTTGCGGGCCGCATGATGCTAAAACGCCTCATGGGCAAGGCCAGCTTCGCCACGCTGCAGGACAGCTCGGGAAGGATTCAGGTTTACATCAAGGGCGAGGAACTGGGCCCTGAGCTTTACGAGAATTTCAAACACTGGGACCTGGGCGACATCGTAGGCGTGGTGGGACTTATGTTCAGGACCAGAACGGGTGAGCTGTCGATCCATGCCACCAAGTTGCGCCTGTTGACCAAGAGCCTGCGTCCGATGCCGGACAAATTCCACGGCATGCAGGACCAAGAGGTCAAATACCGCCAGCGTTACGTCGATTTGATGACCGACGAGGCGACACGCAAACGCTTCATGGCGCGCAGCAGAGCCGTCAGCGGCATTCGCGAATTCATGGTCGGCCATGGGTTCCTGGAGGTGGAAACCCCCATGCTGCACCCCATCCCAGGTGGCGCCAACGCAAAACCGTTCACGACCCACCACAACGCGCTGGACCAGCGGATGTACCTGCGCATCGCGCCGGAGCTCTACCTAAAGCGCCTGATTGTCGGGGGCTTTGACCGCGTATTCGAGATAAACCGGAACTTCCGCAATGAAGGTATTTCGGTTCGGCACAACCCCGAATTCACCATGATGGAGTTCTATGCGGCGTACTGGAACTACCAGGACTTGATGGCATTTACGGAGGAACTGGTACGCGATGCCGCACTTAAGGCCGCAGGCACTTTGCAGCTAAGTTACGCCGGCAAGCCGGTCAACCTGGAACCGGCGTTCGAACGGCTCACGATTATGCAGGCGATAGACAAATACACCGATGCCGGATCCAATGTCTTCGACGCCAACTGGCTTGTCGCGGCGCTGCGCAAACTTGGCATGACCGAGGAAAAACACAAGCTTTCTCGGCGAAGCCTGGCCAGCCTGCAGGTGCTGTATTTCGAGGAACTGGTCGAAGACAAACTCTGGCAGCCAACCTTCAACTGCGAACACCCGGTCGAGATTTCCCCGCTGGCAAGGGCCAGCGACAGCAACCCGGAGGTGACCGAGCGGTTCGAACTCTACGTTACAGGGCGCGAATTTGGCAATGGCTTCAGCGAACTCAACGACGCCGAAGACCAGGTGGCGCGCTTTCAGGCCCAGGTTGCGGCCAAGGAGAGCGGCGACGACGAGGCAATGTTTTTCGACCACGATTTTGTGCGCGCGCTGGAATACGGCATGCCGCCTACAGGTGGTTGCGGCATCGGCATCGACCGCCTCATGATGCTGCTGACCGACAGCCCGAGCATCCGCGACGTGATCCTGTTCCCGGCCCTGCGAAGGGAGGGCTGAATTTTGGTTGCCTGCGTCGCGTCGCGCGGGCGCCATCATGGAATCATGGGATCAGGTCGAGCGAGCGCATGTACAGGGAATGCACCATCAGCGCATCCCAATCGATGGCCCGGGAAGTCGGAAGCAAATCAAGCCGGCGTTGTTCGCTTTCAGCCTGCGCCTGCCAGAGTCCCTGGCGCCTGGCGTCGGCAAGACTTTTCAAGGTGTCATCAATCGCCGTACCGCCGTTGATGCTCTGGTTACACAGCAGCACCATGTCGCAACCGGCGTTGAGCGCCACCATGGCGGCCTGGGCGAAAGTAACCGGTTTGCCGTCGATGACGCGGGCGCCGGCCATGCCAAGGTCATCGCTGAAGATGGCACCGCCAAACCCGAGACGCGAACGCAATATGTCCATCAGCCATTTGCTTGAAAAGCCGGCTGGAAGCGCATCGACGCGGGGATAGATTACGTGCGCCGGCATGACGGCGGCCAACGCGGTACCCAACCAAGCGTAGGGCGCCGCATCCTGCGCAAGAATGGTTTTGAGGCCGCGTTGATCAACCGGTACGTCGGTATGGGAATCGGCTTTGACGAATCCGTGGCCCGGAAAGTGTTTGCCGCAGTTGGCCATGCCACTTTGGAGCAGTCCATGCATCAGGCTCTTGGCCAGCAAACTGACCACCGAAGCATCTCTCGCGAACGCACGGTCACCAATTACGCCGCTGGCCCCATGGTCCAGATCAAGCACGGGCGCGAAGGTCAAATCGACGCCGCAGGCCCGCAACTCCGCTCCCATTACAAAACCACAGGCGGTGGCGGCACTGGTCGCACGCAAGGCCCTGGCAAATGGGTCGCGCGGATTGCCACCTCCCATCCACATTTCCCCCAACACCCGCATTGGCGGCAAATGGGTGAAGCCGCCGTTCTTGAACCGTTGCACTCGACCACCTTCGTGGTCGACCATGATGAGCAGATCGTGCCGCACGCCTTTGATATTGCGGCACAAGGCGCCTAGCTGTTCGCGATCCCGCCAGTTGCGGGCAAAGAGAATTACTCCACCGACCAGGGGACTACGCAACCGCTTGATATCGATCGCTGCAAGCTCCAGGCCGGCAACGTCAATGATGAGCGGAGCATGTTGGGTCACGGGCATTTCTCTGGCACCGGTGGGTGGCTTCTTTTGTAAGCAAGGTGGCGCGGTGGCGGAGCACCAGTTTTTGCTAAGCGCTTTCTACAACACAGAAACTGGCTGCGTAATCAGTTTCGTCGGTGAGGCTTACATGTACGCGCAAACCCTGCCCTTCAAACCACTGCTTGAGTACGCCGTGCAGAATGATGGTGGGTTTTCCAGCCTGTGGGCTGCCCATCGGTAATTTGGCAATCTCGCACAACCTCCACGTCATGGGCATGCGCATACCCAGGCCAATGGCCTTGCTGAAAGCCTCTTTGGCGCTGAAACGGGTGGCCAGGTAGCGCACACCGCGTTCGGGCCAGCGTTCGTTGCGTGAACGCCATACCGCGAGTTCACCATCACTGAGTATTTTCTGAGCGAATCGCTCACCATGGCGTTCCAGGCTGGCCCGAATGCGGCGGATATCGCAAACGTCGGTGCCTACGCCGTAAATCATTGCTGGGCACCGTGCTCGACCCGCGCGGGCAAGGCGTGGCGTATACAACGCAGATAGTCGGCGACGGCAGCCGTGTATCCCATTTCAAGCGCGTCCGAGATCAGCGCGTGTCCGATGGAAACCTCATCCACGGCGGGTACCGAGCGCAGAAACCAGGTCAGGTTGTCCCGATTCAGGTCGTGGCCGGCGTTTATCTCCAGACCGGCGTTCAGGGCTGCACGGGCCGCAGCGGCATAACGTTCGGTTTGGTCGCGCTGGCGCGGACCGCCCCAGGCCTGCGCATAGGGCTCGGTGTACAACTCGACGCGATCCGCACCCACCGCCTTTGCGGCGGCCATGGCCGCGGGGTCGGCGTCCATGAAAAGACTGACCCGCACGCCAAGCGCTTTGGCTTCGGCTATCAGGGGCCGCAGGCGCTCGCCGTCCTGCGCCAGGTTCCATCCATGGTCGCTTGTGAACTGGCCCTCGCCGTCCGGTACCAAGGTGCACTGCCGCGGCCGCTGTTCACGGACAAAATCCATCAAGTTCTGAAACGGGTTGCCTTCAATATTGAACTCCCGTCCAGGCCAGAGCGCCAGCAATTTGGACAGCTCACGTACATCACTGGGACGGATGTGGCGCTGGTCAGGGCGCGGATGCACGGTGATGCCGTTGGCCCCGGCGCGCAAGCACATGTCGGCCGCTCGCGTCAAAGATGGAATTCCGAGATGGCGCGTATTGCGTACCAGCGCGACCTTGTTGAGATTGACGGAGAGTGCGGTAGTTTTCATAGTGACTGGATATCGATCATCATTTGCCGCGTGCGCAACGTCTGCACGCCGCAATGGTAATTCAGCAAGGCGCGCAGTTGGGGTTTGAGTTCGTTCACCACCGGCGCGCAGGCGCGCAAGGTGTCGGTAAACGCAGCGTGGCTGCCCAGCGATTCCTGCAAGGCCAGCCATTGGGATCCTGGCAGGCTGTTGCGGTCCGCATCACTGGCCTGGCGCAATCCACCTTCAGACACCAGGCTGTAGGAAACGTCGGTCTTCAGGGCCGCCAGCGTCATGGTCTGGGCGTCGAGCATGGGCAGCAATCCGATCTCGCGCAGCAAAAGCAACTCGAAGGCCCGCAGCGCCGTCTGCAGTGCTTCACCATGGCCGGACGATATGACCCCCACCACGTTGGCATAGATGTCGAACAGACCCGGATGCGGATCGTCTCGCGCCAGCAGCGACAGCACCAGCTCATTCAGGTAGTAGCCCGATAACAGGGCCTCCCCGGTGGGCATGACATGGCCGCCCATCCATTCGGCGCTCTTGAGGGTGCGGATTTCGGAATCGCCCCCAAACGCCAGATGCAGCGGCTGCATGGGCAGCAGGATCGGCCGCAGGCCGGAACTGGGGCGCTTTGCACCTTTGGCCACCAAGGCGATGCGACCGTGGTTGCGCGTGAATATTTCCAGAATCAGGCTCGACTCACTCCAGTCGTGGCGATGGAGCACATACGCGGGTTCGTCGGAAATACGCTTGCTGGCCACGCGGGGAAGCCGGTTCAGTCGTAGCCAAAACTGCGCACGCGCGCTTCGTCGTCGGCCCAGCCAGACCTCACTTTGACCCACAGTTCGATAAACACTTTGGCGTCCAGCAGTTTTTCGAGTTCGACCCGGGTCTCGGTGCCAATGCGCTTGATGCGTTCACCCTTGTCGCCAATCACCATGGCCTTGTGGCCATCGCGCTCGACCACAATCGTGGCCGCTATTTTCACCAGGCGCTTCTGGCCTTTGCGGCCAGCCTCTTCCTCGAATTTGTCGATTACCACGGTGGAGGTGTACGGCAATTCATCGCCGGTAAGCCGAAAAAGCTTCTCGCGCACCATCTCGCTGGCCAGGAATTTCTCACTGCGGTCCGTGAGCTCATCTTCGGCATACGACCAGGGCTGCAGCGGAAGGTATTTTTCACAGATGCCGAACAGCCGTCCCACGTCTTTGGTATTTTTTGCCGACATCGGCACAAACTCGGCAAATGCGTGGCGTTGCTGCATATCCTGCAGCCAGGGCGCGATCTCGGCACGCGACGCCACCTGATCAAGCTTGTTGGCCACCAGCAAGGCAGGGATGTCCTTGTTCAGCAGCGCCAGGACTTTGGCATCGGCCTGGTTGAAGCGGCCCGCTTCGGCGACAAACAGAACCAGGTCCACATCGTTGACAACCCCCAGTACCGACTTGTTCAGTGAACGATTAAGTGCGTTGCCATGGCGTGTTTGAAAACCGGGAGTGTCGACAAATACAAACTGGGTAGAACCTTGGGTGCGCACGCCTGTAATGCGGTGCCGCGTGGTCTGCGCCTTGCGCGACGTAATGCTTATTTTTTGGCCAACCAGCGCGTTGAGCAAAGTGGATTTGCCAACATTCGGTTTGCCGACAATAGCAATAAGGCCACAGCGCCTCGGCCCGTTGGATGGGTTGTCTTGCACCCTGACGGCCACACCTGCCGTACCGTCTGCTGGCACCGCACCCTCGGCAATTGGACTTGTCGTCATCGCATAACCGTGCTTCTGAGGGTATGCAACATTGCAGCCGCCGCAGCCTGTTCACCGGCCCGGCGGGAGCCACCGATGCCACGCTCGGACAGATTCAACTCGTTGATTTCACACTCCACGTCGAAGGACTGCAGGTGAGCCGCGCCGAGAGTGCCGACCACACGGTACAGCGGAAGCTTCATCTTGCGCCCCTGCACCCATTCTTGCAACTCGGTCTTGGCGTCTTTTCCGATAGCCGCCATTGTGGGATTGATGTCGAGGGCCTCAAAAAGGCGGTGTACGAGCTTCTGCGCGGCGCCAAACCCGGCGTCCAGATACACGGCCCCGATAACCGCCTCAAGTGCATCCGCGAGAATCGAGGGGCGCTTTTTCCCACCGGAGCGGACTTCGCCCTCGCCCAGACGAATCACCGCCGGAAGTCCGAGGTCAACCGCGAGCTGGTGCAAGGTCTCCTGCTTGACCATGTTGGCACGCACTCTGGAAAGATCTCCTTCCGGCAGCGAGCGCAGTTTTTCAAAAATCATGTCAGCAACCGACAGATTGAGCACTGCGTCGCCCAGAAACTCCAGACGTTCATTGTGATCAGCGGAGAAACTGCGATGTGTCAGCGCGCGGCCAAGCAGATTCGCATTCGAAAATTCATGCTGCAAACGCTGTTGCAGTGCCGACAAGCCATGGTCCACGCTATTTTGATCGCCCGGAGTATTTCAGTGTTAGAAAAGCCGGACCGACCAGATGGATCTCGCGTTGGTAGGCGAAGCTCACTACGATTTTGTCTCCTTCCTTGGTGACGTCGATTTCGCTGGCCTTGATTGAAGTAATATTATCGACGTTGCTGGCCTTGTCAAAAATACTACGGACTTCCGCAGTCGAGATCCCGGCACTTGCCTTGTTCGCCGCCTTGACCACCGCTTGGTATTCAACAAAGGTCGGAAAAACCTGGGCCCCGACAAGGCCGAGGACAGCCAATACACCACCAGCAAAAATCAGCCCGATGAACGAAATACCACGTTGCCTTGATCTCGGTTGTACCGTCATGTGTTTCCCCTTGGTGGCAGAAATCAATCTCAATTGAATGGTCCGATACGCTTGAGATTGCCGAAATTCATCCAGACAAAAATTGCCTGCCCGACAATGTTTTTCTCTGGAACAAACCCCCAATAACGCGAGTCCAGCGAATTGTCCCGATTGTCCCCCATCATGAAGTAGTGCCCCGCCGGAACTTTGCATACAACACCTTCAACACTGTAACGGCAATTGTCGCGATAGACGAACTCCTCTACTCCAGGAATGAAAGCGGGGCGCTCATCGTCGTTCAAAAGCCGGTGCGGCTTTTCGCCGAGCTTCTCCTCATATTGTTTCATGTAGCGCATGGAGTCTTCGTCGAAAAACTCCGGAACTGCATGGGTTTCTATTATTTTTCCGTTGACGCTCAGGCGCTTGTTGAGATAAGCCACCTCGTCTCCCGGCAGGCCAACTACACGCTTGATGTAGTCCACACTGGGTTTGGGCGGATAACGAAAAACCATCACATCGCCGCGCTGGGGCGCACTACCTTCGGTCACCTTGACATTGATCACCGGCAGGCGCACTCCATAGTGAAACTTGTTGACAAGAATGAGGTCCCCGACCAGCAAAGTCGGGATCATGGAGCCGGACGGAATCTTGAATGGCTCGAACAGAAAAGAGCGCAACAGAAAAACAACCAGGATGACCGGAAACAGGCCGGCGGTCCAATCCAGCCACCAGGGTTGTTGCAACAACTGCGCCCTCGCCTGCGCTACGTCGCCGTCCACCTGGCGCACACCCATCTGGTCCAGTTCGACTCGCCTGCGTGCCGCATGGGCTTCCAAGTCGGCAGCGGCACGCTGGCGCAGCGGAAGGAAGTAAAACCGCTCGGCCAGCCAATAGAAGCCGGTCACGACCGTCGCCAGGAAAAGCATGAGGGCGAAATTGCCCTCCACTCTCCCGACATACCAGGCGCCGGCGTACACCGCAAAAGCCGCCAGAATCAATGAGGTAAAAGCTTGCATCAGTCGTCCACCTGCAAAATCGCCAGAAAGGCCTCCTGAGGCACCTCGACCGAGCCAATCTGTTTCATTCTCTTTTTGCCTGCTTTTTGCTTTTCAAGAAGTTTGCGCTTGCGCGAAATATCACCACCGTAACACTTGGCCAGGACGTTCTTGCGCAGGGCTTTGATTGTCTCACGCGCAATTATGTTGGCCCCGATGGCTGCCTGTATGGCAACGTCGTACATCTGGCGCGAAATTATCTCGCGCATCTTCGACACCACGGCTCTGGCCCGGTATTGCGACTGCGAGCGGTGCACGATGATGGACAGGGCGTCCACCCTTTCGCCATTCAGCAGGATATCCACCTTGACGACGTCCGCAACACGATATTCCTTGAACTCGTAATCCATCGAAGCGTATCCACGACTGACGGATTTCAGTTTGTCGAAAAAATCCAGCACGATTTCGCCCAGCGGCATGTCGTAGGTCAGCATGACCTGGCGGCCATGGTAGGCCATGTTCAACTGCACGCCACGCTTTTGATTCGCCAATGTCATGACGCCGCCCACGTATTCCTGCGGCATGTACAGACGCACCGTCACTATCGGCTCGCGGATTTCCTCGGTACGGCTCTGGTCGGGCAACTTGGACGGGTTCTCGACCATCACAACCGTACCATCCGCCTTGACGACCTGGTATACGACGCTGGGCGCTGTCGTGATCAGGTCCTGGTCAAATTCGCGCTCCAGCCGTTCCTGCACGATCTCCATGTGCAGCAGTCCTAGGAAGCCGCAACGAAACCCGAAACCGAGCGCCTGAGAAACCTCCGGTTCGTAGTGCAATGATGAATCGTTCAGCTTGAGCTTTTCAAGGCTGTCGCGCAATCCCTCGTACTGGTTTGCCTCTGTCGGATACAGGCCGGCGAACACTTGGGGCTGAATTTCCTTGAAGCCGGGCAATGCCTGGGTGGCGGTAAACGCCGCCCCCCCCGTGCCCAATTTGACGAGCGTTATGGTGTCACCCACTTTGGCCGCCTGAAGCTCGCGAATGCCGGCAATCACATAACCCACCTCTCCCGCTTCCAGCGCATCACGCGGCTGATTGGCAGGCGTGAAGACACCCAGAGTGTCCGCGTTGTAGCTGGCGCCACTTGCCATCATCTTGATGCGTTCGCCTTTGGCGAGGCGCCCATCAACCACACGCACCAGCATCACGACACCGACGTAATTGTCAAACCAGCTATCGACAATCATTGCGCGCAACGGTCCGTTGGGATTGCCCTTGGGTGCCGGTATTCTCGCCACGATGGCTTCAAGAATTTCTTCAATACCCATGCCTGTCTTGGCGGAACATGCAATGGCGTCGGTGGCGTCGATACCGATCACATCCTCGATTTCAACCCGTGCATTGTCTGGATCGGCATTGGGCAAATCCATCTTGTTGAGCACCGGCACGACCTCAACGCCGAGTTCAAGCGCCGTGTAGCAGTTCGCTACGGTTTGCGCCTCTACGCCCTGGCTCGCATCCACCACCAGCAACGCACCTTCGCAAGCAGACAGGGACCGGCTTACTTCATAGGAGAAATCAACGTGTCCGGGTGTGTCAATCAAATTGAGGTTGTAAACCGTGCCATTGAGGGCTTTGTACTGCAGTGCGGCGGTCTGCGCTTTGATGGTTATCCCACGCTCTTTTTCGATGTCCATCGAATCCAGTACCTGGGCCTCCATCTCACGCGCTTCGAGTCCGCCACAACGTTGGATCAAACGATCAGCCAACGTCGACTTGCCGTGATCAATATGCGCGATGATTGAAAAATTTCTGATGTGATCCATCAACGAGAACGCTTAAGTGTTTGAATTACAAAGGGGAGTGACAAGAAAAAAGGGCGCGTCGAGGAATGACGCGCCCTGAACCAACAATCATTGGCAACTGCGATAGTTGGAACTTCATTGTAGGCAAAAAGCCCTGAACGCATAGACCAAAATCAGCAAAATCAGGCCGTTGCAAGGTAGCAACAAGTATTTTATACACAGCTTATAAACATAATCTGTGCCGACCATCTGGACAACTTGTGGGTGATCTGTGGATCAACCCATGCACACTGCGAACATTCCATATCGTGGATTTTTGTACCGCCGATATGTCTGGAATTTTGGAAGATCGCTTCTCATTAAAACTAAACCGGCAGATCATCAACTAAAAAGTTTGTGAGCACAAACTTTTTTCACGCTTAAGCTGCACCGAAAATAAAAATAAATCTTTTTCATTTTGCGAAAAACCAAGCAAAGGCCCTCCGTCTTGCTTGGCAATTAGGGATTTCAAAATTGGCTCGGATTCAACGCTAGCGCGCTGGCCGAATCACTGCGTACTGCGCCCATTCACCGCGACGAAACAGGACATTCACCGGCTTGTTTTTGTCCACCTTAGCAACTGCCGTCTCGAACTCCTTGACACTGCCGATTTCCACGTTCGCTATGGCGACGATGACATCCCCCTCGCGAACACCGGCGCGCGCCGCCGCTTCGGTGGACACATCCACCTTAACGCCGCCCTTAATCTTGAGTTCCTTTTTTTGTACATCGTTCAACTCGCTCACAGCGAGACCCAGCACTTGGCCAGCCGCCGACACCTTGGGCTTCTCCTCGCGTTCCAGCGCCTTTTGAACTACCTTTTCCGGCTCCACCTCGGCAATGGTGACCGTCAGGTCCTTCGAGCCTCCGCGGCGGAAAACGGTCATCGTGCTTTTGGTGCCAGGTTTAATATTGCCTACCAGGCGCGGCAAGTCGCTGTGCTTTTCGATCGCCTTGCCATCGAACTTTATGATGATGTCACCCGCCTCGACGCCAGCCTTGTCAGCGGGTGAACCACTCTCCACGCCACGCACCAGGGCGCCCATCGGTTTGCCCAAGCCAATGGACTCAGCCACGTCCTTGGTTACCTGATCGATCTGTACGCCGATGCGCCCCCTGGAAACCCGCCCTGACGTCCTGAGCTGATCACTCACGCGGATCGCTTCGTCCATCGGGATCGCAAACGAAATTCCCATAAACCCCCCGGATCGTGAATAGATCTGGCTGTTGATTCCCACAACTTCGCCGCGCATGTTGATCAACGGGCCACCCGAATTTCCTGGATTGATGGCCACATCCGTCTGGATGAATGGCAAATAGTCACCCGTGTCACGCTGCTTGGCGCTGACAATGCCGGCAGTCACCGTATTCTTCAAGCCAAACGGTGAACCGATTGCCATCACCCATTCGCCAACCTTGAGGCGATTGACATCACCAACTTTGACGGCCGGCAGACCTGTGGCTTCGATCTTGACCACGGCAACGTCGGTGCGCTTGTCAGCGCCAATGATCTTGGCCTTGAATTCGCGTTCGTCGGTGAGAGTGACGATTACCTCATCAGCGCCATCAACCACGTGCGCGTTTGTCATGATGAATCCGTCGGACGTCAGAATGAACCCCGAGCCAACGCCGCGCGGCTGCTCGTCCTCCTGCTGTTGCGGCTGCGGCCGGTTGGGTCGCGGCGCCTGTCGCGGCGCGTTGGGAATAGGGACACCAAAGCGGCGAAAAAACTCCAGCATCTCCTCGTCAACACCGTTGCCTGAGCGCGAACGGGCAGTCACCTTCTCTAGCGTGCGGATATTGACGACCGAAGGCCCAACCTGCTCCACCAAGTCGGTGAAGTCTGGCAAAGCCCGTGCCTGGGCCATAGCCGGACCCACCGGTGCAAATGCCAAAGAGCTGCAAAACACCAGTGCGAGCAACCAGTTGCGCGGACTCTTACCATCGATTCGAATCATGATCGACCTCTCATCAAAAACCACTATTACTTGAACCCCTCCGGCGCCCTGCCGCTCATCAGAAACGAAGTCGCAAAACCTTGCGCCAGCCCCACAAATGGGGCGCTATTTCTTGCGCTCAAGGCCCAGGGAAAACGCACCCAGCGTCGTACGCGGCACTTCACCGACCGCAGTCAACCACCAGTCACCCGTCTTGTCACTGACGCGCCGCGTCAGTGTGTTGGTCGCGCCCAGGGCAATCGATCCTTCGTGCAAATGCCGACGCCGGTCAAACACTTCCAGAAACAAGGACACCGACGCCAGACCATCAGAAAATATCCATTGGATCGTGCCTTGAGGATTGGTACTGTCCGAGCCGGCAGCTGGGCGCCTATAACAACTCATGGGGACAAATCCCGGCACCGAGCTTTTCATCATCCAGCCCTCCGCGGCCGCACTGGTCTTGGCCAGCTCCGGCCTTTCAACCCGATACCCCTCGGTGTTTTCCATCATTTGCGTGAGCTTCCCCATGCTTACGGGCGCGTCCAGTTGCAGTTCAGAAAAAGCCGCCTGCTCCAGCACATGTCCATCAACATCCAGCGTCTGCAACTTTACGACCAAGCCACTCTTCTTCTCGCTCCACACCCGGTACCCAAAACGCAGGTTGTCCTTGGGTTGCAGGACCACCACATCCGCCTCAAAACCCGCCACCCGGTCACCACCTGTCTGCCTGGCAGCGTAAAACTGGCTAATCGACGAGTCGGCCGCCTTCAACAAATCGGGGAAAAGTCCCAATGACTCACGCTTCTCGGCCAACGCGGTCTTGCTGTCCGGCAGAAACGTGATCACCTGATCGTTGCGGCGAAAGGTAGATCGTGGTGCACCACTGAGAGATTCGACCCGCTCCATCTGCAGGTCACCATCGCACACGTGCCAGATTCTGGCGCTTGACATATTGGCACCGGAAGAAACCACAAAGGTTCCGATATAAGCCCCACGGCGCGACGCTTCATGGATACGCAGCAACCATTCGGCAATGCCAAGCTCACCGTGTTTGCCATCCGCAGTTGCGGGCACCGCCGTACCAGCGGATGGCGCGGGGCCAGCCGCCTCTGCGAACGACAATGGAAGCAGCAAGGCAAGCGCCCATACCAAGGCGCTCGAACAGCGGTCAAACATGGGCAGTCGCTGCTTTCATCAAAGGCATCCCTAACGGCCGGGACTCTCGAACGTGGCATTGCGCAGGAACCCTGCAGGCATCTGCAACGCAGACGTACCGCCAAATTGCTTGTGCGCGGCCAGCAATTCGTCCAGACGCGCGTCGCGCAGCATGACCGGAGCTTGCGCAGCAGCCGAGCTCGCCGGTACCGCAATCGCCGCAGGCAGTTGATTGAAGGCCGCCAACTGGGCCGGCTGGCCAAACCCCGCGACACCGCCGGACAGATGCCACCCCAACGTGGCCACAGCAGCAATCGACGCCACGCCGGCAAGCAGTTTCCATATTTTTACCTCGTCGTTGGCACCGTCGCGCGGCTTGGTTTCGGGACTCGCCGTGACCGCAACCGGCGCTTCCAACGAAGCCATTAACCCGGCTTGCCGCATACGCGCGCGAAAGTTCTCCCCTTCACCATCGGATACCAATCTAACACGCAGGCGCTCAACGAACGCCCGGTCATCCCCGCATGCAGCCAGATCAGTGCAGCGAAGCACGTCCCCGACGACGTGGTACGCATGCCATGCCGCCAAGCCTTCATCCGACCTGGTCGCAGACGCTACGACCTGAGCAAATTCAGCCCCATCTAACTGCCCGTCGGCCAATGCGGACAAGAGCTCGCGACTTACCAATCCATCTTGACTCACAATTTCGTACCTCATCAGAGCCTACCAGCGTTTCCCAATCTGGTTTTCGAGCATGGGCCGTATCCTCGCGGAGATCGCCTCGCGAGCGCGAAATATCCGCGAACGCACTGTTCCTATCGGACAGCCCATCACGACAGAAATTTCCTCATAAGTCAATCCTTCAATTTCGCGCAAGGTCACTGCTTGCCTGAGATCTTCAG
Organism: Betaproteobacteria bacterium; assembly: GCA_031367285.1. Taxonomy (GTDB): domain Bacteria; phylum Pseudomonadota; class Gammaproteobacteria; order Burkholderiales; family Burkholderiaceae_C; genus CAISIP01. Next base: position 13,070 of record JANLPN010000442.1, on the reverse strand, counting down.
GCAGAGCCTCCATCGCGGCATTAACGACTGCGCCAATTTCCTTGGCCGCAAGTACCGATTCCGGTGTTTCGTCCGTCGTTGGTTCATTTCTTGGCCGGGAAGTTTCATCCTCATCCTCCGCCGAACGAAAAGAACTCTCGGACACCGTCGGATCGTGTTTGAGTTCCATGAGGGACTTTTTGGCTGTATTGACCGCTATGCGGTACAGCCAGGTGTAGAACTGGGCATCACCGCGAAACTGGTGCAGCGCGCGGTAGGCACGGATAAACGTCTCCTGTGCAATATCCTCGACCAAATCAACGTCGCGCACCATGCGGCCGATCAAACGCTGAATGCGCCGCTGGTACTTGATCACCAGCAGTTCAAATGCCCGGCTATCGCCAGCCACGGTCCGCTCGACCAGCATCAGGTCACTGTCGGAGGGCGCACTCACCACAGCGACTGGTTGCAGTGGCACGGTCATGGTCTGGATGCGGCGTCCCGGCGCGGTGGCTCTACGGGAAGCGCCGCCTGGCCGGCGTCTTCGCTCACCACTGGGGCATGGGCCGCACGACGCAATGCGCTCCATCGAGTTCTCGCCGCGGTCTGCTCGGTCCAGAACCACCGCCGCCTTCCTGCTTCGGCACCAAAACTCAGAAGCATCACACCCTGCACGTCGAGAAAAATATCCAGCGTGCCGTTGACCCGAACGCCTTCGGACTCCCAGCACCAGGCTCCGCCATCCCAATGCAGAACTCCGCTCGGAGCAACGAGCCAAGCATGCAGAGCAATGGCCATGGCCGCCAATGTTGCGGCCAGCCCCAGCCATTGCCGCCAGTCAAGCACCTCTGCCAGAGAAAACCACAACGCGTCCACCGCCACAAGGCAGAACCCGATAACAAACAACCCGAGCATCTGAAAACGCGAACGCCCCACCGGGTAGTCAACCGTTGGGGCAGTGTGCATTGTCTGAAACGGGCTCTGGTGGGGGCAAGCGGGTGGCGGGCAACAGGGAACTCTCAGAAGCGCCTGAAAACCAGCGCTCCATTGGTGCCACCGAAACCGAAATTATTCTTCAACGCAACATCGATCCTCATGTCGCGCGCAGTATTGGCGCAGTAGTCCAGGTCACACTCAGGATCCTGGTTGAAGATGTTGGTGGTCGGCGGACTCTTCTGGTGGTGCACCGCCAGGACCGTGAATACCGACTCTATACCTCCCGCGCCGCCAAGCAGATGCCCTGTCATGGACTTGGTCGAATTGACAACTATTTTCGCGGCATGTTCCCCCAATGCCGCCTTGATGGCATTGGTTTCGTTGATATCTCCAAGGGGCGTGGACGTACCATGGGCGTTCAGATAGTCCACCTGATCAGCATTGACTCCGGCATTGCGCAAGGCGCCCATCATGGCGCGGCGCGGCCCATCCATGTTCGGCGCGGTCATGTGGCCGGCATCGGCACTCATGCCAAACCCCGCAAGCTCCGCATATATTTTGGCGCCGCGCTCCCTCGCGTGCTCAAGTTCTTCAAGAACAAGAACCCCCGCACCCTCTCCCAACACAAATCCGTCCCGATCCCGGTCCCACGGCCGGGATGCGGTCGCGGGATCGTCGTTGCGCGTGGACAAGGCGCGCATGGCCGCGAAGCCGCCCACACCAAGCGGAGATACGGTCGCCTCCGCGCCCCCGGCAACAATAACGTCGGCGTCGCCGTATTCGATCATTCGACCAGCCTCACCAATACAATGCAAGCCCGTTGTACAGGCAGTTGCAATAGCAATGTTCGGCCCCTTGAAGCCAAACCGGATCGAGACATGCCCAGCGATCATATTGATGATTGATGCTGGCACAAAAAAAGGTGATATGCGACGGGGCCCGCGGGACGTCAGTTCGTGGTCAGTGGCTTCGATCATCGGCAAGCCGCCAATGCCGGAGCCAATCACACAGCCAATGCGTGTCGACTCTTCTTCGCTCAAAGCTTCGCCAGTAGCCAACCCGGCGTCGGCAACGGCCTGGACCGCAGCCGCAATACCGAAATGTATAAAGGTGTCCATGGTCCGAGCTTCCTTGGCCCGGAGATAGGTCTCGACGTCGAAACCTTTCACCTCGCCGGCAAACTGGCACGCAAAGCCGGAGGGATCAAATCGAGTGATGCGATCAATGCCAGACTTACCCGCCAGCAGGCTGGCCCAGGACTCAGCTACCGTGTTGCCAACGGGGCTGACACAACCCAAACCGGTTACGACAACGCGACGTCGGGACATCAGGCTTTCTGGTGGGTGTTCGCGTAATCAATTGCGTTTTGCACGGTCGTGATCTTCTCGGCATCTTCATCCGGAATCTCAATACCAAACTCGTCCTCGAGAGCCATCACCAGTTCAACCGTGTCCAGGGAATCGGCCCCGAGATCAGCCACAAAGGCTTTCGCATTGGTGACTTGGGACTCTTCAACTCCAAGTTGTTCCGCAATTATTTTCTTGACGCGCGCTTCAATATCGCTCATGGGTTCCCTCAAAGGGTTGTGAATGAATCCGGGATTTTAGCCGTCTCACAAGGCAATTTCGGAAAGCCTGCCACCGAACGGAACAATCCGGCTGGATTTCGGCTACAGGCCTACATGTACATGCCGCCGTTGACATGCAGTTCCTGGCCGGTGACATAGGCCGCCCGTGGTGACGCCAGGAACGCCACCATATGGGCAATATCCGAAGGCTGGCCCAGATGACCAAGCGGAATCTGTTGCAGCAAGGCTTTGTGCTGATCGGCGGAAAGTCCTGCCGTCATGTCAGTCTCGATGAATCCGGGCGCCACACAATTGACCGTGATGTTGCGGGACCCGAGCTCGCGGGCCAAAGCGCGTGTCATACCGGCTACACCTGCTTTAGCCGCCGCATAGTTGCTCTGCCCCGAGTTGCCGGATGCGCCAACGACGGAGGTAATGTTGATGATGCGGCCGTAACGCTGTTTCACCATCGCGCGCATGACCGCGCGGCTCATCCTGAATACCGCTTTGAGGTTGGTGTCGAGCACCGCGTCCCAGTCTTCATCCTTGAGGCGCATGGCCAACATGTCGCGCGTAATACCCGCGTTATTGACCAATACCTGCAAACCACCACGCTGCTTGACGACGCGCTCAATCAGCGCATCCGCGGCCGCCGCCTCGGTAACGTCAAGCACCTCCCCCTCGCAACCGGGAAAGGCAGCGAGCTCCGCGGCAATTGCCGACGCGCCCTTATCCGTTGTGGCGGTGCCAACAACCGCAAATCCCTGGCGGGCCAACTCGTGCGCGATCGCGCGCCCGATTCCACGTGATGCGCCCGTCACCAACGCCACTTGGGGCTTGTTCGCCGATTCACTCATGCCGGCCCACCAGCAAGGTCTGTCTGGACGCTGGCCAAGCTGGCAGGGTCGAACAATGCCAATCCGGTCATGGTGGAATCAATGCGTGCCACCATGCCGCAGAGCACCTTGCCGGGGCCACATTCCACGAGGGTATGCAGGCCTCTGGCCTTCAGCGCCAGGATACACTCGACCCAGCGAACCGCTCCAAAAGCCTGTCGGTACAAGGCGTCGCGGATGCGGTCGCCATCCACCTCGACCGCCACGTCAACGTTATTGATGAGCACCGTATGGGGTGCGTTGAGTTCAATTGATTCCAGCATGTCGCGCAGTTTTTCGGCCGCCGGCCGCATCAAGCTTGAATGGAACGGTGCTGAAACAGGCAGGGCCATTACACGCCGCGCACCCTGTGCCTTGAGCACTTCACAGGCCCGCTCCACGGCGGCCTTGCTCCCGGAAATAACGGTTTGGCCCGGATCATTGAAATTGGCCGCCTCCACCACCTCCGGCGAATCCGGTCCGAAGGTAGCCGTCACCTCGGCACAGGTCGCCACTACCTTTGCCGCGTCCAGACCCAGCACCGCCGCCATCGCTCCCGCACCGACGGGTACCGCTTCCTGCATCGCCTGGGCACGCAGCCGCACCAGTGGCGCCGCCTGCGCAACGGTCAATACACCCGCCGCCACCAGGGCCGAATACTCGCCCAATGAATGACCCGCAACCGCCTGCGGCGCAGACCCGGTATGCGCCATCCAAACCCGATACGCGGCAACGCCGGCAACAAGCATCACCGGCTGCGTATTGGTGGTCAGGGCGAGCGCTTCCTTGGTGCCTTCACGGACAAGCTTGGCTATGTCCTGCCCCAAGGCATCCGATGCTTCGCGAACCGTCTCCGCCACGGCCGGATGCTCGCCCCAGGCGTCAAGCATGCCCACCGATTGGGAACCCTGGCCGGGAAAAACAAATGCAAAAGGCTTCATACCGAAACCGTCCAATCGGTCATATACAAGGTCTCCTCACCAAGCTCATTTCCAACCACTTGCTACAGATTGAGCAATACCGCACCCCAGGTAAATCCGCCCCCCACGCCTTCGAGCATCAGCAGTTGCCCGGGCAAAATCCTGCCGCTTCGCACGCCGGCGTCAAGAGCCAGAGGGATGGACGCGGCGGACGTGTTGCCATGCTGGTCAACGGTCACCATCACATGGTCCATGCCCAGCTTGAGGCGCTTCGCGGTGCTTTGCATGATGCGAATGTTGGCCTGGTGCGGGATCAGCCAGTCCAGCTCGGCCGACGACTTGCCGGCCTTTGCAAGAACAGCGCGCGCAGACTCTTCAAGTACACCAACAGCCAGCTTGAACACGGCCTGACCATCCATCTTCAGCAGTGCGCTACCAACCACCTGGCCACCGGATACGTTGCCAGGCACACACAGAATACCCACATGTTTACCGTCGGCGTGCAGGTCCGTCGCAAGAATTCCCGGCCTGTCGGAAGCCTGCAGAACCACCGCCCCGGCGCCGTCGCCAAACAGGACACAGGTGGTCCGGTCGGTGAAATCAAGAATGCGCGAAAAGACTTCGGACCCGACCACCAAGGCCGTGCCGGCCGCACCGGTCTGGATCATTGCGTCAGCAATACTGAGCGCGTACACAAAGCCGCTGCAAACCGCCTGCACGTCAAAGGCCGCACCGCCCTTGGTGCCGAGCTTGTGCTGGAGAATGCAGGCCGTGGACGGAAAGACCATGTCCGGCGTGGAGGTGGCAACAATGATCAGGTCAACCGCTGCCGCCTCGACGCCTGCTGCCTGCAAAGCAGCTTGCGCGGCCCGCAGGGCCAGGTCGCTGCAACAAACATCGGGAGCCGCGAAATGCCGCGCCCGGATACCGGTCCTCTCGACGATCCATTCGTCGCTTGTCTCTACCCCTTTGCCGGCGAGTTCCTGCACCAGATCCGCATTGCTGAGGCGGCGCGGTGGCAGATAACTGCCGGTGCCGGTGATTCGGGAATAGCGTCTCATTTTCTGGTGTTGCTCAAAGAGCATTCAAGCCGTTGGCGCGTTGGCAACCACCAGTGGTGCCGCATGCGCAATACGACCGCGAACGCGATCAAGAAGGTTGTTACGGGCCGCATCATACGCGCGCTCCAGCGCATACTCAAAGGCAAGCTGGTCGGCCGATCCATGGCTCTTGAAAACCAGTCCGCGCAAACCGAGCAAGGCGGCGCCGTTGTAACGCCGGTGGTCCACGCGGCGCTTGAAGGCGGTCAGCACAGGGTACGCAACCATTGCGGCCAGACGCGTAAACACGTTGCGTGAGAACTCGGCCCGCAGAAAATCGCCGATCATGGCCGCCACCCCTTCCGTTGCCTTGAGCGCTACATTGCCTACGAACCCGTCGCACACCACGATGTCCGCCGTGCCCTTGAAGATATCGTTGCCTTCCACGTTGCCGAGAAAATTCAGTTCGCCAGCGTTGGCCGCCGCTCGCAACAACTCACCTGCTCGCCGGATGACATCATTGCCTTTCATTACTTCTTCGCCGATGTTGAGCAGTCCAACCGATGGGTTCGGGTCATTCTTGAGCACCGACACCAGCGCCGAACCCATAAACGCGAATTGCAGCAGATGCTCGGCGGTACAGTCCACGTTGGCCCCGAGATCCAGCACCGTGGTGGCACCGCCTTTGGCGTTGGGAAGTTGTGTCGCAATGGCCGGGCGATCTATGCCGTCGATGGTTTTCAGCAGATAGCGGGATATTGCCATCAGGGCACCGGTATTGCCGGCCGACACCGCCACTTGGGCCGCTCCGTCCTTGACCTGCTGCACGGCGACCCGCATCGACGAGTCCTTCTTGCGGCGCAGCGCAACTTCGATCGGGTCATCCATCCCAACGACCTCACTGGCCACAACCACGGAGGCCCGAGAATCCGAAAAATGCTTCAGGCTTTCAGGGAGGCCGACCAGAATCAGTCTCGCCTGCGGGTGACGCAACAGGAAGTTCCGGCAGGCCGGCAGGGTAAGGCCAGGGCCCGTATCGCCTCCCATGCAATCGACAGCGATTGTGGTCATCTGCAATCAATACCACCGGCGGAAAATGAGTTCCAGATGGCACCCATCAATAGAAAGGCCCGATGCTACCAGCTTGATAGCATCGGGCCATGGTCATGCGACGGGGTCAGGCCTCGGATTTGGTCTTGGTGACCTTGCGGCCACGGTAAAACCCCGTCGGGCTGATGTGGTGGCGCAAATGGGTTTCGCCCGTGGTGGGCTCAACCGCGATACCAGGCACCACTAGCGCATTGTGCGAACGGTGCATACCGCGTTTTGACGGGGATTTCTTGTTTTGCTGAACAGCCATGATCCGCTCCTAGGGCGCTTTAGGTGGCGGTATCCGCCACGCCGGGTTGTTGGTTGTGCGCTCGAAAAAGCTGCGCGAAGCCTCGAATTATAGCCCAACTACCTAGTATCACCCTTGTTGGACGGCTTAAGCCGCGCAAGCACCGCAAACGGGTTCGGACGACCCGCCACGGCAATTCCGAATTTGGCATCCGTCACCGTCGTGGATAGTGGCCCGGGGCAAATATCGTGGTGCGCAATCATGGGCAGTTCCAGCACCAGTTCGTCTTCAATCAATTCCCGCAAATTGAACTCCCCGGACAGCACCAGCAAGTCCTCTTCAGAGTCATCATCCTGCGCCGCGGCGATTTGTTCGTCCGCCACAAATCGAAACGACCGGTCCACCCGCAGCGTAATATCAACGACTTCCAGGCAGCGCTGGCAGGTCAGTGGTGCCACCACCTCCGCATGGAGATGCAGCCAGACCTGCTCCGCCTGCAGCTGATCGACCCGGGTCTCGCCACGCGCCGACCAGGCGACCACCAAATCAGCGCCACGCCCTTCGCACTCCTGCAGAATGCGCGCATACCGGGCCAACGATTCTTCCCCGGCCAACTCACCCGATGACTGCGCAAAGGCTTGTACATCCAGATAGGCCGGAGCAAACTCGTGTTTCATGGCTGCAGTGTAAGAGAATCGGCGCATGCCCTCCCCTTCGAACCGGCTACTCGTCCTGGGATCGAGCTCGCCCTACCGCCGCGAGTTACTGGCGCGTCTGCGCATTCCATTCGACGTGGCAGTGCCCGGCGTCGATGAAACACCGCTACCGGGTGAAAACCCGCGGCAGATCGCCTGCCGGCTGGCGATGTCGAAAGCACGCGCGATCGCGGCCCGCTTCTCTGACGCAGTCGTGATCGGCTCGGACCAGGTGGCCGACCTCAATGGCGAGGCGCTTGGCAAACCGCTCGTCCACGACGTCGCCGTAGCCCAGTTGCGCCGTATGAGCGGACAAAGGGTGATTTTCCAGACCGCCGTGGCCGTGGTCTGCGAAGCAAGCAGGTTTGCCCAACTCGAACTGGCCCAGGTGGCGGTACGCTTTCGATCACTCGGCGACGCGGAAATCGAGGCCTACCTGCAGGCCGAGCAGCCCTACGACTGCGCTGGCAGCGCCAAAAGCGAAGGCCTGGGCATCACCTTGCTGGACGCGATTGACAGCGACGATCCTACGGCACTGGTTGGCTTGCCCCTGATCAGGACCTGCCGTATGTTGCGCGCGGCGGGCATCGCGCTACTGTAAGAACTTGTCCGCAAATATGACTCACCAAGTCGCGCTTCAAGCGGCGCCGTCATCTGGACGCGCAATTAGGCCCGGCAGGCTCTTCCTGGTGCCTGCGCCCCTGGACTTTGGCTGCGCCGAGCAGGCACCGCTGGACGAGGTGATGCCCCACGCCACGCTGCTGGCAGCGTCGCGACTGCAGGTGTGGGTATGTGAAAACGCCAAATCCCTGCGCGCCTATCTGAAACGTGTCGATGCACTTCAGCCTTTGTCGCTGCCACTTCAGGACTTGCGGATTCAGGAGTTGCCGCGCGCCATACACAAAAAAGGAGATCACCTCGGCGCTTTCGACGCCAGGCATTTGCTCGCGCCTGCGCTGGCTGGGCAGGACATCGGCCTGGCAAGTGAAGCGGGAATGCCGGCGGTGGCCGACCCTGGGTCTTCCGTTGTCCGAGCGGCGCACGACCTGGCTCTGGTGGTGGTCCCACTGGTGGGTCCGGTATCGTTGCTGCTGGCACTGGCCGCCAGTGGCCTCAATGGCCAGAACTTCGCATTTGTAGGCTACCTGCCGCAAGACGCCGCAGCGCGGGCCAACCGGGTACGCGCGCTGGAAGCCCTGGCCCTGAAAGAGGGTCAAACCCAGATGTTCATCGAAACGCCCTACCGGAACGTGGCGCTCATGCAAACCCTGCTGCACACGCTCGGAGCCTCGACCCGGCTGGCCGTAAACAGTGGCCTCACCCTGTCAAGCGCGCATTCCCATAGCGCAACTGTTGCCCATTGGCGCACGGCTTCATGGGCACCCGATAACTCCACCCCGGCGGTGTTCGCAATCGGACCTTGAACAGCAACAACCTGACCGCCCGGTAACCGGACGGCCGCAAAGTCCGCGCCAGCCGGCTACCGATGCCAGCCGTTCAACGCAAGGTTGGAACCGACCTCAGAGCCCGAATCGCGCCGTCGCCGATGGACGCGCCAAAACGCTTGACCAGGCGTTCCGCCACATTCTCACGCCGGGTGTAATCCACGATCTCTTCCGCCTTGACCACTTCGCGTGCGACAAAGTCCAGATTCCCCAACTGGTCCACCAAGCCGAGTTCAATGGCCTGCTGGCCGGTCCAGAACAGGCCGCTGAAGGTTTCCGGGGTTTCTTTCAGCCGTTTTCCACGCCCTGCCTTTACCGCGTCGATGAACTGCTTGTGAATCTGGTCCAGCATGCCTTGCGCAAATGTGCGCTGGCGCTCGGTTTGCGGGCTGAACGGATCCAGAAAACCCTTGTTTTCACCTGCGGTCATGAGCCGGCGTTCCACACCGAGTTTTTCCATCAAACCCGTGAAACCAAAACCATCCATCAGGACGCCGATGCTGCCAACCACGCTCGCCTTGTCCACGAATATCCTGTCGGCGGACACGGCAATGTAATAGGCCGCCGACGCACAGGTCTCCTCCACCACGGCATACACCGGCTTGTTGTGTTTGGCCTTCAGCCTTCTCAGCTCGTCGTTGATGATGCCCGCCTGCACCGGGCTGCCTCCGGGGGAGTTGATCAGCAACACCACGGCAAGTGCGCCATCGTCCTCGAAAGCGGCGCGCACGGCAGTGATCACGACCTCGGCGCTCGCGTCTCCGCCGGACGCGATCTCGCCCTTGATTTCCACCAAAGCGGTGTGCGGCGTCGAAATGTTGGTGGACGCGTTGCCGCGGTGTATCGCAATCCACACCAGGCCCACCAGAAATACCAGCCAGGCCAAACGCACAAAGGTACGCCAGCGCCGGGCCGTCCGCTGTTCCTCCAGGGCAGCGAACGCCAGCTTTTCCAGCGCGGCGCGCTCCCAGCCAACTGCTCCGGCTGACGCAGCGTGTGGCTGTTCAGGGAAAGGGTTTTCCGGCTCTTTGGGGTCAGTCATATCAGAACTCTACAGGTTTCAGGTTGTGGGCAGTATGCCAGTGCACGACGCCGTCGCGCTCTTCAAGCCTGATCTTGACCAGGGCGCCCCGGCAGGGCCCTCCTTGGCATAGACCAGTCTCGGGTTGGTACATGGCGCCATGGGTGGCGCAAATCAGCCAATGGCCGGTGAGGTCGAAAAACCGGTCCGGCTGATAGTCCATTTCCATGGGCACGTGGCTGCACCGGTTGAGGTAGGCGTGGACACCGTTGTTGTAACGCACTGCAAATGCACGACAAGCCTGCCCCTGGTACACCACGTCAAACGAAACCGCCACACCGCCATTTTCAAGCGCCGCGGCGTTGCAAAGCGCAATGGCTTCAGACATGGTCGGGCATCAGGCGTTGCGGAGCAGCCAGTCCCGCAGTTCAAGCACCGAATGGGCCACAAAGCGGGGTTTGAGCGCTGCAAATGCCTCCGGATGGTGGGCGCCATAACTTACGCCTACGCTGGCGCATCCGGCGTTGACCGCCATCTGCAAATCATGGGTGGTGTCGCCAACCATCAGCACCTTAGAAGGGGGTGTACCGAAATGCTGCATCAATTCGTGCAACATGCGTGGATGCGGCTTGCCGGACGTTTCGTCGGCAGTGCGCGAGGCATCAAACACACCCTGCAACTCGACCGCCCGCAATGCCGCATCCAGACCCTTGCGGCTCTTGCCGGTTGCAACCGCCAGCCAATGGCGGCGCGACTTGAGTTCGGCCAGCATGGCCAGGACGCCGCCAAAAAGGCTGATGTCGTCCTGGCGCGCCATATAGTGGTGGCGATACCGCGCTCCCAGTTCGGGGTATTTATCCTGCGGAACGTCGGGTGCCGCATGGGCCAGCGCCTGCATCAAGCCCATGCCGATCACGTACGAAGCCGCATGGTCGGTCGGCACCGTGCCCCCCACATCACGTACCGCATCCTGTATGCAGCGCGTAATTATGGCAGTGGAGTCGAACAGCGTGCCGTCCCAGTCGAATGCAATCAGATCGAAGGCCCGCGCGCCTTGGCGCATCGGCGTCCCGTCGGTCGGAGAGTCAACGTTAGGCGGAGGCAACATGGTCAAGAAATAGTTGGAGGCCCGGTGGCAAGCCGCAGATCAACTCCACACGCTGCCCACCCACCGGATGCTTGAACTGTAACCGCCAGGCATGCAAAAACATGCGCCGCAGCGGCACCGGAGCGCCGGCGCGTTGCAAGGACTTGTTCAATTCGAAGTTTCCGTATTTTTCGTCACCCGCTACCGGCATCCCTTCGGCGGCAAGATGCACCCGGATCTGGTGCGTGCGGCCGGTCTTGATCGTGACTTCGAGCAGGCTGAACCCGCCGCCGCTGCGCACAGGTTTTACCAGTGTCAGCGACGGCATCGCGTCGGGATGGTCCTTGGCAACCACCTCGACACGCCGTTCCCCATCGGGCAGCAGATATTTGCGCAGCGGCTTGTCCAGCACTTTCAGTCTCGCCGGCCATTGCCCTGCCGCCAGCGCCAGATAGGTCTTGCCAGTCTCGCGTTCGCGAAACTGGTTTTGCAGATGCTTCAGTGCGCTGCGCTTCTTGGCAATCAGCAGGATGCCACTGGTCTCGCGGTCCAGCCGGTGAACCAGTTCCAGAAAACGTGCCAGGGGCCGCGCCATGCGCAACTGCTCGATCACGCCAAAACTCACGCCCGACCCCCCATGCACGGCCACACCGGCCGGCTTGTCAATGGCCAGCAAACAGTCGTCCTCGAACAGCACCGGAAACTCGCGCGCCGGCGCTGGCCGGTCTGGAGCATCCTGCGTCACGTCTGTCGCCAATCCAGCAACTGCGCCAGCGGCCATCGCCTGTGCCTTGTCGTTGGCCCGCAGCGAGGTGCGGACCGGGGGCAGGCGGACGATATCTCCGGCTGCAACCCTGCGGTCGGGCGTTGCGCGGCCTTTGTTGATGCGCACTTCGCCGCTTCGAATGATCCGGTACACGTGTGTTTTTGGTACCCCCTTGAGCTGGCGCAGCAGGAAGTTGTCCAGGCGCTGGCCCGCATCCTCTTCATCCACCAGAACTGTCTTCACCGCGGCAGGCTCGGACAGCGGATTGCCCCCTATAATGTGTTTCACTAGCGACGCGCTGCAAGTGGTTGATTTGTCTGGAGTTTAGTCCACATGTCACCAGCAGCCTCGCTGGCAGGTCGATGCCACCGGGAAGCTCCAGGACAGACCGCAAGCACATTGCTTGCGGTGGTCTGCAAGCCGACCGGGTACGCCGACGATTCGAATCTCTGATACGGAATACCAAGGTTTGCCAGCGTCAAGCTCGCAGACGGATTTGAGCGAAATGTTTGTGTTGACGGTTCTGATTTTTGCCATTCCACAGCGCCTTCTGGCGTTGCTGTCTGGCATGGGTCGGTCCATGGTGCCCGCACGGTGGACCAATCGCGCCCCCGTTCTGGCGGCGTATTCACAGCAGCATCCCCTCGCCCCCATCCCCACGCCAACGCCACGACTCACTATTTGAGTCACTGGCCCCAGGCAATTCCCGTCGGATCGAAGCGTCTGCCCAGGCATCGTTAGCTCGTAATGAGCATGTAATCGGTCGCAAGACCTGGCCCGAGGCGGCTGCCGCTGATCAGTTGCAGTTGTCGGGCCCGATGCACGAAGAGGGACAGTCCATGAAACGGATGCTTATCAACGCCACACAGGCAGAAGAACGCCGGCTGGCGATTGTGGACGGGCAAAAACTGCTCGACTATGAAATCGAAATCGAAGGGCGCGAACAGCGCAAGGGCAACATCTACAAAGCGGTGGTAACACGTGTCGAGCCTTCGCTCGAAGCCTGTTTCGTCGACTACGGCGAAGACCGCCACGGCTTCCTGCCGTTCAAGGAAATCTCGCGCACCTATTTCGCGCAAGGCGTGCAGGTCAACCAGGCCCGTATCCAGGACGCGATCCGCGAAGGCCAGGAACTGCTGGTGCAGGTGGAAAAAGAGGAGCGCGGCAACAAGGGTGCCGCTTTGACTACCTTTGTGTCGCTGGCCGGCCGCTACGTCGTGCTGATGCCCAACAACCCGCGCGGCGGCGGTGTATCGCGGCGCATTGAAGGCGACGACCGGGCCGAACTCAAGGAGGCGCTGGACCAGCTCGAATACCCGAACGGCATGAGCATCATTGCGCGCACCGCCGGCATCGGGCGCACTGCTCCTGAGCTGCAATGGGACTTGAACTACCTGCTG
>JANLPN010000422.1:0-6284 GCA_031367285.1 Betaproteobacteria bacterium | reverse complement strand
GGCGGTAGGCAGCGGCCAGGTCCACGCGCAATTGCCATTCTTCGGCGCTGACGACTTCTTTCAGGGACGGGATATGCATGGCGGGTTAAGGCTTTCGCAAGTTATGGGGTCTGTGGGGCGGAACCCTTCGACAAGGTCAACAGGTTGCAAAGCCCCCAGGACAGGGCGATATCGGTGATAGGGCGGGTGTCTGGGGCGCCCTGGTGCAGGTCCACCGCGCAGGCGTCCAGCCGCAGCCGCAGGATGTAGGCAGCCAGCGAGTCCTCGCCCTGGGCAAACGCATTGTGCAGGTGGCGCTTGCTGCAATTGAGCGCATGGGCGATGCGCTCGATCGACAAGCGTGGGTCGCGCAGGTTCAGTGCCACATAACCGCGAATGCGCTCCTTCAAGGCCTCGCGCTGGGTCAGCGATGTCTTCTGGCCCGATATTTCCAGCAGCGACAGGCGCACCAGCTGCATGATGAGTTCACCCGCGCCGCGTGCCGCCGTGTCGCTCATGTGGGGCAACTCCTGCCAGGTGCTGCGCATGGTCTCCAGTGCCACGCGCGAGATGCCCACTCCGCCACATGGCGCGCCATCAGCGGGTCGAGCTGTACACCACGCTCCACCATCAGATTTTTCGGCAGCATCACGATCAGGTGTTCCACGCGCTCCGGGTTCTCGACCGCATACGCGCCGGTGGTGTCGTAAATCGTCCAGCCACCCGAACGCACACCGGCCCGGCGGCCGCTTTGTTCCACCATGGCGCTGCCAATCAATGGGGCCACGATCTTCAAGTAGCCAACCTCGCTCCCGCGTGCCAGGTGCGGGCTGCGCAATACGCGGTGGCGGTTGGCCTGCAGCTGGGTCAGGATCACGTCGCCCGCGCGCGCGGCGGCCACGTGGCCGTCGAACTCGGTGTCGCCATACAGGTCCGACTCCAGGCTGCCGAAGTGTTTCCACACCCACTCGCGCCACTGCGGCGCGCGCTCGCGCGGTGCGACGTCGTCAGTGCTGAGAACCGTGGGCGCGGGCATGGGGCAGTAGCTCGGGGGCTTGGGGGTGAGCGCCCATTATGGGCGTTGCGATTTGCTCTGCGCGCCCTGGCGTTTGAGGGTTTTCCCGCACCGGCATGCGCCCACAGGCAAGTACTGCCTGCGCGCTCAGCACAACAGCAGTGCCCGACCCTCTGGCGACGAGAACAGCAGATGGTGGCTGTAGCCCGCGCCATGGTGGGTGCGCCGCGTTTGCTGATGTTTGACGAGCCCTCGCTGGGCCTGGCGCCGAAGATGGTTGACGAGCTGTTGGCCATGGTGCGGCGGATTGCCGATGCCGGCACCACGGTGGTGATGAGGGAGCAAAACGTCAAGAAGGCGCTGGCCGTGGCGGACCGCAGTTACGTGCTGGAACGCGGTGTGCTGGAGGCCAGCGGCCTGGCCAGGCTGTTGCAGCGTTCCACCGTGATTCGCGAGGCTGATCTGGGAGTAGCAGCAAGCGCCAAGGATAACGCAACTGTAAGTGCCCACTCTGTGAATGTTGCAACAGGCTCGGCCAGGACTGTTGAACAGCCCTGAGCCTTGTCCATCCGACTGTTAAACCCCCAAGGAAACCCCATGTCCGACATGTCCATGTTCATCAACGGCCGAGGTAAGCGCCGAAAAAGGCGCCATGTTCGAGCGGCGCAACCCGCTGGACGGAAGTGTGGCAACCCGTGCTCCGGCGGCGTCGCCGGCCGACGCAGTGATGGCCGCCGATGCGGCGGCCGAGGCCTTCAAGCGCTGGAGCCAGACCGGTCCTGGCGCACGGCGCGCTTTGCTGCTCAAGGCGGCGGACGCGCTGGAGGCCAGGACACCGCAGTTTGTGGAAGCGGTATTGGCACAGGCCGGAGCCACCGCCATGTGGGCGGGGTTCAACGTGATGCTGGCAGCGGGCATGGTCCGCGAGGCTGCAGCGCTGACGACACAGATCAGCGGAGAGGCGATTCCGTCCGACGTGCCGGGCAGCCTGGCCATGGGTATGCGCCAACCGGCCGGTATGGTGCTGGGCATAGCGCCGTGGAACGCACCCATCATCCTTGGCGTGCGCGCCATTGCCACGCCGCTGGCCTGCGGCAATACCGTGATCCTCAAGGGCTCGGAGAATTGCTGTCCACCGAACGCATCATCGTGGACCAGAAAATTGCCGACGAGTTTGTTCGCAAGTTGGTCGCCAAGGCCCGGGCGCTACCGCTGGGTGACTCGCGCAAACCGGAGCCCGTGGTGCTGGGCTCGGTGATCGGCATGGGCACGGTCACGCATTGCAATGCCCTGATAGACGATGCGCTGGAGAACGGCGCGAAGCTGTTGTGCGGCAAGGCCGACAACACCTTGATGCCGGCGACCGTGCTGGACCACGTGACGCCTGCCATGCGTATCTACCGGGAAGAGACCTTTGGCCTGGTTGCGCTGGATCACGGTGCAGACCACGCCAAGGCATTACCCGTTCTGGAGCCGACCGGCCGCCCACAGCACCTGGTCGATCACGGCCCGGACGCTCTTGACGTGGGCGTCGCCGGTGAGTGCACCCTGCGCGTCGAACGCGTCTCCGGCCCGCGACAAGGCATAGTTTTGTGGTGCCACCCAGCACATCAGGTTGAGCAGCAGCGGCACCAGATGGCTTTGCGAACGCAGGCCGCCCAAGCCACCGGGCGAGGCACTGAGCACACCCACTACCTTGCCTCGGGAGGACTTGAAGCCGTCAGCCCATGTCGGGTCGGATTTGACCGGGCTGGAGACCCAGTCGAAGGTGTTCTTGACCAGTGCCGGGTAACTGGCGTTGTATTCTGGCGTGCAGACGATCCAAGCCGGGTGTTCGTACATCAAGGCTTTGAGGCGCAAGACGTCGGGTGGTGTGGCCCGAGCTTCGAGGTCGGCGTTGTACATGGGGATGTCAAAGTCGGCCAATTCGATATGGCTGACCTCAGCCCCGGCGTCGTGCGCCAGTGCAGCGGTGGCGGCCGCCAGTTTGCGGTTGAACGATTGCTGGCGGGTGCTGCCCGCGAAGATAAGTAGCTTCATGGACTGATTGTCGGCAAATTTTGGCCTGCCCGGTAAAATTGGGCTGCGCGGCTTGCTGCTGGCCGTCTCTCCGTTGCCCGCGTGCGGTCGCCGCATGTGTACTGGGCCGTTGCTTCGGCGCCGCGTTTTGCGGGAAAATACCGCGCCTTCATACCTTATTGACCACCACCACCGCCATGTTGTACCCCCAGGAATTTGATGTAATCGTGGTCGGCGGTGGTCACGCCGGAACCGAAGCCGCACTCGCGGCGGCACGTATGGGCGCCAAGACCTTGCTGCTGACCCACAACATCGAGACGCTGGGCCAGATGAGCTGCAACCCGTCGATCGGCGGCATCGGCAAGGGCCACCTGGTGAAGGAGGTGGATGCCATGGGTGGCGCCATGGCGGCGGCGACCGACGAAGGCGGCATACAGTTTCGCATCCTCAACGCCAGCAAGGGCCCGGCGGTACGAGCCACGCGTGCGCAGGCGGACCGCATTTTGTACAAGGCGGCGATCCGTCGCCGGCTGGAAAACCAGCCGAATCTGTGGCTGTTTCAACAGGCGGTGGACGACCTGATGGTGGAGGGCGAACGCGTAGTGGGTGCGATTACCCAGGTTGGCATACGCTTTCGTGGCCGCACCGTGGTACTGACGGCAGGGACGTTTCTGGACGGCAAGATTCACGTGGGCCTGAACAACTACCCGGCAGGCCGGGCCGGCGACCCGCCCGCGCTGAGCCTCTCGGCACGGCTCAAGGAATTGAAACTGCCGCAGGGGCGTCTCAAGACCGGGACGCCACCGCGGCTTGATGGCCGTACGATTGACTTCAACAAGTGTGTGGAGCAGCCCGGCGACGGCATGCCGGGAGGGATTGGTGTACGGGTGCCGGTGTTTGGTTTCATGGGAAATGAAGCGCAACACCCGAGGCAGGTCTCGTGCTGGATCACCCATACCAACGAGCGGACCCACGACATCATCCGCGGCGCGCTGGACCGCAGCCCCATGTTCACCGGCAAGATCGAGGGCGTTGGCCCCCGCTATTGCCCCAGTGTCGAAGACAAAATTCACCGGTTTGCGGACAAAACCAGCCACCAGATTTTCCTGGAGCCCGAGGGGCTGACGACCCACGAGGTGTATCCCAACGGCATCTCCACCAGCCTGCCGTTTGACGTGCAGTACGAGCTGGTGCGCTCCATGGCCGGCCTGGAGCAGGCGCATATCCTGCGTCCGGGCTACGCGATCGAATACGACTACTTTGACCCGCGTTCGCTGAAAACCAGTTTTGAGACGTGTGCCGTGGCGGGTTTGTTTTTTGCCGGGCAGATCAATGGCACGACAGGTTATGAGGAGGCTGCCGCGCAAGGCATGTTCGCCGGTATCAATGCGGCTTTGTTGTGCCGCGGCGAGGAAGCCTGGGTGCCGCGCCGGGACGAGGCCTACCTGGGCGTGCTGGTGGACGACCTGATCAGCAAGGGCGTGACCGAGCCCTACCGCATGTTTACCAGCCGGGCGGAGTTCCGCCTGCAACTGCGCGAGGACAACGCGGACCTTCGACTCACCGAAACCGGCCGGCGCCTGGGTCTGGTGGACGATACACGGTGGGATGCGTTTTGCCGCAAGCGGGACGCTGTTTCACGTGAAACAGAACGCCTGCGCTCCATCTGGGTCAGCCCGAAGAACCTGGGCGCCGAAGACGCGGCGCGGGTACTGGGCAAGGAGATCGAGCATGAATACAGTCTGGCGGAATTGCTGCGCAGGCCAGACGTAAGTTATGCCGGGCTGATGTCGCTAGGGGGTGGCCAATATGTTTCCCCGGCGCTCCCGGTGGCTGTTTCACGTGAAACAGACGGTCAGATCGAACAGCAGTCATCTGAAGCCGCGTTTGCCCAGGTGGTGGTGCAGCAGGTCGAGACCATGGCCAAGTATTCCGGCTATATCGACCGCCAGAAAGATGAAATTGACCGTGCCGCCCATTACGAGCATCTGAAACTGCCGCCGGAACTGGATTACAGCCAGGTCTCGGCCCTCAGTTTCGAGGCCCGCCAAGCGCTGTCCAAATTCCGGCCGGAAACCCTGGGGCTGGCGTCCCGTATTTCCGGCATTACCCCGGCCGCCATCTCCCTGTTGCTGGTTTATCTGAAAAAGGGCCGTGGCCGCGCGAGCCCGGTTACGGAGGAGGGGGCGGCGGTCGGCGTCGCGCCGCACAAGGCGCCCGCCTGAACATGGACAGCCTGCAAGCCGCGTTGGAGCGGGGGTCCGGTGAACTGGGGCTGGTGTTGACGCAGCCGCAATCGGCGTCATTGCTGGCCTACCTGGAGTTGCTGCGGAATTGGGGCCGGGTTTATAACCTGACCGCTGTGCGCGACCCCCGGGAGATGTTGACCCACCATCTGCTGGACAGCCTGGCAGTGGTGGCCCCCTTGCTGCGCGAGATGGCGAATATGGGCTTGGCGGATGGGGCGCGGCTTCTCGACGTAGGCGCCGGTGCGGGACTGCCGGGCACGGTCATCGCCGTCTGTTGCCCTGGCGTCTCCGTGACCTGCGTGGACACCGTTGCCAAGAAAGTAGCTTTTGTGCGGCAGGTGACGGTAAACCTGTGCCTGCCCAATCTGCGCGCAATCCACGCCAGGGTGGAAACTCTGACGGAGCCTTACGATGTGGTGGCGTCGCGCGCCTTTGCGTCGCTGGTCGATTTCACCCAATGGTCTGCCAACGCCCTTGCGCCGGGTGGCGTCTGGGTAGCGATGAAGGGCAAATACCCCGAGGATGAGATCGCCCGTTTGCCCCCGGACGTGCAGGTGTTTCACGTGGAACAACTTCAGGTGCCAGGGTTGGAGGCCCAGCGCTGCCTGGTCTGGATCGGGCGGCGCTCTTCGGCTTGAGCGCAGGCACCACGTTGCAGTTGCGCACATATGCTTCAGCGTGCCGATGCGGCTGTGGTGAGCGGGGCGCTTGGCGCAGCAGAATGACGCAAATGCGCTTCTGCTGGCCGATGAGGCCGTGGTGGCTAGCCCCGCAGCCGTCCTTCTGGCGTCGCTGCCTTCCCCCTTATGCCGCGCCGCCCACCACCCAGCCTCCTCGGCACCGAACGTGGTTGGTTTACCCGGGCTAAATTCCCACCACTTTCGCAGGATCAGGCCGGCGGGGCGCTCAGCGCAGCGGCATGAATACGAAGGGACTTCCCACTTCCAGGTAACGGCATCAAGTGCCAAGATTGGTCTCGGAAAGTCAATCTACAACCTTTGGAAGGAGAAGTCCCATGAGCG
>JANLPN010000441.1:0-8492 GCA_031367285.1 Betaproteobacteria bacterium | reverse complement strand
GCCTCGGTGGACGACACCCAGTTCGAGCTGTTGCTGGCCGTGGTGCTGGTGGTGCGGTCGGCTATGACCTGCACGTCGATCGACGCCGGCAAGGTGGCCTGCAGCTTGGGCAGCAGCGCCTTGACGCGGTCCACGGTCTGGATCACATTGGCACCGGGCTGGCGCTGGATGTTCAGAATAATGCCCGGTGTCCGGTCGGCCCAGGCGGCCAGGCGCAGGTTCTCGGCGTCGTCGACGATCTGGGCCACGTCGCGCAATCGCAGCGCGTTGCCGTTTTTCCAGGCCACGATCAGGTTCTGGTATTCGGCCACCGACCTGAGCTGGTCATTGGCGTCTATGGTGGAGGCGCGTTGCGAACCATCAAAGCTGCCCTTGGCCTGGTTCACGTTGGCGCTGGCTATGGCACTGCGCAAATCATCGAGCGACAAACCCAGCGATGCCAGCGCCGTCGGGTTGGCCTGAATGCGCACCGCGGGCCGTCGTCCACCCGCGATGCTCACCAGACCGACACCTTCCACCTGCGACAGCTTGGGCGCCAGGCGATTTTCGGTCAGGTCGTGCACCTTGATGAGGGGCAGTGAAGGCGAGCTGACGGCGATGGTCAGCACCGGTGCATCGGCCGGGTTGACCTTGCTGTAGATCGGCGGCATAGGCAGGTCGGCCGGCAGCAGATTGCCGCCGGCATTGATGGCGGCCTGCACCTCCTGCTCGGCCACGTCGAGCGACAGCCCAAGGGAGAAACGCAGCGTGATGACCGATGCGCCGCCCGAACTGCTCGAGGTCATCTGGCTCAGGCCCGGCATCTGGCCAAACTGGCGTTCCAGCGGTGCGGTTACCGTGGTGGAGATCACGTCCGGGCTGGCGCCGGGGTACAAGGTGGTGACCGAGATGGTCGGGTAATCGACCTCGGGCAGGGCCGACAGCGGCAGCAAGCGGTAAGCCATCAGGCCGGACAGCAGGATGGCCAGCATCAGCAGCGCGGTGGCTACCGGGCGCTCGATAAACAGGCGTGACGGATTCATGCGCCGGTCTGCTTGCCGATGTGCAAGGCCACTTTAGTTGGCCGGCGCATTGGCCGCGCCGCCCATGCGTTTTGCCCGCTCTTCGCGCAGCTTGGTGATATAGGCGCGCCGTTCTTCGGGCGGCATATTGCGCAACTTTTCCAGTACCTCCGGCGGCAGGCGGGGGCGGTCGCCGGCCGAACGCTCGCCGTCGGCTGGCGCCTCGCCCTGCGCCCCCTGTGCAGCGGATGGTTTGCCATCGGTTGCGGCACCGGCGCCAGTACCGCGAGGCGCGGAAGCGTCGCCAGCCGGGGCACGGCGACCGCCCGCGAAGCCTGCCGCGCTCGCACTGCCGGCGGCAGCGCTGGCGCCGCCGCGCGGACCGCGCCGGCGTCCGCCACCATCGGGAGGAATGTTGGCGCCCGCGCGCAACTTGGGGTCGGCGGCGATGATCTCGACCTTCGCGCCCTCGCGCAACCGGTCCGCACCGTCAATGACGACGTTTTCTCCACCACGCACCGGCCCTTCGATGGCCGTCCAGTCGCCGTCGGTGGCGCCGGGTTTGACCACCCGTGTGCTGACCGAGTTGTCGGCACCCACCACGTACACATAAAAGCCCTGGGCACCGCGCAGCACCGCGGCCTGCGGTACCGCCAGCGTGTCTTCCAGCGTATCGAGTTGCAGGCGCACGCTGACCGACTGGTTGGGGTACAGGGCATCGTCCTCGTTGGCGAACAAGGCCTTGAGCTTGATGGTGTCGGTGCTGGCGTCGATGGCGTTGTCGGTGGTGGCAACGCGGCCCGCGGCCAGCCGCGTGGTACCGCCGCGGTCGAAGGCCTCCACTTCCAGCGGCTCGTTGGCGCGCAGGCGCGCGCTGATACGCGGCAATTGCGCCGACGGCACCGCGAACACCAAGGCTATCGGCCGTGTCTGCGTGATGGTGACGATGCCGTTGGTGTCGCCCGGCTGGACTATGTTGCCCAGGTCGGCCTGCTTCAGGCCCACGCGCCCGGCAATCGGCGCCGTGACGCGGGTGTACGACAGCTGCAGCCGCGCGTTGTCCACCGCTGCCTGGTCGGACTTTAAGCTGCCTTCGAGCTGGCGTACCTGTGCCTCCTGGGTGTCGAGTTGCTGCTTGGCAATGGCGTCCTTGGCAAACAGGTCGCGGTAACGCGTTGCGTCGAGCCTGGCGTTGTCGAGTTGCGCCCTGTCGCGGGCCAGCGTGCCTTCGGCCTGGCCCAGTGCCGCCTGGAACGAGCGTGGGTCGATTTGCGCCAGCAACTGGCCTGCCTTGACCTGCTGGCCTTCCTTGAAGTTGAGGGTCTGCAACATGCCGCTGACCTGTGGGTGAACGGCTGCGGTGTTGGATGCGGCCATGGTGCCGATGGCACTCACCATGATGCGGATATCGCGCCGCCGCGCGGGCTGCACCGACACTGGTTGCACGCGGTTGGCGGCGCCAAAGCGCCGTGCGGATGCGGGCCCGCTGGCGGCTCCCGCTGGTGGCGCGGCCGCGCCAGTGGTACCGTCGGGAAGGCTTGGCTTCAGCCGCCACCAGGCAGCACCGGCCAGCAGCAGTGCCAGGATCAGTACCCAGGGCCAGACCCGCCCGCGCGGGCGGCGGTGGGTGGCAGGTGCTGGGTGGTCCATGCCGCCGTGGCGTGCGCTGGCGGCGCTTGCAGGCCCGGAGGGGGAAGGAGCGGCAGTCTCACCGATTTCGTCCATGAATTGTTCCGTCGACACCAGCGCAACACCGGCGTGGTGATGTGATTAATGCACACGTCCAAATGGGCCGTGTGACAACAAGGTAAAGAAGTGCAAAGCGCCTGACGGCATCCGGGATCGTTCCCTCGTCACCCTTTTCAATGATTCAGTGGCCTAGTGTGCCAGCCCGGCGTGCATTTTGGCGCGATGATAAGATTTGTTCCAGGCAAACATCGGTGGGAACACGCTGAACTGCCGAAAACGAAATGGGAGCCTGTATGCCAGCACACCTTCAAGTCAGGCCCTGTGCATACGCGCACCTTGGCGGATAGTCGATTCGACGATTACATGCCGTTAGCGCCACTGCAGCAAAAACCAGCCCTGCTGGACATAACGCGCAAGCCTCTGCGGACGCAACTCGCCCTGCTGGTGCTGGCGGCGGTTTTGCCGGCGTTTTTGGCCTCGGTGTGGTATTTGCTTTCAGAGCGCGACAAGGCGAGGAGCGTTGCACTCGAGAAGGTAAAGATCCTGAGCGACGACACCGCGGATCGGCTGCTTGCCAGCCTGCGCGTGCATGAGGCGCTGCTGGTGCAAATTGCCGCGCAACCCCGGGTGCAGGCCATGGACCCGGTCAATTGCGACCCGGCAATATCTGACTTTGTGCGCTTGCACCGCGAGTACGTGACCCTGGGCACGCGCGACATGCAGGGTAATGCGGTGTGCACGTTCCGGCCTGACCCACCGTCCGCACGGCAGGTGCGCTCCTATCCCTGGTTCCAGCAAAGCCTGCGCGCCGGAAAGTTTTATATCGGCGATGTTTTTTTTGCCCCGCAGGCCAGGCGCTGGGTAGTGGTTCTTACCATGCCGATTCGCGACGCCTCCGGCACGCAGGTCGGCATGGTGGTGTTGCCGCTCGATCTGCTCACGTTCGACGAACTGGTGCTGGCCGCCGTGCCGAAAAGCGCCGTGGTGGCAGTGACCGATGGTCAAAACAAGATCCTGATGCGCTCGGCGGATCCCGAAACCTGGATTGGACGCGACGCGCCGGCCGCGGCACGGGACAACAAGCTGAGCGAGGGGATTGCCAGCCTAACCGGCGTCGATGGTGTGCGCCGCGTGATCTCCTTCAAGAAGCTGCCGCTGGGGACCTGGCGCGTGTCCGCGGGCGTGCCCGAGAACGAAGTGTTTGCCGCTTCCGATGCCGCCTTGCGCAACGGTGTGTTGGGCTGCGCGGCCTTGCTGGCGCTGGCCTTGCTGGCGGCCTGGCGCCTGGCGCTGGGCATTGCGCGACCGCTCGACGCGCTGGCCGCCACCGCCGAACGTGTCGCGGCGGGGGACAGCCTGGCACGTGCGCCGGTGCGATCCGGCCCGCCCGAACTTGCCGCGGTGGCGGCTGCATTCAATCACATGCTTGACGCGCGCGCGCAGGTTCAGGACGCGCTGCTTCGGAACGAGGAAAACCTGTCCATCACCCTGCAATCGATCGGGGACGCCGTGATTGCCACGGATGCGCAAGGCCGGGTTACGCGCATGAATCCCGTCGCCGAGCGCTTGACCGGCTGGAGCGTGGCGCTTGCCACGGGCCGCCCCCTCACGGAGGTGTTCCGGATCGTGAACGCACAGACGCGGGAAGCGGTGGCCGACCCGGTCCAGCGGGTTGTGGACAGCGGCCAGGAGGTTGGCCTGGCCAACCACACCCTGCTGTTGTCGCGTGACGGAAGGGAGTACCAGATATCCGACAGCGCGGCTCCGATCCGCAATGCGTCCGGCCAGATCGTCGGCGTGGTGCTGGTGTTCAGCGATGTCACGCAACAATACGCGGCGCAACAAGCCTTGCGCGAGGCCTATAACTTTTCGCGCCAGATTGTCAGCAGCCTGCCGCTGGGCCTGAATGTGCGCGACGTCCAGGGCCGCTACCGGGAATGGAATCCGGCCATGGAAAAAATCACGGGCCTGAATGCTTCGGAGATGCTGGGCCGCAGCATGGACGAGTCGTACCCCGCCCAGGCACCGACGGCACGCGAGGCGATCAATGCCGCAATCCGGCGCGCGCTGCTGGGCGAGCTGGTGGTGCGGCCCGACCTGGCGCTGGATCGCGGCGGCAAGCTGCAGTGGACTTCCGGCAGTCACGCCCCGTTGCGTGATACTGACGGCAAAATCGTTGGCGTCATTTCCATCGTGCAGGACGTCACCGCGCGCAGGCTGGCCGAGCAGGCCCTGCGCGAAAGCCAGGAAAACCTTGCCATCACCCTGCAGTCCATCGGCGACGCGGTGATTGCCACCAACGCCCAGGGCCGCATCACGCGCATGAACGCGGTGGCCGAGCGCCTGACCGGATGGCCTCTGGTGGACGCGCTGGGCCTGCGCCTGAACGAGGTGTTCCGGATCATCGATGCCGGTACCCGCCAGTTGTCACAGGACCCGGTGCAACGCGTCCTGCAGTCCGGCCAGGTGGTGGGATTGGCCAACCATACGGCCTTGCTGGCGCGTGACGGCGCCGAGTACCAGATATCCGACAGCGCCGCTCCCATCCGTGACGCCGCGGGCCTGGTGGTGGGCGTGGTGCTGGTGTTTTCCGACGTGTCCGAACAGTACCGGCTGCAGCGTGTGCTGGTGGAAAGCGAACAGCGCTACCGGGCCCTGGTGGAGTCGTCCCCGGTCGGCGTTGCGATGCACCGCCAGGGCACGCTGTTCTACCTTAACGCCACCGCCGCGCGCACCTTGGGCGCCGGGTCGGCGGCCGAACTGGTGGGCCGGCCGTTGCTGGACTTCATCCACCCCGACTACTACCCGCTGCTACAGGAACGCAGCAAGGTGGCGCAGACAAGTCCGGCCGGAACGGCGTTGCCGATGGCCGAGTGGAAATACGTACGGGTGGACGGCGAGGTGATAGACGTGCAGGCGCAGGCGACCGTCGTTACCTTGCAAGGCGAGAGCGCGGTGCACGTGAATTTTCTCGACATTACAGACCGCAAGAAGGCCGAGCGGACATTGCGCGACAACGAAGAACGCTTTCGCGCGTTGACCCAATTGTCGTCCGACTGGTACTGGGAACAGGACGATCAGTTCCGTTTTTTACGCCTGGACGGCAACCTCGTGGGGAAAATCGGTCTTTCCAACGAAGGGCATATCGGCAGGACGCGCTGGGAACTGGCCGAGCTCAGCCTGTCGCCGGCCGAGTGGGAACAACACCGCGCCACGCTCAAGGCACACCTGGAGTTCCACGATTTCCAGATGCGCCGTACCGACCAGCAGGGGCAGGAATTTTGGGTGTCGGTGAGTGGTAGCCCGATTTTCGATGGCCATGGTGTTTTCCGGGGCTACCGCGGAATCGGGCGCGACATCACGGCGCAGAAGCTGGCGCAAAACCAGATTCATGCTCTGGCCTTTTATGACGCCTTGACCGAGCTGCCCAATCGGCGTTTGCTGATCGAGCAGCTCAAGAAGGCCTTGTTGACGCATGCCCGCACCCACCGCCAGGCGGCCCTGCTGTTTATCGATCTGGACAACTTCAAGACCCTCAACGACACCCTGGGCCACGAGACTGGTGACCTGCTGTTGCGCCAGGTGGCGCAACGGCTGCTGGCCTGCGTGCGCGAAGCGGACTCGGTGGCGCGCCTGGGCGGTGATGAATTCGTGGTGATGCTGGAAGACCTTAGCGCCGATATGGCTGAAGCGGCGGTACAGGCCGAGCTGGTGGGCCAAAAGATACTGACCGCGTTTGGCCCGCCCTACGTGCTGGGCGGGCGGGAACACCGCAGCACGCCCAGCATTGGTATCACGCTGTTCGGCACCGGCCATCAGAGCGTGGAGGATCTGCTAAAACAGGCCGATCTGGCGATGTACCAGGCCAAGGCGGCGGGCCGCAATACCTTGCGGCTGTTTGACGAGCGCATGCAGGCCGCGGTGGACGGACAGGCCGCGCTGGAGTCGGACCTGCGCGAAGCGCTGGCCGGCGGGCAGATGCTGTTGCATTACCAGCCGGTGGTGCAGGCCGATGGCAGCGTGACGGGCGCCGAAGCGCTGGTGCGCTGGCGCCATCCGCTGCGGGGCGAGGTTCCCCCGGGCGAGTTCATCGGGCTGGCGGAGGCCAACCGGCTGATCATTCCACTCGGCCAGTGGGTGCTGGACACGGCCTGTGCACAACTCGCGGCCTGGGGGCGGGGCCCGCAAACCGCGCAGCTGACCCTGGCCGTGAATGTCAGCGCGCACCAGTTTGTCGAGCCCGACTTCGTGGACCAGGTAGTGCGGGCGCTGGACAACGCGGGTGCCGATCCGCGCAAACTCAAGCTTGAGCTGACCGAGAGCCTGCTGGCCGACAACATGGAAGACGTCATTCTGAAAATGACGGCGCTGCGCAGCCGCGGCGTGGACTTCTCGCTCGACGACTTCGGCACCGGCTACTCCTCGCTCAGTTATCTCAAGCGCCTGCCGCTGGCGCAGCTGAAGATCGACCAGTCGTTTGTGCGCGACGTGCTGGTAGACCCCAATGACGCCGCAATTGCCCGCACCATCGTCGCCCTTGGCGCCAGCCTGGGCCTGGCCGTGATCGCCGAAGGCGTGGAAACCGAAGGCCAGTACCAGTTCTTGCTGGGCATAGGCTGCCAGGCTTTTCAGGGCTATTTGTTTGGGCGACCGGTGCCGATTGCGGAGTTTGAAGGCTTTGTGCGGGGGCCGGGGAAAGAGGGCGCGTAGCTGGCAAGCTTGCCGCAGCATGCGACGCAGCCGGGGCGGCCTACACTGGCCGGCATGAACCACGACGCTGCCTCGTACTCCCTCGCTGCATCTGATCCGGCAGGTTTTCCCAGGCGCATATTGCTGGCGGTAAGCGGCCTCACGCCACAGGTCGTAACGGAAACCCTGTACGCACTGGCAGCGGACGAACATGCGCCGTTTGTACCCACCGAGGTCCACCTGATTACCAGCGCCGAAGGTGCACGGCGGGCCGAGTTGTCGCTGCTCAGCGACGACCTGGGCTGGTTCCACCGCCTTTGTGCCGACTACCACCTGCCCGGCGTGCGTTTTGACAGCCACCACATCCACGTGGTGCGGGATGCCAACGGCCAGCCGCTGGCCGATATCCGTAGCCCGCAGGACAACCAGGCCGCGGCCGACTTCATCACCGCACAGGTACGCAGCTTTACCGCCGACCCGGGCTGTGCCTTGCATGCCTCCATTGCCGGTGGCCGCAAGACCATGGGTTTTTACCTGGGTTACGCCTTGTCGCTGTACGGGCGGGCGCAAGACCGGCTGAGCCACGTGTTGGTGAGCGAGCCCTTTGAGTCCAGCTACGATTTTTTTTACCCCACGCCTTACAGCCGCGTGCTGCAAACGCGCGATGGGCAACTGGCCGACACGGCCACGGCGCAGGTAACCCTGGCCGACATCCCGTTCGTGAGTCTGCGCCATGGCCTGCCCACCGCTTTGCTGGCCGGGCAGGCGAGTTTTAACGACACGGTGGCGGCCGCCCGCGCCGCATTGGCACCACCCCAACTGGTGCTGGACTTGCCACGCCAGCGCATTTACGCCGCCGGCCGTGAAGTAGCCTTGCCACCGGCCGAGTTGGCGCTGCTGGCCGTTTTTGCGCGGCGCCTGACTCAAGGCCTGGGCCCGGTTGAAGCCCCACCCAAAGGCAGCGGCGACCGCGCCTGGGCCACGAGTTATTTGCGCGAATACCGGGCCATCACGGGCAAGCTGGCGGACATTGAAGGCACGGAACGTGCGTTGCGTGATGGGATGGAGGGTGAGTATTTTTCGGTGCGCAAATCCAAGCTGGAGAAGCGTCTT
>JANLPN010000388.1:0-3527 GCA_031367285.1 Betaproteobacteria bacterium | reverse complement strand
CCGAGGCTGACTGTCCGGCCACCGCCACCGTGACCGTTTCGCCTTTTTCAGCCCAACCCCAGATCGGCAGCTTTTGCCCGCTTTGCAGGACCATGTTGTGGCCAAGAATGGCCGGCATCCGGACCCCCGCCATGGCCGGGGTGATGAAGAAAAACGCGGTGAAACAACTCAGCGCGATGGGAAACAATGTTGCTCGCACAATTCGGGTTCCTTTGGTGATCACTAACGGGCCGGGCCATAGGTGGTGAAACCCTGGCCGGCGCGACGCACATTATGGGCCAGCGTGTCATAAGCGGCTGTGGCGTAGTCGCTGGAAACCGCAGTGCTCATGACGCGCACCTCGTCAATACAGCCGACCCAATGGGCGCGATAGGAGGTGTGACCCAGCCGGAAAACACCGTCCAGTTTTTGCCCGGCACAGGAGCGCACCGGAAAGGTCGCCGAGCCGTCATTAAAGAGCGTGGCGGTCCTGCCGCCGCTGGTTACGGTGCTGAGCAGGCAGTGGTAGCCATCGGCCTGGACATGCAAATCGCTCTCCACGGCCCCAACATCGTTGAACCAATTCATCCGGTAATTGCCTGCCGCAGTTATGTCCAGGCCATGCGCCGAACCGGCAAAGCGCCAAACACTGGCACCCCAATCCTTGTAAGATTGTCCCGGAGCATTCTGCACCCAGGCCATGATGGCATACGGGCCTGCTGCCCCGGTGCCGATGTTGGTGCACACCAGTTCGGCGTCGGGATCAAAGCGCTGAGCTTCCCCGGCTACGCCTTGGACGGTCTCAGTGCCACGACGTTCCTGGGCGACGGCCAGCAACCTTCCGTGGCGGGTGGAATCTTTGTTTTTATCCGATAAATGCCAGACCGCTTGGTATGCAGGCGCCCAAGTGGATTGCGCAAACGCCGCATCCGGAGCGTTGGCTTTCGGGTTGCCCCACCACATCCAAATCGAGCTGCCAGACAGGAGACTGCGCACCCGCACCCAAATGAACGAGGTGGCGGTGTCGGCAGCTTCGTCCCATTTCTCGATCTCGTAAAAAAGCTCGTTCCCACCATCTGCTGCGTCGGAGAAACGCAGGTCGGCACCGCCGCGCCCACACTGTCCATAAGCAAAACCGCGGACGTTGGTTGCGTTCAATTTTATTAGGACCGGAAAATCACTTAGCCCCACTCCGCGATAACCGTCGAACGTGATCCGCGCTCTTCTTTGCCATCCAGAAGGGTTAAACGCGAAACCGCCTGCATGGGGCGTGGCAAAACTGGTTGTCGAGGGCGCCCAAGTGGAGCCAAGGGCGTTGGAGACGTAATAACGGTAGTAGTAAGTCGTGCCGGCATTCATTCCAGCCGGGGCGGAGGTTAGCGGACCCGCTTTGCAAACGCCCAGAGCAGCGGCGTTTTCCCAGCCGCTCTTGGTGGTCTGTCCGTCCTTGGGGCCCCAGAAGAGCCACGCTTGGGCGGGGAC
Organism: Betaproteobacteria bacterium; assembly: GCA_031367285.1. Classification (GTDB taxonomy): domain Bacteria; phylum Pseudomonadota; class Gammaproteobacteria; order Burkholderiales; family Burkholderiaceae_C; genus CAISIP01. The sequence goes on along the minus strand of JANLPN010000388.1, from coordinate 2,066 downwards.
TCCGCCCGCAGAACGGAGCCGCCCCTCCATGCTCGCGCTGTTGGTCTCCAGAGCTGAAAGCCGGGTGTTTTCCACCGTGGGCAGACCTCTTGGCATTTCCTCTTGGAGGCGCATGAAAAATAGTTTGGCGATCTCGCGATAACCGGCATCGCCGGGATGGACGGGGTCAGATGTGTACCACTCGCTGTGGCCCACGGTCAGGGAGTTGACATCCACCAGGGGGTAGCCCCGCGCGTGGGCATAGTCGCGGATCACGGGCGCCATTCGGTTCTGGATAATGGCCTGAAGGAACCCCCAGTCCCGAGCATACACCAGACCGTATTTGCACGCGTCGTTGGCGGCCTCCCAGGCCACGGTGGCGATGAAGATCTTGGGTTTAGCCGTGCGCCCGCGCGCATAGTGGCTGATCAAGGTGTCATAAGCGTTGGTGAAGCTGGCCAGTTGGCCGAAGGTGGCCGGGTAATTCGTGTTCGCGTCGTTTGTTCCCAGCATGATGAGAAGGATATCGGCATCGAAATTGGTGCTGGCCCCGAAAGATCCGCGTTTCATGTAGGAACGCGCCGGCTCCAGGTCATGGAGCGTCGCGCCCCCCTGGCCGAAATTGCGCACCTCGTAGCCCGGCCCGAGCAGGGTCTGCAAAAAAGCTGGATAGGAGGCCGTGGCCTGCGAGGTAGCTCCAACTCCTTGGGTGATGCTATCCCCCACACAGGCAACTTTAATTTTCGCGCCCGCCAGTGGAGCAGCGTAAGTGCGCCAACCGGCCAGCTCTCCTTCGTCAGTCGGGTTTGCGAGAGCGGACGCCACGACGCAAAGCCCGGCGATGCCCGCGAATAAGGAGAGTCTATTCATAATATGATGATTGCCACCGGCAAAGTTTCCAGCACGCGGATCGCGTGCGACAGCAAATGTCTTCCCATTTACCGAAGTCCTTTGGCGGATGCACGCAATACTTGCGCGGCGTGTGCTTGATGCCTTCCCCATGCGGTAGAGCAGGGGCGATTGGAACAATGATTGGTCTGAGGACGCGCTGATTTTCGTGACGTGGCATTGCAAGGAAGGCAGCGGATTCGGATACGAGCTTTACGTGGCCACGAAGTCAGCAAATGGCCGAAGCCTGCACTTGAACCCTGTCTCGCTAAAGTGAGGGCACCGTGAGTATCGAGACGATGCACACGCGGCCACGATCTTCGGCAGATCTTCCGTATGTCGATTAACTGGTGAGTGGCACTGCACATGCCTCCCGAACCAATCCACGAAGCCAGCGATGCGCTAGATCGGCATCCAGCCTTGGGTGCCAGAGCAGTGAAACCGTAAAGCCCTGCGTGGCAACCGGCAGAGGGAAGCTATGCATTCCTGAACGCAGGTTGCCGGTGTGTCGTTCGGGAACGCTGGCAATCAGGTCGGTCGCCCGTGCAAGCACGAGGGCGGTTGAGAAACCACCGACCAGCGCGACGACGGTCTCGCGTTGCAGTCCGAGCGGTTCCAAGGCATCGTCAATCGGGTCCATTTCGAGACTCTGCCGCGAGACGCTGATGTGCCTGCCGGCTGCGTAACGGGAGGGAGTGACCTTGCCCTTGCTCAACAGGTGGCCCTTCCGCACGACACCAATGTATCGGTCTCGGAACAATGCCTGCACCCGCAACTCCTGAGCCGTCGTCTTCTCCACCACCCCCGTTTCCAGATCAACGGTTCCCTCACGAAGTGGTGCGCTGTCTTTGTTTGCCTTCTGCACGAAGCGCAGGCGCACGCCGGGAGCCGCTTTGCCAACGCGAGCCATGAGGTCAGGTCCGAAGTTCTCCACAAAACCCTCACTGGTCCGCAGCGTAAAAGTTCGGACGAGTCGTTTGAGGTCGAGCTTTTCAGCAGGTCTTAAAATCGCTTCTCCGTCCTGCACGAGTTGACCAACGCATTCGCGAAGTTCGATTGCCCGAGGTGTGGGGACAAGACCACGCCCGGCCCTGACCAGTAGTGGATCGCCCGTGGTCTCACGCAAACGCGTGAGTGCTCGGCTCATGGCAGATGGACTGAGCTGCAAGCGTTTAGCTGCACGCGCCACGCTGCCTTCC
>JANLPN010000366.1:0-6493 GCA_031367285.1 Betaproteobacteria bacterium | reverse complement strand
GTTTCGCGCCGGTTCGTGGAAGTAGGCAGTCCAGTGAGCGACCTGTTGCGTGTAGGCGGCGGCTTGCGCGTCGGTGAAACGAAGGCTCAGCGTCGCGGCGTCGTAGCGGTTGGTCTTCAGGACGGCAGCAGCTTCCCCGGTCACTGCGGCCTGCTCCACCGCACTCAGGGCCACAAAGGCCCGGCCAAAACGCTGCAACGCAATCGACTGCGCCGCATGCTCGCCCATGCGATGCAGCGCTTCGGCGGAATAGTCCGGGCCCAGATAGGCGCCGTGCCCCCAGATGCTGCCGTTGGCCATCAGGCCGTATTTCAGGAAGACGGTCTGTCCTTCGCGGACGTCGTCTCCGGTAAAGACCGTGTTCCCGGTGGCGCCCAGCACCTGTTCGGGAACCGGAGGCGCGTTGCGGTACGCCAGCAGGGTGATGGTGACCAGCCCGGCAAAGCCAAACGCCATCACAATCAGCACGGCTCGCATCCACCAGGGCGAGAGCGGGCCGTTGTCTTCGGCGAAAGGTTGCGCGGCGAGGCTTGTCATGGGGGGTTCCCGTGTGAAGGCCGGCTAGGCGCCATGCAGCAAAATTGTGACCAGGATGGAGCAGTCTTCCACCGCCCTGACCGAGTGTGCTTGTCCGCCCGCGAGGCACAGCAAGTCGCCCTGGTGCATCAACCGGCCTGTGTTGCCTATCTGGAATTCGATGCTTCCTTCGAGGCACTGCACCGTGATCTCGCCGGCAACCTGGTGCGAAGGCATGTTTTTGCCTGCCGGCAGAACCATGCGAAACACTTCAAGATGGCTCGACTTGTACAGTGCCCTGGTCGTTGCGTTGCCGAGGCCGGAGCCCAGAGGACGGATATCGATCAGTTCGCCGGACGCCGCATGTGGAAGGGCCATGGTGGCTCCTGGTTATGGACGGACAGACCGATAGGCAGATCTGCTGCAGCAGCGTGCTCTCCGCACCAACGGGCGTCTGTGCGCTGGGACACATAACAGACGCGTCCACCGACCCCAGCCCACGACCAAACCGGGCGTTTGGCAACCGCGCTCAGTGCGCAAGCTGCTGCATCACCCCATCCGCCGATTGCCCCTCGCCCAGCAGCCGCGCCATGATGTTCATGGCCGGGGTGATGTGGTGAAAGTAGTGTTTGTAGCCGGCACACAGGTAGTTGAGCCCGGCCTCGCCGTCGGCGGTAGTAATAAAGCGGTTCTTCGGGCATTCACCGTTGCAGGCAAAACGGAATTCGCAGCGCCGGCACTCGCCTGGCAGCGTGGTCTCCTTGGCGTCGCCAAACGCGCGCTGCGCGGGCGAGTCCATCATGGCTGCCACGTCGTCGGTGGCCAGGTTGCCCAGCTTGTATTGCGGGTACATGAAATGGTCGCACGAGTAGACGCTGCCTTCATGTTCCACTATGCCGGCCTTGCCGCAACGCGGGCTGAAGATACAGGCCGTGGGCGGCAGCTGGCACCAGGAGGCCAGCGCCCACTCGAAGTTCATGACGTGGACCGTGCCCACGTCATGGTGCACCCACTCGTCGAATACGGCGCTCAGGAATTCGCCATAGGCCAGTGCGCCGACGGTATGCGGGGTGACCGCCGGGCTGGGTGCCTCGGGCCCCTTAACACTCCCAGGCTGGCTCGCGCAGTGGCCGGGCTGAACCGGTTGCGCATCGTCGAGAGCAGGCCGGCTCAGTGACGGTGGCACCGCAAAGTGCAGGCCTATCACCGTCTCTTTGGCTTGCGCAACCCGCTCCACCACCGGGTTGAACTGGATGAAAAGCGCGCCGATTTCCTTCAGGTGCCGGTAGATCTCCAGCCCATGCCCGACGTTGGCGCTGGACACGGTGACCAGCACGTTGAAGTCCACCCCATGGCGTGCCAGCACGGCCAGCCCGCGCAGCGTGTCGTCGTAGCTTGAGCGCCCGTGTTTGTCAGGCCGCGACAGATCGTTGAGGGCGCGCGGGCCGTCCAGGCTCACACCCACCAGGAAGTTCTCGCGTTTCAAAAAATCGCCCCAGGCGTCGTCCAGCAAGGTGCCGTTGGTCTGCAAGGTATTGCGGATGGCCTTGCCCTGCGCATGCTGGCGCTGCAGCGCTACGGCGCGCTCGAAGAACTCCACCCCCATCAAGGTGGGCTCGCCGCCCTGCCAGGTAAATTCAACTTCCGGCGCCGCCACGGCCGCGATGTAGCGCTGCACGTAGGCCTCCAGCACCGGGTCGGACATGCGGAACTTCTGGCGCGGTGGAAACAGGTTTTCCTTCTCCAGGTAAAAGCAGTAGCCGCAGTCCAGGTTGCACAGGGGCCCGATCGGCTTGGCCATCAGGTGGATGCCGGTCGGCGACTTGGAAGGTTCGGGATGCATGGTTTCACCACCTGGACGGGCGGCGCTTGCACAGGCGCAAGTGCCTGCAAGCGATTCTAGGAATCCGGCGCTGCCGCGCCTGTCTTTGCGGACAATGTTGTGATCTTCGCGCCGCCTAGGGCCTGTTCACACTATTTTCACAAGATGCGTTGCGAGTCAAAAAGGCCATGCGCAAGGCGCAAAACGCAACCGGGGTTGACCCCCGGTAAGGCTTTGCAACGCGGCGCATGGCCTTTTTGGCCGCAACCCGAAGGGAACGGGGTTAAAACCGCGCCACTCGTTGTTGCACTCCTAGCCCAGACGGCCAGTCTGGGCGTCGTCGTGCGCCTAGATTGGCGCGGTTTTAACCCCATTCGCACTTGTGAAAATAGTGTGAACAGGCCCTACAGGCTTTTCAGCAGGTCGGCCACTTCCGCCTGACCGCGGAACTTGTCGCCCAGCTTGGCAAGCTCATCAAGCTCCTTGCGGGCCAGGTCTTTGTTGCCGCCCTGGATATGTATTTTGGCCAGGTTGAGCCGGAACACGCCGACTTGCGGTTGCAGGGCAACGGCCTTATTTTGCCACTCCAGCGCCTTTGCATAATTATTCTGCCCGGACAGCAGCATGGCCAGCGTGTCCATGTAGCCGGGCTGGCTGGGGTCCAGCGCCACTGCTTTTTCGGCCAGCGCAATGGCACCCTCCCTTTTTAATTTGCCGCTCACCCAAGCCAGGTTGTTAAGCCCGATTGCGTTTGCGGGTTGAATCTGGATGACGTTGGCATATATCTTCTCGGCTGCGGCATAGTCGCCGCGTGCCGTGGCGGCATCCCCCAGGTAAAGCCGAAACACCGTGTCTTTCGGGTGGTCCTTGAGCCAGGCTGCATCAAACCTGTCGCGTTCGGCGGTCTTGCCCGAGGCCCCCAGCGCGGCATGCAGCTTGGTGGCCAGCTCCGGGGACACCACCTGCTTGAGCCCGGCGCGGAATACCTCGATGGCGGCATCCCACTTTTGCTGGTTCGCGGCAACATCGCCTTCCAGCAGGTAACCCGCGGGCTCCTTGGGGCGCTGCTTCTGAACGGTCTTGGCAATGGCCTGTGCCTCCGTGAAATCTTTTCTTTCCACGGCCAGCACCACCAGACCCCTTTGCGCATCGAGCAGGTCGGGCTTGATCTTGAGCGCCTTGCGCAGGCTGCCGGCCGCTGCCGAACTGTCCTTGGCGATCACGTAGGCCTGTGCCAGACGCATTTGCGGCTGGGGCGACAAAGGCTGCATCACGGCGGCCTTGTTGAAGGCGATGATGGCCTGGTTCATATCGCCCGAAGCTTGCTGCGCCTGACCCAGGGCATCGAGCAATTCGTAGCTGTCCGGCAGCGCCGCGACCGCGTTCTGGGCCGCGGACAACGCCGCCTTCGGATCCTTGTTGCGCAGGTACATGTCCACCAGCACCAGGCGCAGGGACTTCTCGGTCGGGTTGGCCGCCACGGCGCGCACCACAAGGTCGGTGACCTGCTCCTTGCTGCCACCCGTGCGTGCCGCCAACTGGGCCAGCGCCAGCAACGCCTGCGCATTCCTGGGGTCTTGTGCCAGTACAGCCTCGAAGCGTTTGCGCGCCTCGTCCGGCTTTTTTTCCGCCATGTCCATGGCGGCAAGGCTGGCCACCGACGGGAAATAGGTCGGGCTGAGCGCCACCGAACGCTCAAAGCTTTTTCGGGCTCCCTCAAGGTCGCGTTTAGCCAGCAAGGTGCGCCCGCGCAAGTTGGCCGCCAGCGGCTTATCGGGTTGCTTTTTCTCCAGGGCGTCGATCGCCTTGAGCGCCTTGTCGTACTCCTTCTGGCGCAGTTGCACACTGATCAATGCCAGGTCCGCCGTGGTACCGCTGTCAGAGGCGGCGACCTCCTGCAGCTCGTTCAGCGCCGCATCACCTTGCCCACTGGCCACGTGGGTCAGCGCCAGCGCGGTCCGGGCGCGTGTGTTCTTCGGGTCCTGTTTGGCCACTTTGGCGAAATACGATTCGGCCGTGCCGGCATCGCCGTTCTGCAGGTAAACCCGGCCCGCAAGCGCATTGGTGGCGGCATCAACGTTGTCATTTTTCAGTGCCGGCTGCAGCACCGCAAGCGCCCTGGCATTCTGGCCGGAGCGCAGGTAGGTGTTCACCAGAAGCCGGCGCGCCGCAAGCTGCTGCGGCGCGATTTCCACCGCCTTGGCCAAATAGGCTTCGGCCAACGCCAGCGAGTCCTGGTCAAGCTCGATCGCACCGGCGAGCTGGAGGCTGGGCGCATGCCCAGGCGCAAGCTTCACCAGCTGCTGGGCCGCCTCCCGGGCCAGCTTCAGGTCCTTCCTGCGGTAGGCCAGCAGGGCCTCGAAATACTTGGTCTGGACATTGTTCGGCGCCAGTTTCACCAGCAGCTCCAGCTGTTTCGCCGCATCATCAAAATTGCCCTGGCCAACCAGCAAGCCAACCACGTCGCCATGCGCGGCCACGTAGTCCGGCTTGATCCCGATCGCTTTGCGGTACGCCAGCAGGGCCGCGGCGGCATCGCCTTTGCCGCGCCACAGCACCTCGCCCTTGAGCCGCCATGCCTCGTGATTGGCCGGAGCCCTGGCAATGACCGACTCCACAATCGCCAGCGCGCCGTCAAAGTCCCGCTTGGTCGCCTTGTCCCTTGCCTCGAACAGCAGGGCGGCGGCATTGTTCGGGTCGGCCCGCAGCGCGGTACCCATGGCCTCGCGGGACTGTTCAGTTTTGCCCTGTGCGGCGTAGGCTGAGGCCAGCGCGGTTTGCAGGCTCGCCTGGTCGGCCGCCTGGGGAAGCACGGTATCGGAAAACTCGTCGCTCACTTTCTTGTATTGCCTCTGCGCCAACAACGCCTGAGCCAGGGGCACCGCCACCGTCATGCCGGGCTGGCCCAAGGCAATCGCCTTGCGCAGTTCGGCCTCGCCGCCGGCAGCATCACCGTCACGCAGCAGCGCCAGGCCCAGAAGGTAGCGACCTTCGGGCAAATCGGGATTTTTCTGCAAGGCATTTTTCGCCTGGATGATGGCTGACTTGGCATCGTTTTTTGCCAGGTAGTCGCGGGCCGACGCCAACAATGCCTCGGGCTTCTCACCCGCCCCGCAGGCGGCAAGTGCGAGGACCAGCAGCAGAGTTGGCAAAAACCTTCCGCCGCGGGGCATAACTGGCTGGCAATACATGTTCGGTCCTTTCACGCGAAGCGGGGGCCGCGCCGCTCGCGCCATCGCCTATTGTCGCAACACCTGCCGAACCCAATGCGGCTACGATATCGCAGCCGCCGGGAAGCATGGCTGTTGGCCGCTCGGCCAATGCGTTGCAGAATTAAGCCCCTTCACTTTATAAGGCATCTGACCACACTATGGAAACCATTGAATACACGCTGGCTGACGGCGTCGGCACCATTATGCTGAATCGTCCCCAGGCGAGAAACGCGCTGAACGCCGTGATGACCGCCGAGTTCGACCAGGTGCTGGCGCTGATTGCGCGCGACGAAGCGGTGCGCGCCGTGGTGCTCACCGGTGCGGGAGGCGCTTTTTGTGCGGGCGGCGATGTACGCCGCATGAACGACGAGACCGAGCGCACGGCGCAGGACTGGCGCGCCCATATGCGCCGCAGCCAGCGCATCGTCAAAGGGCTGTACGCGTTGGACCGCCCGGTCGTCGCGGCTGTCGATGGCGCAGCCTTCGGGGCGGGCTTCTCGATTGCCCTGCTGGCCGACATCGTGCTGGCCTCGAACCGTGCCCGCTTTTGCATGGCCTTCACGCGTATCGGCCTGATTCCGGACTATGGCGCCTTCTTCACGCTGCCGCGCGCCGTCGGCCTGCAGCGCGCCAAGGAAATTATGTTTTCCGCACGCGAGATTGATGCCCAAGAGGCCAGAGGCCTCGGTCTGGTGCTGGAAGTCATGGCGCCGGAAGCCCTGCTGCCACGTGCACAAACCCTGGCGCGCGCACTAGCGGCCGCGTCGCCCGTCGCGCTGGCGCTGACCAAGGACGCACTCAACGGCTCGCTGGGCAGCAGCCTGGACCAGTTGCTGGAACTCGAAGCCGCCGGCCAGGGCATCGCCGGATCGAGCGCCTACGCCAAGGACGCGTTCCGGCGTTTTGCCGAAAAGCAGCCGGGCCTTTTCCAGTGGCCGGCAGC
>JANLPN010000306.1:0-39813 GCA_031367285.1 Betaproteobacteria bacterium | reverse complement strand
GGAACTCACGTTTGGATTACCGGCCCATGTGACGGCCGCAACCGGCATGGACGCGTTGACGCACAACGTCGAGAGTTACCTGTCCCCGGCCTACCACCCCTTGTGCGATGGTATTGCCCTGGAGGGCACGCGTATCGCGGCCGCCGCCTTGTTGACGGCCGTGAAAGAGCCGAACAACCTGCAGGCACGCTCGGACATGATGATGTCCTCCATGATGGGCGCCATCGCATTTCAGAAGGACCTGGGTGCGGTGCATTCCTGCGCGCATGCGCTGGGCGCCGTGTGCGATCTGCACCATGGCCTGGCCAACGCCTTGATGATCGACACCGTGCTGGCCTGGAACTTTGAGACCGTGCCGAAGAAATTCGACCAGTTGGCGCACGTGTGTGGTGTGGCTGGCGGCGGTAAGGCTTTTGTGCCGTGGCTGCTCGAACTCAAGGCCAGCTTGGGCATTACGGGCCGGCTGGCGGCGCATGGCGTCAAACCCGAGCATTTGCCGCGCCTGGTGGAAATTGCAACCGCCGACATCTGCCACAAGACCAATCCGCGCCCGTGTACGGCGGCGGACTTCAAGGCCTTGTTCCAGGCTGCGATGTAGGGGAGCACCCATGAAAGACCGTCTGAAGATCGGCGTCAGTGCCTGCTTTTTCTATCCGGATTCGAATCGCAGCGCGTTTGCGATCAAGACCCTGCAATACGTGGAGCAGTCGGTTCCGCACTGGGTCATGTCCGGCGGAGCATTGCCGGTCATGATCCCGTCACCGGTGGGCGAAACGGCGCGCGGCGATGTGGGTTTTGCCGACTACGCGCAATGGCTGGACGGCCTGGTGCTGCATGGCGGCTCGGACGTCTGGCCGGGCAGTTATGGCGAAACGCCGCTGCAGGAACGCTGGAGCGGCGACCGGAATCGGGACGAATACGAGATAGCGCTGGCACGTGCATTCGTGGCCGCGGGCAAGCCGGTATTCGGCATCTGCCGCGGGCTGCAACTCATCAACGTGGCGTTTGGCGGCACCTTGTACCAGGACATCGGCACGCAGCAGCCGAAGGCGCTGGTTCACCGCGACGCGGCGGCTTACGACCTGAACTTCCACGAGGTGCAGGTGCTGCCGGATTCGAAGCTCGGCAAGCTGTTGGGCGGCGCGAACAACCGCAAGATCAACAGCGTGCACCACCAGGCCGTCAAAGACCTGGCCAGCGGCTTTGTTGTCGAAGCACGTTGCCCGGCGGACGGCATGGTCGAAGCCATCCGCCATACCGGCCCGGCCTGGGTAGCGGCGGTGCAGTGGCATCCCGAATTTCACAAACCCGAACTTGGCACGTTGGACGACGCGCCAATCCTGGACGACTTCCTCGGCGCCGCCCGCGCAGCAAGGACCGGACTATGAATACGGGGCAATTTTTCTCCGGACCGCCCCAAGAAAAATTCGCCCCCTCTGTGGGCAGCGTAGTACACGCAGTGTTCTCGAAGAGCGGCCAAGCCACAAGCGTGGGGACAACATCATGAAACAACTCTCCATCCACAACCCCGCCACGGGCCAACTGATCACAACAGTTCCGGCCGACGATGCAGCTTCCGTAGCCACCAAGACCGTCGCCGCGCGGCTTGCCCAACCCCGTTGGGCGTCGGTGCCGATGGCGCATCGGCTGGCCTGCATCACGCGTTTTCGCGCGGCCATCGTTTCGCAGCTCGATTCGCTGGCCGCCACCATGACAGCGGAAACCGGCAAGCCGATCAAGATGTCGCGCAACGAACTCAACGGCCTGCTCACGCGGATCGACTTTTTCCTGAAAGAAGCCGAACCGTCGGTGGCAACCGAAACGGTGTTCGATGAGGGCGGCATGACCGAGCAAATCCAGCACACGCCGCTGGGGCTGGTGGCCAATATCTCGGCCTGGAACTACCCCTGGTTCGTGGGCGGCAATGTGTTTATCCCAGCACTGCTGACCGGCAACGCCGTGTTGTACAAACCCTCCGAATACGCCACCATGACCGGCCTGGCGATAGCGCGCCTGCTGCATTTTGCAGGCATCCCCGAAGACGTGTTCATTGCCCTGGTAGGTGGCGCGGAAGTTGGCGCGGCGCTGCAGGCGCAGCATATCGACGGCCTGTTTTTTACCGGCTCCTATGCCACGGGCGTAAAAATCGCGCAGGCGCTGGGCCCGCGTTTGGTCAAGCTGCAGCTCGAACTGGGCGGCAAGGACCCGACCTATGTGTGCGCCGACGCCGACCCCAAACTCGCAGCCGAATCGCTGGCCGATGGCGCCATGTACAACACCGGCCAGAGCTGCTGTTCGGTCGAACGCATCTACGTGCACGAAAAAATCTACGACGTGTTTGTGGCGGCATTTGTGGACACCGTGCGAGGCTTCAAACTTGGCGACCCGGCATTCGAGGACACTTATATCGGCGCGCTCACGCGGGCTGCGCAACTCGATGTGCTGGATGCCCAGGTGGCGGACGCCAAGGCCAAAGGCGCCACCCTGCTCTGCGGCGGCAACCGTTTGCCCGGGCCGGGCAACTGGTATGCGCCGACCGTGTTCTCCAACGTCAACCACGGCATGGAGCTTATGCGCGAGGAAAGTTTTGGCCCCATCATCGGCATCCAGAAGGTATCGGGTGATATCGAGGCCGTGCAGCTGATGAACGACACGCGTTACGGTCTGACGGCCGGTGTTTATACGCCGGACCAGACCCGTGCCCAGGCGATTCTGTCGCAGGTCAAGGCCGGTAGCGTGTACTGGAACTGCTGCGACCGCGTCAGTCCGCGCCTGCCCTGGAGCGGTTATGGCGACTCGGGAGTCGGCCTGACGCTGTCCACCTATGGTATCCAGACATTTACGAGGCCCAAGGCTTGGCATTTGCGCAAGCCATGAGCCGCCGGGCCGTTCCCAAGGCGAATTCCGCAGTGCGCAGCACGAAGGATAGCCGATGAGCCGCCGGGCCACTCTCAAGGCGACAACGCAGTTGCGGCGAAGACCCACAATTGCGCGAAGCCCTTGTGATGTCGTAGGCAATAACACCGCAGCCCGCAGCGCGAAGGCACACCTGTGAGTCTTCCGCGAATTGTTTTTTTCGACCTCGACCACACGCTGCTGGATGGCGACAGTGACGTGTTGTGGTGTGACTTCCTGATTGCCAAAGGCGTGCTGGAGCGCAGCAACTTTTCGGCCCGCAACGCGAATATCGAGGCGCGGTACAAGGCCGGCACGGTGGACTCGGCGGAGTTTGCCGGCTTTTACCTGTCCACCCTGGCAGGCCGCACCCCGGGGCATTGGGAGCCGTTGCGGCGGGAGTTTCTGGATGCGGAAATCGTGCCCCGCATTCCTCGGGCGGCCATGGACCTGGTCCAGAGCCACCAGCGAGGTACAGACCTGGTGGTCATGACCACGGCAACCAGCCGATTCATTGCCGAGCTGGCGGCCACCCATTTCCGGATCGAGCACCTGATCGCCACCGAACCCGAGCTCGTGGACGGTGTCTTCACTGGCCACACGACCGGGGTGTTGAACATGCGCGCCGGCAAGGTCACACGCTTGCATGACTGGCTTGGCAAACGCGGTCAAACTCTGGCGCAGTTTGACAGCACTGGTTACAGCGATTCCATCAACGATCTGCCTTTGCTAGAAGCTGTCAACCATGCCGTGGCCGTCAATGCGGACGCCAAACTGGCCACCGTGGCGGCGCAGCGGGGCTGGAAGACTTTGTCCCTGCGCCCATGAGGGCTCTAGCCCGCTTCCAAAAACTGCCCGCCAGGCAATGGGCTGTGCTGGCCGCGTCTTACGTCAGGTGTTTGCCTATCAGTCCTGCCAACTCGAACATGGTGACCTGGGCTTTGCCAAACACCTTCAGCAGCTTGGCGTCGGAATTGATAGCCCGTTTGTTGGTCGCGTCCTGCAGGCCGTTGGCCTTGATGTAGTCCCATATCTTCTTGACAACCTCGGTCCGTGCCACCAAGCCGTCGCCAATGACCGCCGCCAATTCCGCGCTGGGTCTCAGGGTGCCAATTTTTGCCGGTGCGGCGGTTTTTGGTTTGGCGCCTGCAGTCTTGACCGCCGCTTTCTTTGCCGAAGCCTTTTTTGCGGCCCCCTTTTTGGCTGGTGCTTTCATCGGCGCACCCGATGATTTCGCCGCGCCTGGCGCCGCCGCAGCTCGCGCGGGCGCGCCGGCTTTCGCACCTGCGGGAGCCGCTTTGGCCGACGCCGGCTTGCGGGGCGGGAACTTGGACGGCGCAAACTCGAACCCGACCTTGCCAGCCTCCTTGTCCCAGGCCAGCATGGCCTTGAACGCGCGCCGCGTGCGCATGGACACAAACTTGTCCAGCAAATCGGTCTTGCCCGTGGTCAGCAGCTTGACTATTTGCTCGCGCGTAACGGGCTGCTGCAGAATGATTTGCCCGGTCTTGAAGCTACAACTTGGCGTGGTTTGTGCGAGTGTAGGCACTGACTTTTCGCAAACATAGTTCTTGCCGTGCTCAAATACACGCCCACCGCAGCTAGGGCACGCGCCCAGCGTTTCCTGGCCGGAGAAGTCAATGAGCTCGCCGCTTTCCTCGCCCTTTTTATCATCGCCAAAGTCGAATTCCAGTTTGTAGTTTTTCGTTTCTTCGTCGAACTTGATGACCATCTCCGCAGTGAACGGCCAACCCGCCTTGGAACGGAAACCGTCGAGTGGGCCGATCTTTTTGTCGCGCAGAAATTGCTCCACCTCGGCCACTTCAAAGGTGCGCCCGGCCGGCGTCTTGCCGAAGGAAAAACCGCAACCTTCCTCCGCACCTGATTTGCCGGTGCAGGTGTAGCGGCGGTAGTTCTCCTTCACCACACCACCGCAGTTGGGGCAAGGGGCCTGCAGGATGGCGTAGTCACCGGGGATGGTGTCGCGGTCATATTCCTTGGCCTTTTTCACCATGCGCTCGGTCATGGTGGCGATCTCGGCCATAAACGAATCGCGGCTCAGCTTGCCGTGTTCCATCTGGGCCAGCTTGTATTCCCACTCGCCGGTCAGTTCGGCCTTGGACAGTTCTTCCACGCCCAGGCCGCGCAGCAAGGTCATTAGCTGAAAGGCCTTGGCGGTGGGGATCAGTTCGCGGCCTTCGCGCAGCATGTACTTTTCGTTGATCAGGCCTTCGATGATGCTGGAGCGGGTCGCGGGTGTGCCCAGGCCTTTTTCATGCATGGCGGCACGCAGTTCGTCGTCTTCGATGGTCTTGCCGGCGCCTTCCATCGCGCCCAGCAAGGTGGCTTCAGAGTAGCGCGCCGGTGGCCGGGTCTGCAGACCTTTGGGATCCACCGCCTGCACCCGCACTTTTTCTCCTGGCTTCACGGCCACCAGCATGGCGGTGTTCTTGTCATCGCCGGCCGGTGCTTCGTCCTGGGCTTCCTTACCATAGATGGCCAGCCAGCCCGGCTTCACCAGGACCTTGCCTTCGGTCTTGAAGCTGTGTCCAGCACTTGTCGAGATTCGCGTGGTCACCTGGTATTCCGCACTCGGGAAAAACACCGCCATAAAACGCCGCACTATCAGGTCGTAGACTTTTTGTTCCGCCTCACTCAGGCCGTGGGCTGGCTGCAGCGTAGGGATGATCGCAAAGTGGTCACTGACCTTGGTGTTGTCGAAAATGCGTTTGCTGGGTTTGATGTAGTTGCCCTTGAGTGCCGTGGCAGCATGCGGCGCCAGGTGTTTCATGGGGCTGGCGGCCAGCATCTCGAAGGTCTGCCGGACTACCGGCACATAGTCTTCGGGCAAGGCGCGCGAGTCGGTGCGCGGGTAGGTCAGGGCCTTGTGGCGCTCGTACAGGCTTTGCGCAATCGACAGCGTGGTCTTGGCGCTGTAGCCGAACTTGCCATTGGCTTCGCGCTGCAGCGAGGTCAGGTCGAATAGCAGCGGGCTGGCCTGCGTAGTGGGCTTGCTTTCCTCGGTGACGGTGGCGGTTTTGCCGCGCAACGCGTCGGCGATCTTCCTGGCTTCGGCGGCGGACCAGACGCGGTCGGCGCGGAGTTCAGGGTCAGGTTCGTCGCCAGGGGGCAGTCCGGGGCTTGTAAGCGCCTTCTGGGCGAGCGCTTCGCGTGCTTTCTGGTTGGCAAGAGCCTTGCTCCACTTTGGGTCGAACCATTTGCCGGGGTATTCACCCGCCTCGGCGGCAAAAGTCGCGTGTACTTCCCAATAGTCGCGGCTGATGAACTTGCGGATCTTCTCCTCGCGCTCCACCACTACGGACAGCGTGGGTGTCTGGACCCGTCCTACTGTGGTCAGGAAGAAGCCGCCATCACGCGAGTTGAAGGCGGTCATCGCGCGGGTACCGTTGATGCCCACCAGCCAGTCGGCCTCGGAGCGGCAACGTGCGGCGTCGGCCAGCGGCAGCATCTGTTTGTCGCTGCGCAACGCGCCGAATCCGTCCCGGATCGCCTGCGGCGTCATGGACTGCAGCCACAGGCGCTGCACCGGGTGCTTGACCTTGCTGTACTGCTGGATCAGCCGGAAGATCAACTCGCCTTCGCGCCCCGCATCGCAGGCGTTGATGAAGGCACTGACATCCTTGCGTTTGGCCAGCCGGACGATGGCGTTGAGCCGCGTCTTGGTCTTGTCCATGGGCTTGAGGTCGAAATGCGGCGGAATGACCGGCAGGTGCGCAAAACTCCATTTGCCGCGTTTGACGTCGAATTCTTCGGGAGCCTGGATTTCCAGCAGGTGGCCGACGGCGCTGGTCACCACATACTTTTCATTTTCGAAGTGCTCTTCCAGTTTTTCGAACTTGCCGGCAACGGGCGTGAGCGCACGCACGATGTCCTGCGCAACGGACGGTTTCTCCGCAATAACCAAAGTTTTATTGAAAACTACGTTTTTCATCTGACTACAATCCACAGGTCTCGCGTGCGCACAGGCGCGCACACGTAGGCGCGCACCCACGCGCGCCCATACGAGTTCACATTACCAAATTTTTCAGACGTGTCCAAAACAAAGCCCTTGGAAGACCAGCGCCGTATCCAGACCCGGCGCTCCGGCGTGCACGGAAAAGGCGTCTTTGCGCTGCGCGACCTGGCTGAAGGCGAAACGATAATGGAGTACGTGGGCACCATCATCAGCTGGAAAGAGGCGCAGCGACGCCACCCGCACGACCCGTCAGACCCCAACCACACGTTTTATTTTCACATCGACGAGCACCGCGTGATCGATGCCCTGTATGGCGGAAACTCGTCGCGCTGGATCAACCACTCCTGTAACCCGAATTGCGAGGCTGATGAGCAGGACGGGCGGGTCTTCATCAAGGCGCTGCGCAATATCGCGGCGGGTGAAGAACTCAACTACGACTACGGCCTGATCATCGACGAGCGCTACACGCCCAAGCTGAAGGCCGAATACCCGTGCTGGTGCGGTGCGCGCCAGTGTCGCGGCACCTTGCTGGCGCCCAAACGCAGGCGCTGAAGGGGCCGTGACCGCGGGCATGGGTCAGACGATGTCGATTTGGCCAATACAGGCCATAACGCTCGAAGTGGCGCCGTTGCTGCCGGGCTTCACCATCGAAGTGCTGTCCGAAATTGATTCGACCAATTCCGAATTGATGCGGCGTATCCGGGCCGGCTGGCGCGATCCGGTGCTGTTGGTGGCCGGGCGGCAAACCGCTGGCCGAGGTCGCTTGGGGCGCGAATGGCAAAGTAATCGGCCTGGCAAGGTCGATGGTGCGGCTGGTGAAGCCGGTGCGGATCGTGGGTGGCACGCGCTCACGTTTTCGCTGGCGCTGGCGCTGGCACCGAAAGACTGGTCCGGGCTGTCGCTCGCGATGGGAGTTAGCGTGGCATGCAGCCTCCATCCGGAGTTGCAGTTGAAGTGGCCCAATGACATCTGGCTGCGCGAGCGCAAGCTGGCAGGCATATTGATAGAGACGGCCAGTTTTGCGGGGCGCCGGTATGCCGTTATCGGTATCGGCATCAACCTGGTGCCGCGTGACGGTGCAGGCATGCGTACTCCACCCGCCGCATTGGATGAGTTGTTGCCTGCGCCTGCCGGCCCGGCCGTGTTGCGCAGCCTGGTCGCGGATCTGGTCCGTGCAGTGCTGCTTTTCGAGGCGCGGGGTTTTGCGCCGTTTCAGGCAGCATTCGAGGCGCGCGACGTGCTGCGGGGCCGTGATGTTGTACTGAGCGACGGCATGGCGGGTAGCGCTGCCGGCGTGGATGTCTCGGGGGCCCTGCTGGTGCATACTTCTTCGGGCATGAAGGTCATTACCAGCGCCGAGGTGTCCGTCCGTCCGGTCGGTACCAATGTTTCGGCGACCGGGTCTTGAGCCATGCTGCGGCTGCTCGTACTGATTCTGATGCTGCTAAACGGCGTCTATTTCGCGTGGTCGCACGACCTGTTGCGTCCATACGGGTTTGCGCCTGCCATGCAAACCGAGCCGTTTCGATTGGCGCAGCAAATCCGGCCGGATCTGGTACGTATTCTGTCGGCGGATGAAGCGCGCCGCGTCGAAGTTGCGGCGCAAACCGGAAACAAGTCCGCGGAATGTTTGCAGGCCGGCTTGTTTGACGAGGGGCAGACCACAGCGCTGCGGCAGACGGCGCAGGCGGTTTTGCCGGCTGGGACTTGGCTGCTGGACACCGCGGTTGAGCCGCCGCGCTGGATTGTTTACATGGGCAAGTACCCGGATGTGCAAACTCTGGCCAAGAAGCGCGCCGAGCTTGCTTCGTTGAACCTGCGCTTTGAACCTTTGAGCAATCCGGCGCTGGACTACGGCCTGTCCCTGGGTGGGTTTGACACCGAGGCCCGCGCCAATTCGGAACTGGCCGTGCTCAGCCAACGCGGTGTGCACACCGCGCACGTAGTGCTGGAGCGCCCGGAGTTTCGCGGCACGCTGTTCAGGATTCCGGTGGCGGACGAAGCCTTGAAGGCGCGACTCGAAGAACTCAAGGTTGCCTTGGCCGGCAAGCCGCTTCGCGCATGTGGTTAATAAGTCGTGCGCAAACAGCAGGGTCAACCTGTATCAGTTCGGCGTACCTGCATCAAAGCGGACTACAAAACGTGAACCGGGGGGATGGCTTCCCGTGCGGGCGTCCTCCAGGCCCACAGTGGCCCGGTGCAGCGAAGCAATCTCCAGCACGATGGCCAGGCCAAGACCGGAGCCGTCCACTTCACTGCCGAGCGTGCGGTAAAAGGGCTTGAATACCAGTTCACGTTCGGCGACGGCAATGCCGGGGCCGGAATCCTCCACCTGCAGCAGCAAGACCTTGCCAAACGGATCGACCAGTACGCGCGCGGTCACCACGCCGGGTTGCTGCGCGCTGGATGGCGTGTAGTTGATAGCGTTATCGAGCAGGTTGCGGATCAGTTCATTGAGCAGGGTAGGATTGCCACGCAGCGTAGCTCCGTTGGCCCCAGGGCGTGCGCCTTCGTAGCCGAGGTCAATCATCTTGTCCATGGCACGTGGCAGGCAATCCTGCACCACATCGATGGTCAGTTGCGCCAGATCACAAGGCTGGCTCGCCATGGCTGAGCTGCTGCTCTCCGCACGGGCCAGCGCCAGAAGCTGGTTGACGGTATGGGTTGCGCGCACGCTGGAATTTCCAATCTGCCGCAGCGACTGTTTGAGATCCTCCGTGCTGGCCCCGGCGCGTTGTGCCAGGTCGGCCTGCATGCGCAAGCCGGCCAAGGGCGTCTTGAGTTGGTGCGCCGCGTCAGCGAGAAAGCGCTTTTGGTTGGCTATTGAACTTTTCAGGCGCAGCAGCAAGTCATTGACCGATGACACCAGCGGGGCCACCTCCATCGGCACCGAGTGTTCGTCCAGCGGGCTGAGGTCGTCCGGCTTGCGGGCCCGTATGCGTTCCTCGAGCCGGTTCAGCGGCTTGATGGCATAGGCCAGGCCCAGCCATACCAGCAGTACGGCCAGCGGCAAAATGACGTATTGCAACAGCATCACGCCTTTGACGATTTCCGTCGCCAGCACCGAGCGTTTGTCCAGTGTTTCCGCCACCTGGACCAGCGCCGGTTTCGCGTCCGGCAGGTCCAGCTTGACCCAGGTGTAGGCGAGTTTGATGTCGTTTCCCAGGTACTGCGCGTCGCGCATGCGGACCGTGCCAAAAAATGGTGTTTCGTCATCCTGCGGAAGGGGCAGATTGCGCTCGCCGCTCAGAAACTCGCCACGTGCGCCCAGCACCTGGTAATAAACGGTGTCGGCCTCGTCCGCGCGCAGCAACTGGTGCGCGGGCAGAGGAAGGATGAACTGCACCTGGCGGTTCTTCACCGTGACCAGCCGTGTCAGTTCTCCCACGTTGTACTCAAGCGCCCGGTCAAACGGTTTACCGGCAACACTCTGGGCGATCAGCCACGTGAGGACCAGGCTGATCGGCCACAGGAGCAGCAAAGGCGTCAGCATCCAATCCAGAATCTCACTGAACAACGACCGCTGCTCGCGTTCAAAAAGCTTCACGGTCGGAGGCTTGCTGGCACCGGGTCAGCTCAACCCGGAATCTTTTCAAGGCAATAGCCCAATCCGCGTACCGTGGCAATACGAATTGGTCCCTTTTCAATCTTCTTGCGCAGGCGGTGGACATACACCTCGATGGCATTGTTGCTGACCTCTTCGCCCCATTCACACAGGCGTTCAACCAACTGGTCTTTGCTCACCATGCGTCCGGCACGTTGCAACAGCACTTCAAGCAATCCGAGTTCGCGTGCGGACAAGTCCACCATCTTGCCGTCAATGCTGGCGACGCGTCCGGACTGGTCGTAGGTCAGCGGTCCATGTTTGATACTGGCGCTGGCACCACCCATGCGCCTGCGGACCAGGGCGCGAACCCGTGCTTCGAGCTCTTGCAGGCTGAATGGCTTGGCCATGTAGTCGTCGGCGCCGTAGTCCAGACCCTTGACGCGTTCATCCACGCTGTCGGCGGCGGTGAGGATCAGCACCGGCAACGAAGATCCTCGTGCCCGCAGCTTGCGCAGTACTTCCAGGCCATGCATCCCGGGCAGACCCAAGTCGAGGATCAGCAGGTCGAACTCCTTGTTGGTCAACATGGCGGCGTCAGCCTCGGTGCCACTTGCAACATGGTCCACCGCTGCACCAGCGCCGCGAAGCGCGCGCAACAAGCCGTCGGCCAGTACGCGGTCGTCCTCGGCGATCAATATTCGCATGGCTGTCTCCGGTTAGGAAGGGCGTTTGTCCGTGTAACCCTGTCTTTGCAGGGCATTCTAGGCCTGGCATGCGCAACAACGGGCCGTGTGCCGGGCGACCAAGTGTGTCGCAAGAGGCAGTTCATGAGGCATAAGCTTCCAGGCCCAGATGGGCCACGGTGGCCACGTCGTCACCGACCGCCAGACGGAACTCCGCCTGTGCTTGTTGTACCGCCAGCCAGTACGCTTTGAGCCATTGGCCGCCGGTTGGGGAAAAAACCACGCGTACGGCTCTGGCGTCGCGTGGGTCGGGAATACGCGCCACCAGATCCCAGGTAGCACATTGATCGACCAGTTTACCCATGGCCTGCTTGGTGATGCCCGCACGGTTGGCCAGTTCCGTGAGGCTGCACCCGATCTGGGGCAGATGGCGTGTGATTTGTGTATGGGCCGCGCCCAGGTTGCCACGTGCGGCAAGGTTGGACAGGGCCAGGGCCAGCTCATCGTTCTGCGCCATCAGGGTTAGGACCCGCGCGTCGAACCGCTGCAACGCAAGCGCCAGCAGGCGCCCCAAATGGGTTTGGCGCCATCCGTCGTCAGAAGGAACTTCAGACATTGCAAAAAAATGGGAGGTCAGAATGTGCCGTTGCGCACCCGGTCGCGCCTGCAAGATCTCATAATGGTAAACAAAATTGACTAAAAAACCTATTTACTTGGTTCGATCAGATGGTTTAAACTACTGTTCAAGCATCCAGCCTGTTTTTAAAATCAGACTGCTGCCTTGGTCGCCAGATTCAACTAAGCATTTGATTTAAAGGGGATTTTATGGACACCGCAGTCAGAGCCGTTACTTCCGCAAGCACCGAAAAAGCCAAAGCCTTGCAAATTGCATTGGCCCAAATTGAGAAGCAATTTGGCAAGGGCACCATCATGCGTCTGGGTGAGGGAGAGGTCATCGAAGATATTCAAGTGGTTTCTACCGGATCGCTCGGCTTGGATATTGCCTTGGGCGTTGGCGGATTGCCGCGCGGGCGGGTGATCGAGATTTACGGGCCGGAGTCGTCGGGCAAGACAACCTTGACCTTGCAAGCCATTGCCGAAATGCAGAAAACCGGTGGCCAGTGTGCGTTTGTCGATGCCGAACATGCATTGGACATCCAGTACGCGCAGAAACTCGGCGTCAATCTGCAGGACTTGTTGATCAGCCAGCCCGATACGGGTGAACAGGCGCTGGAGATTGTGGATTCCTTGGTGCGCTCCGGCGCGGTCGATCTGATCGTTATCGACTCGGTCGCGGCATTGACACCCAAGGCCGAACTCGAGGGTGAAATGGGTGACTCCTTACCTGGCCTTCAGGCCCGGCTGATGAGCCAGGCGTTGCGCAAGTTGACCGCCCACATCAAGAAAACCAATTGCATGGTGATCTTCATCAACCAGATCCGCATGAAGATCGGTGTGATGTTTGGCAGCCCCGAGACCACCACCGGCGGCAATGCGCTCAAGTTTTACGCTTCCGTACGCCTTGACATCCGCCGCACCGGCACCATCAAGAAGGGCGACGACGCCATCGGCAACGAAACCAAGGTCAAGGTGGTGAAGAACAAGGTGGCGCCTCCGTTCAAGACGGCGGAGTTTGACATCCTGTTTGGTGAGGGCATCAGCCGCCACGGCGAAATTATCGACATGGGCGTGGAAGCTCACATACTGGACAAGTCGGGCGCCTGGTACGCGTATAACGGCGAAAAAATTGGGCAAGGCCGCGACAACGCCCGCGAATTCCTGCGCGAAAATCCGGAGCTGTCGCGCGAGATTGAAAACAAGGTGCGTGAGTCGTTGGGCATCCCCCTGTTGCCGGAGGCGCTTGAGAGCGACATAAAGGTTAAGGTCCCAGGGAAAAAGGCCGACTGAGCTTGTTGCGCGAGGGCCCTCCCTGAGTCCCCAGGCAGCTTTCGCAGACCTTCGATATGCCTATGCCCGAACTTTCGCTCAAAGGCCGCGCACTGCGTCTGCTCAGCGGGCGCGAACATTCGCGTGCCGAACTGGAGCGCAAACTCAAAACCCATGAGTCGGCGCCCGGACTCCTGGGCAAAGCGCTGGATGAGCTGCAGGCCAGGGGTTTTATCAACCAACAACGCGTAGTCGAGTCGGTACTGCACCGCAAGTCGGCCAAACTAGGAGCGACCCGCATCAAGCAGGAGTTGCAGAGCAAAGGGCTGGACCCCGAAGTGGTGAAGGACGCGTTGACCAGCTTGCAGGCCACTGAGCTGGAACGCGCTCGCGCTGTATGGCGCAAAAAGTTTGGCCTGCCGTATCTGGCGGCCAATGTCTCGCCACAGGCGGTGAGCGCCACGGAACGCGGCAAACAAATGCGCTTTCTGGCGTCCCGAGGGTTTGGCACCGACACCATTCGACGGGTCATCGCCGGTGCTCCGGACGATCAGGAATCTATGGCCGACTAAAAGACATCAAAGACCCAACATCAGCTTGAGGTTTTGCACCGCTGCTCCGCTTGCCCCTTTGCCGAGGTTATCCAGCCGGGCAACCAGCAGGGCGTGGCCAAGGCTATCCGGTTCACCCGGGGTGGCGAAAACGCGTAATTCCATTTTGTTGGTGTCCTGCAAGGCCGCCGCATCCAATTTTCCGTCGGCCCCCGCCGGCTCCACCGTAACCCATTCGCTGCCCCAGTAATGCTTGACCAGGGTTTCGTGCAAGTCCCGCGCGCTGGGTTTGCCCGGCAGAAGGTCCAGATGCAGCGGCAATTGCACCAGCATGCCTTGGCGGAAGTTGCCGACCGATGGGATAAACAGCGGGCGCCGGGTAAGGCCGCTATAACGCATGATTTCAGGGATGTGTTTGTGCTTGAGCCCCAGACTATATAACTCAAAGGCGGGCGCGGTTCCCGACTCGTAGGCCTCGATCATTGAACGTCCGCCACCCGAATAACCGCTGACCGCCGGCACAGTGAGGGCAAAGTCGCGTGGGATCAGACCGGCATCTACCAAGGGGCGGATCAGGGCGATGGCGCCGGTCGCGTAGCAACCTGGATTGGCGACGCGCCAAGCGCTCGCCACGGCATCCTTTTGTCCGGCGACCAACTCCGGAAAGCCGAACACCCAGCCGGGGGCGGTCCGGTGCGCTGTGGAGGCATCAATAATTTTCGGGCCTTTGCTGCCAGTTGCGCTTGCCACCTCGTCAATTACCGCCACGGATTCAAGGGCGGCTGCGTCATGCAGACACAGTATCACCAGGTCGGCCTGCGCCATCACAGCCCGTTTTGCCGCCGGGTCTTTGCGCGATTCAGGTGCAATGCTGACCAGCTCCACCCCGGGAACGGAGACGAGCCGCTCACGGATCTGCAGTCCGGTCGTTCCGGCTTCTCCATCAATAAATACTTTGGCCATGGGTTGAACTGCTCCGGTGTTGCCGAGTGTGCCTCGGTAAGTTTACCTACGGTTTGGTGCGTTGCAGCATGATACATTTGGCAAGATAGATTTGTGCTGCCTTTCGCGCGTCCTGACGACGCATCCGTCAAGCTGGTGTTTTCCTTTTCTCAAGAGAAACCTCATGAAGATTCACGAGTATCAGGGCAAGGAAATCTTGCGCAAGTTTGGAATACCGGTACCACGCGGCATTGCGGCGTTTACGGTGCAGGAAGCCGTAGAGGCGGCCCAAAAGCTGGGCGGGCCAGTCTGGGTCGTCAAGGCCCAGATCCATGCGGGAGGGCGCGGCAAAGGCGGCGGCGTGAAGCTTGCCCGCTCCATTGATGAGGTCCGCAAGCTTGCGGGCGAGATTCTTGGCATGCAATTGGTCACGCACCAGACCGGACCACTGGGGCAGAAGGTGCGCCGCCTGTTGATCGAAGACGGAGCCGACATCAAGAAGGAGTATTACGTCTCCGTGGTAACTGATCGGGCCTCGCAAAAAGTCGCTCTGATGGCATCGTCGGAAGGCGGGATGAACATCGAAGAGGTGGCCCACGATACGCCGGAGAAAATCATCAAGGTCTTTGTTGATCCGGCGCTTGGGTTGAGCAGCGAACAGGCGATGGATCTCTCCAACGGTATCGGAGTGCCTGCTGCGTCTTCAGCGCAGTGCGTTGATGTATTGCAAAGACTCTACAAGTGTTATATGGATACGGACGCATCGCTGGTTGAGATTAACCCCCTGATCCTTGAAGGCAACGGCAATATCAAGGCGCTCGACGCGAAGTTCAACTTTGACCCCAACGCACTGTTTCGCCAGACGGAGATAGTCGCCTACCGTGACCTGGACGAAGAGGATCCTGCCGAGGTGGAGGCAAGCAAGTTTGATTTGGCTTATATCAGCCTCGACGGCAACATCGGGTGCCTGGTAAATGGCGCCGGCCTGGCCATGGCAACCATGGACACGATCAAGCTGTATGGCGCGGAACCGGCCAATTTTCTCGATGTAGGTGGTGGGGCCACGCCCGAAAAAGTAACCGAAGCGTTCAAGATCATGCTGAAGAACCCAAAGGTGAAGGCCATTTTGGTCAACATCTTTGGTGGGATCATGAAGTGCGACACGATCGCCACCGGCGTGATTACTGCGTGCCGGGCCACCAATCTGGGTGTGCCCCTGGTGGTGCGCATGAAGGGAACCAATGAAGACCTCGGCAAGAAAATGCTGGCCGAGTCGGGTTTACCGATCATCAGTGCCGACACCATGGCCGAAGCGGCGCAGAAGGTCGTCGCCGCCATCCAGTAGCCGGCTTACCGGGTTCGGCAATCCGATGCGGCTCCAGGCAAGACATCACCAGTACGCAAGCGGGCACTCCGTCTCTTTGCCGTGAAGGAACTTAAATGAGCATTCTGATCAACAAGAACACCAAAGTTATTACCCAAGGCATTACCGGCAAGACAGGCCAGTTTCACACTGAAAAGTGCCAGGAATATGCCAATGGCAAGAATTGCTTTGTTGCCGGGGTCAATCCCAAGAAGGCCGGCGAAGCGGTTTTTGGGATTCCGATCTTTGCATCGGTTCAGGAGGCGGCCCGGCAGACCGGCGCAACGGTATCGGTAATTTACGTACCCCCCGCAGGTGCCGCTGCAGCCATCTGGGAAGCCGTGGAGGCTGAACTCGATCTGGCGATCTGTATTACGGAAGGCATTCCGGTGCGCGACATGCTCGAAGTGCGCAACAAGATGCGTGCCCGGGTGGCTGCAGGAGGCAAAAACACTTTGTTGTTGGGCCCTAACTGCCCCGGTCTGATCACGCCCGATGAAATCAAGATTGGCATCATGCCTGGGCATATCCATCGCAAAGGGCGGATTGGCGTAGTCAGCCGCTCCGGCACTTTGACCTATGAGGCCGTAGCGCAGCTAACGGAAATCGGTTTGGGGCAGTCCAGCGCGGTTGGCATTGGCGGCGACCCGATCAATGGGCTCAAGCATATTGACATCATGCGTTTGTTCAATGACGACCCGAAGACGGACGCTGTCATCATGATCGGAGAAATTGGCGGTCCTGATGAAGCCGAAGCTGCCCGATGGTGCAAGGTTAATATGAAGAAGCCGGTGGTTGGATTTATTGCCGGTGTTACGGCGCCGGCCGGCAAACGCATGGGCCATGCGGGAGCACTTATTTCCGGTGGGGCCGACACGGCGGAGGCCAAGCTGCAGGTGATGGAAGAGTGTGGCTTCAAGGTCACGCGCAATCCCTCCGAGATGGCGAAGCTGCTCAAAGCCAGTCTGTAGGCGGAACTACGCACGGGCGCGCGGCCCGCACTCGCTAAACTCTGGCAAGCAAAAGGAGTCGCTCTCTGGAAGGGTTTTCCAGCGTGCCGATTACACAAAAAAAGGAGACCGACAGATGGAGATTTTGCAAAGCCCCGATTTCTGGATCGGGTTGCTGAAGATAATCTGGATCAACATCATTCTGTCGGGCGACAACGCGGTGGTGATTGCCATGGCCGCGCGCTCTTTGCCGCCCGAGCAGCAAAAGAAGGCAGTCTTGTTTGGGTCCGGTGCCGCGGTGGTGCTGCGGATCGCACTGACGGTGGTCGCCGCCAAACTTCTTGCACTGCCGTATCTTCAGATCGTGGGCGGCTTGTTGTTGCTTTGGATCGGTGTTCAGCTACTCGGTGAGGAGGATGGGGAGGAAGGTGAGGCGAAGCCGCATGGCACCCTGATGGCGGCAGTACGCACAATATTGATTGCTGATCTGGTGATGAGCCTGGACAACGTAATCGCGGTTGCCGCGGCGGCCAAGGGCAATGAAACGCTTCTGGTTCTTGGTTTGGCCATCAGCATTCCGCTGGTCATATTCGGCAGTACGCTGATGATCAAATTGATGGAGCGTTTCCCGATCATCGTAATGCTGGGGGCCGCACTCATAGGTTGGGTGGGGGGTGAAACTATCGCCAGTGATGTCGTGTTCAAGTCGTTTGCAGACCAGGCACATTGGGTGCATTACGCTGCGGCGGCCTTGGGGGCCATATTGGTGGTCGGGCTGGGCAAGGCGATCCAGGGGCGCCACGCTGATTGAATGTAGGGTGGGCACTCAATGGGTATGGTGGTGTACTACCTCTTGCGCTCAGGGTCTTGGTGAGCCTTTATGGCTATTTGTCGGTCGTGCATTGGCCGTGGGCTATCGCATGCATTGGTAAAAAAACGACAAGTTGGCATGAACAAGTCCCTTGTCGGCAAAGGCGGTGTCTGCTAACGTTGCTAACTTGTAGCGCAATTTGAGCGACTTGGGCTTTTCTGGGTCACGTGTACCGGGCGAAGCCGGACCAAATATTTGGGTGAGGTTGGAACGTGGCAACTAAGTCTTCATCGAACAGAGCCAAGATTTGGCGTGCTGATTGGGTTGCCGGAGTGCTGATTGTTTTGGCTGTGGTGCTTCTCAATCAGGCGACGGATCTGATTGGGACGCTGGAGCGCAAGTTCTACGATTTTGCCAGCACGAGTACGTCGCGGCAGCCGTCCGACCGCATTGCGATCATTGCAATCGATGATCAGAGCATTGCCAATATCGGACGCTGGCCGTGGCCCAGGGATATTCACGCGAAATTGATCGACCAGTTGGCGGCGGCGAAAGCGAAAACCATCGTCTATACGGCATTCTTTTTTGAGCCCCAGGTCGATCCTGGCCTTGGCTTCATTCGCAAGATTAAGAGTTTGTTGCGCCCCGGCGAGGCCGGCAGTGATCAGGCAGCAAGTAACGCCGAGCTAAACAAGTTGATCGCACAGGCGGAGTCAGCTCTGGATACCGATGCGGTGCTCGCGGCCAGCATGACCAGAGCTGGAAACGTCCTGGTGCCTTCGGTTTTTTCGCTCGGTGAGCCGCAGGGAAATCCTGACAAGCCGCTACCTGCATATGCACTCAAAAGCGCCATCAACGAAAAAAATGGGTTCTCCTACCCGGCAATCAGTGGGCAGCAACCGATCGAGGCCATAGGAATGGCGGCGGCCGGAATTGGGCACCTGAACCAGTACCAGGACGTGGATGGGGCGGTTCGGCAGGAGCCTTTGCTGGTCAACTATTATGGTAGCGCCGTGCCTTCTATGGCGCTGTTGGCGGCGATCAAGAGCCTGAACCTGTCTTCAGGCGACGTCAAGCTCAATGCCGGGGAGTCAGTACAAATTGGGAAATTGCGCGTCAAGACCGATGAGTCGGCGCTGATGTTGCCGCAGTTTTACAAGGATCGCGATGGCCGCCCGCCTTTTGCCATCGATTCTTTTTTCGATGTTTTGAACGGGAAGATTCCGGCATCGAAGTACGCGGACAAAATCGTTGTGATCGGGGCTACAGCTGCGGGCGTTGGAGTAACTTTCCCGGTTCCCGGACATGCTGGATTGTCACCGGCAGAGACCATCGCTCACATCACTTCGAGCATCTTGAGTGAGCACTTTATCGTTCAGCCAAGCTGGGGCGTTTGGGCTACTCTGGCAGTATTCCTGTTGGTGGCGGCCTATGTTGTTGCCTTGCTTCCCCGTTTGTCGGCGGGTACCGCAGCCATCATTACCCTTGTGTTTTTCGTCGCTCTGCTGGGCACGGAGTTTGGGCTTCTGTCAGGGGGCGCGACATGGGTGAAGCTTGTCCTGCCCGCGGTGCTGCTTGCTATTGGGCATCTGGCCTTGACAACCAAGCGATTCCTGATAACGGAGGCCGGCAAACTCAAGTCCGACGAAGAGTCGGCGGAGACAAACCGCATGATGGGACTCGCACTTCAGGGTCAGGGCCAGCTGGATATGGCCTTTGATCGGTTCCGCCGGGTGCCCATGGGTGACGCCGTAATGGGCAATATGTACAACCTGGCACTGGATTTTGAGCGCAAGCGGCAGTTCAACAAGGCCGAGGCCGTGTATGAACACATGGCGACTTACGACAAGGACTACAAAGATCTGCAGTCGAAACTGAACCGGGCGAAGAATCTTTCCGAGACGGTGATGTTGGGCGGAGGGGGTGCGCACCCCGGAGGGACGATGCTGCTGGACGGCGGAGCCGTCGAAAAGCCCATGCTGGGGCGCTATCAGGTTGACAAAGAGCTTGGCAAAGGCGCCATGGGCGTGGTGTACCTTGGCAAGGATCCGAAGATCGGCCGGGTTGTGGCTATCAAGACGATGGCGCTGAGCCAGGAATTTTCTGGCGACGAGTTGGTTGATGCGCGCGAGCGCTTCTTCCGTGAGGCCGAAACGGCAGGGCGACTGCAACACCAAAACATCGTGACGATATTCGATGCCGGCGAAGAGCACGATCTGGCCTATATCGCCATGGAGTTCCTCAAGGGCAAAGACCTGCTCGACTACTGCAAGGACGGTAATCTGCTGCCAGTACCCAAGGTGCTTTCAATTGTTGCGCGCGTAGCAGAGGCCTTGGCGTATGCGCACAAACAAAACGTGGTGCATCGTGATATCAAGCCGGCCAACATCATGTATGAGCTTGACAGCGACACGGTCAAAGTTACGGATTTCGGCATCGCCCGCATTACAGATTCCAGCAAGACCAAGACCGGCCTGGTGCTTGGCACGCCAAGCTTCATGTCTCCCGAGCAGCTAGCGGGCAAGAAGGTCGATGGGCGGTCTGACCTTTATTCACTCGGAGTCATGTTGTTTCAAATGCTCGCGGGCGTCTTGCCTTTCCGTGGTGAGTCAATGGCCGAACTGATGTACAAGATAGCCAATGAGGAAGCGCCTGATATTCGCATTATCCGCAACGAGTTGCCCGAGGGTCTTGCAAACGTTGTGGCTTTGTCGGTCAGCAAACGCCCGGAAACACGTTACCAGGACGGTGATCAGTTCGCTGCGGATTTACGCGCCGTGTTGGCGGAACTGTCGGGAGGTTCGGTGTCCGCGGCGATGACTGGCACAGCTATGGCGACCTCTGCCGTTCCTGCCGCCCACGAAAAAACAGCGGTTTTTGGAGCGGCAGCGGTAGCTGCTGTAGATTTCGAGAAAACGGCGATTCATCAAACAAATGTTGAGGGCATGCCAGCTTCGGATTTCGAGAAAACCGCCGTGTACCAAGCGAATCGTGCAGGCAAAACAGACCCCATTGCAACTGCGGGTCCGGATCTTGAGATATAGCCCTGTCAAATAATGAACTACACGTTTTACACGAGAACTGATCCGGGCCGAGCCAGGGATAACAACGAGGATGCTGTTGCAGTTGATGATGTGACGCAGCTATGCGTGCTTGCGGATGGCATGGGTGGCTATAACGCAGGCGAAATAGCCAGTGGTATGGCAACAGCGTTTATCAAGTCGGAGATGGCCCGGTGGTTGTCGGAAGCCGGCCGGAATGCCAAGGTCAAAGAGATACGGCGCGCGATGGAAATTTGTGTCGAGAACGCAAACCGGTCAATTTTCAATGCCTCAGATTCCAACCCTCAGTACTCTGGCATGGGAACGACGTTGGTGGTTGGAGTTTTTCACGGTGCCACACTGGTCCTGGGACACATCGGAGACTCCAGGTGTTATCGCCTGCGCAACAATGAGTTGTCGCAGATTACGAAGGACCACTCTTTGCTGCAGGAGCAAATTGACGCCGGTCTCATAACGCAGGAACAAGCAGCAAGTTCGTCGATCAAGAATCTGGTTACGCGCGCGCTTGGCGTTGAAGATACGGTAGCGCTCGAACTCAATGAGCATGGCGTTGAGGTCGGCGACTGTTATCTGATGTGTTCCGACGGACTCTCCGACATGGTTGACGATGCGGAAATAGCAAGTATCCTAGGGGGCCCCATACCCATGGAGCAAAAAGCTGACGGTCTGGTCGCTGCGGCTAATGAACGCGGTGGTCGCGATAACATCTCGGTCTTGCTGGTCGAGGTTGACGCGACGGCCGAAAAACGTGGGTTGATCTCCAGATTGTTAGGAAAATAGTAAGCTCATGAGCATCTCGCAAACCCGCCACAGGAACAGGAGTCGGTCATGCCGAAAATGATCGTATCGATCGATGGTGTAGTTATCAAGGAAGTCCAGTTGACAAAGGACCGGACGACTTTGGGTCGTCGGCCATACAACGACATCGTCATTGATAACCTTGCCATCAGTGGCGAACATGCAGTGTTTCAAATGGCAGGCAGTGACGTATTTATCGAAGATTTGAACAGTACCAACGGTACTTACGTAAACGGGAAAGCAGCGAAGAAGCAGCAACTAGTCAACGGTGATACGGTCGAAGTTGGGAAGTACAAAATCAAGTTTGTGAATGAGGTGGCCAGCGACGGGTTCGAGAAGACGATGATGGTCAAGTCGAGTCCCGGTGGGCTGGCAGCGCCCACTCCGCCAGCCGCTGCGCCTTCCGGTCCTGGCGCCATGGCACCGCGTGCGCCTGCGGTTGCGTCGACGTCTCAAGCTTCGATCAAGGTTCTGTCAGGCGCTGCGTCTGGTCGCGAGGTGCCCTTGACCAAGGTCGTCACAACTATTGGCAAGCCAGGTGTTGCGGTTGCCGCGATAACCAAGCGGCAACACGGTTTTGTTGTTCACCATGTTGAGGGAGCTGGAAATCCTTCTCTCAATGGGGCGCCAATCGGTACAGATCCGGTTTCGCTCAAGAACGGGGACTTGATCGAGCTTGCCGGTACCCAGATGCAATTTGTTCAGACCTGACTTAACAGGCGGACAGTAACCTTCTCTGGCTTGCCAGATCGTCAACCAGCGGGGTGGCATGGGATCTCTATTGAGGCATTGGCCCCGCATAGTTGTAACTTTGCTTCCACTGCTATTTGCGCTGCTACACGCCGTAGGGGTAGTGAGGCTTGGAGTTCTTGAGCGGCTGGACAACATAATTTATGACACCCGCCTGAGGGCGACCATGCCCAAGACGTTGGATGATCGCGTGGTTATCGTTGACATTGACGAGAAAAGTCTGGCGGAAGTTGGAAGATGGCCTTGGGGGCGCAACAAACTAAGCCAATTGACGGACGAGCTGTTCGACCGCCAGAAGATCGCGTTGATCGGGTTTGACGTAGTTTTCGCGGAAGCGGATGAAAGCTCCGGTTTGAAAAGGCTCAATGAGCTAGCGCAAAAAGAGTTGCGTGACCAAGCGGGATTCGTTGACAAACTGCGGCAGCTTCAAACTTCGCTTGATTACGATGCGATGTTTGCCAAGTCGCTTGAGAAGCGTCCGGTGGTTATGGGGTACTACTTGACCAGCGACCGGGACGGCCGAACTTCGGGCGTTCTGCCAGCGCCAGTAATGACCAAAGAAGCCTTGCAGGGGCGCCCCATTACCTTTACGACTTGGAATGGCTTTGGCGCCAATATCGCCCAGCTTGCGACGGCCGCGCCAATGGCCGGACATTTCAATCCGATTGCCGAAGGCGATGGAGTTGTCCGATCATTGCCACTTATCGCGGAGTTCAAAGGGCAGTACTATGAGTCATTGTCCCTGGCCATGTTTCGGATGTTGGCTGGCTCTCCAACAGTCGTTCCAGGCTTTCCCAAGGAGCGATTTCTGGCTAGAAGCTACCAAGGTCTTGAGAGCATCCAACTAAAATTGGGCAGCAAAACCCTGGCCATACCGGTGGATGAGCGAGTGTCTTCTCTAGTGCCTTTTCGGGGGTTTGGTGGACCCAAGGGTGGCTCTTTCCGCTACGTCTCGGCTGCAGACCTATTGTCCAAGGCGATTCCGGCGGGAGACCTCAAAGACAAGATTGTGCTATTGGGAACCACTGCGCCTGGTTTGCAGGATTTGCGGGTCACTCCGGTAAGCGAGATATATCCGGGGGTCGAGGCCCATGCCAACGTTATTTCGGGGTTGCTGGACGGGAAAATTCTGGTCAAGCCCGATTACGCGATCGGGTATGAGGTTGTAGTACTTACCTTGTCGGGCCTGGTGCTGGCGTTCGCGCTACCTCTGGTGACTGCGACGCGCGCCGTCATTTTGAGCGTGATTGTCATTGCCGTTGTGGGCTCCTTGAATCTCTGGCTCTACTTGGGCTATGGCCTTGTGTTGCCGTTGGCTGGTGCTCTGACCATGGCGGTGACCGCCTTTGCCCTGAATATGAGTTATGGGTATTTTGTTGAGAGCCGCTCAAAACGCGAACTTGCAAATCTTTTCGGCACTTACGTGCCCCCCGAGCTCGTGGACGAGATGGTCAAAGACCCTGACAGCTATAGCATGCAGGCTACCAACCGGCAAATGACAGTCATGTTTTGTGATATGCGCGGGTTCACCAAAATGTCGGAGCAAATGGAACCCATTCAGCTCCAAGCGTTGCTAAACGGGGTTTTCAGCCGGCTGACCGGATTGATACGCGCCAATCGCGGCACCATCGACAAGTACATGGGAGACTGCGTGATGGCGTTCTGGGGCGCTCCGGTTGAAACCCCGGAACACGCTCACCTTGCGGTCAAGTCCGCGATGGAGATGGCCAACGCGGTACGCGGTATCAATGAGGATCATCGTGCCAAGGGTATCCCCGAAATTGGCATTGGCATTGGAGTCAACACAGGTAATATGTGTGTAGGTGACATGGGATCGAACATACGGCGAAGCTATACCGTGATTGGGGACGCGGTTAATCTTGGCTCGCGGCTGGAAGGTCTCTCGAAGGTTTATGGCGTGGACATCGTCGTTAGTGAGTCGTCACGCAAGCTTGCGCCAGATTTTGGCTGGCAAGAATTGGACCGGGTCCGTGTCAAAGGCAAGGATCAGGCGGTAGCGATATTTTGGCCGGTGGCCCCTGCAAACC
Organism: Betaproteobacteria bacterium; assembly: GCA_031367285.1. Classification (GTDB taxonomy): domain Bacteria; phylum Pseudomonadota; class Gammaproteobacteria; order Burkholderiales; family Burkholderiaceae_C; genus CAISIP01. The sequence goes on along the minus strand of JANLPN010000306.1, from coordinate 15,550 downwards.
GCATGGGCGCTGAAACTGAGTCTGAATTGAAGGCTTGGGCTGCGTTCCTCAAAGCCTATCGGGCGCAAGATTGGGACCAATGTGACTTACTAATGTTGAACTTGCTGCGCATGAATGCGAAAAAGTTCCTGTATCACCTATATTCGGATCGTGTAGCCTCCATGCGGCTGCTTCCATTCGATCTCGAATGGGACGGAGCGACGAATTTCGAAACGAAGTAAGGGGCCACCATGAAAGTGCGTGTGTTGGGCTGTTCCGGCGCCATTGCCAAAGACTGCCGAACCACGTCTTTTTTGATCGATGGCGATATCCTGATTGATGCAGGCACCGGGGTCGGTGATCTTACGCTGGACGAAATGCGTGGTATCGACCACGTGTTCTTGACGCATTCTCATCTGGACCATGTCGCAGCTTTGCCGCTTATGGTTGATGCGGTTGCGGCACGTCGCAGCCAGGCACTCCAAATTCATGCACTTGCTGGAACGATTGCAGCCTTGAAGGCGCATATCTTCAACGACGTGATCTGGCCTGATTTCAGTCGAATTCCAACTCCCGAGGCGCCGTTTATCAGCTTTCACGAAGTTCATACCGGCCAGACCCTGCAAATAAATCGCAAGCTGCTCGAGGTTTTACCCGCTGTCCACACCGTGCCGGCAGCCGGCTATGCCGTAACGTCCGGGACCGGATGTTGGGTATTTTCGGGGGATACAGAGCGAAACCCCGCCTTCTGGAATCGTGTCAATCAACTCAACGTCGCGATGCTGGTGATCGAGACAGCTTTCAGTAATCGCGAAAAGGACTTGGCCAAGTTAAGCCTGCACCTTTCGCCGGTAGTATTGGCGGAAGAACTGGACTGCATCGCAAAAGACCAGAATTATCCCATCTACATTACCCATACCAAGCCTGCCGAAACTGATCTGATCATGGCTGAGATCCAGAAATTCGATCAGACTTCGATATCGGGGCCCAACGTCACGCATGACATTCGCTGGCTGCGCGCGGGGCAGGAATTTGACTTATGAGCACCGTCGGGCCGCTCTCGAACGCGAAACTCCGCAATGCGAGGCTTGCAGGCTACCTCATGGATGACGGCGAGCCTTTCGCCGAATCTTCATTCCCTTTTGGCGGACTCGGGGCTCAGCATTCCCAGAGGCGTCCATGAACGCAGTCTTGAAGCCCGCTGCGCCGGAGAAGTCCTCCGAACAGGCATTCTTTGAAAATCAGAAGCTGCCTCCGGAAAAGCGCGGCGTGACTTTTGAGGCGCTCTTTTACAAGCAACTGCATAACGTCACTGCCCGCATTCACGACACGGAGAATCTTGAGCAGATCATGCTGGAGGCAAGTCAGGATATCTGCCGGCTACTCAACGCAGATCGCTTGACCCTGTACGCGGTCAATGAGGACCGCTCTGCCATTGTCTCCAAAGTCAAGACAGGGCTCAACAGCAGTCGTGATCTGAAATTGCCGATATCGCCCCAGAGTCTCGCGGGCTACGCTGCATTCAGCCGGCAATTGCTCAACCTGGCGGACGTCTACGACGATGAGGCACTCAAGCAGGTTCATCCATCACTGACATTTTTGAAGGAGGTTGACAAACGGTCTGGCTATAGAACACGCCAGATGCTGGTTGCGCCCATTCTCGATGGGGATGTTTTGCATGGTGTGCTGCAGATCATTAACAACAAGAGTGATCAGCCGTTTGGTACCCTCGAAGTCGAAGGCGTGGCACAGCTCTGCAAGACGCTTGCAACTGCCATTCGACAACGCATGCAAAGAGCAAGCGAAGCGTCACGGCGCAAAGCCAACAAGTTCGACGGGCTGGTGACCGACGGCGTCATCACCGACGGCGAGCTCGAGAAATGCCTGATTGACGCTCGTACGGAAAACAAGCCGGTTGAGTACATGCTGATGGCGAACTTCAAAATTCGGCCGACACAGATTGGTCCGTCGCTGTCCAAGTTCTTTGGCGTCCCGTATGAACCTTTCAATTCCGGGCGGATTCGGTCAGAAATGCTGCATGGGCCTTTGAAGCGCGATTTCATTGAGGAGCAAGGCTGGATTCCGCTGGAGGAGTCGCCCGAAGGGCTGGTCATCATGTGCGTGGACCCTGAGGCAGTCCGCGGCGCCCGGGTCGTGCCCCAGGTTTTTCCACGAATCAACAAGTTTGCCTATCGCGTCACGACCCTCACCGAGTTTCAGGAAACACTTGGGCAGCTCTATGGAGCCGGGGCCGAGGGTGGCTCGATCGACCAGCTTTTGGCCGACATGGACGGCGGGCCGATCGACGACGGGTCCAACGACGACTCGCTGGAGTCGGCCGCAGCCGACAACGAGCTCGTCAAATTTGTCAACAAGGTCATCATCGATGCCTACAACCAAAAGGTGTCGGACATCCATATCGAGCCCATGCCAGGCAAGCTGAAAACAGGCATCCGTTTTCGTATCGATGGCACCTTGATGCCATATATCGAGGTGCCGGCCCATTTTCGTCAGGCGATGGTGACGCGCTTGAAGATTATGTGTGATCTCGACATCTCGGAGCGTCGCAAGCCTCAGGACGGCAAGATAAAGTTCAAGAAGTACGGTCCGCTGGACATTGAGCTTCGGGTCGCCACGATTCCGTCCACGGGCGGGGTCGAGGACGTGGTGATGCGCATATTGGCTGCCGGTGAACCGATTCCGCTGGACAAGCTGGGCCTGACCCCCCACAACAAAGAGCGCGTTGTGCGCACAGTTGAGAAGCCTTACGGACTTTTTTATGTTTGCGGCCCCACAGGTTCGGGCAAGACCACTACGCTGCACTCCATCCTCAAGCACCTGAATACGCCCGATACCAAAATATGGACTGCCGAGGACCCGGTCGAAATTACGCAAAAAGGTTTGCGGCAAGTCCAGATCAACAAGAAGGCCGGAATTGACTTTGCGCTGGTTATGCGCGCGTTTTTGCGCGCTGACCCCGACATCATCATGGTCGGTGAGTCGCGTGACAAAGAAACCGTTTCCATGGGCGTGGAAGCCTCGCTCACCGGGCATCTGGTGTTCTCGACCTTGCATACCAACTCGGCGCCCGAGTCCATCACACGCCTGTTGGATATGGGCATGGATCCCTTCAACTTTGCAGACGCGCTACTCGGCATTCTTGCCCAGCGCTTGGCCAAAAAGCTATGTGACTGCAAGGAGTCCTACGTGCCGGACGCGGAAGAGTTGCGACTTTTTGCGGCTGAATACGCCGAAGAGTTGCGGCATTCCGCCGCCTGGAAAGTTGATTACGAAGGTGAAACCCTGAAGTTGATCGATAGCTGGCGTAAGACGTATGGGCAAGAAGGGCAACTCAAGTTCTTTCGTCACGTGGGGTGTGACAAATGCAACAAGACTGGCTATAAGGGTCGCATTGGCTTGCACGAACTGCTGATTGCGGATGACGACATCAAGAAGCTGATTCAGGAGCGAGCCAGGGTGGCCGAGATATTTGCCGCAGCGGTGGAGGGTGGTATGCGCACCCTGAAAATGGATGGCATGGAGAAGATCATGATGGGCCTGACAGACATCAAAATGGTAAGGTCAGTCTGCATCAAGTAACGCAGGCGGAACGACAAAAATGTCGCTCAATTTTTTCCACAGTAGTCAAAATTCCAGATGGGCGACAAAGTGGCCTGATTAGTCACAATTCTTGGCTGTCAAACGGAGAAAATTGTGTGGCATGGAACGTGCTCACATTCTCGATGTATTTCTTGTAGTTTGTTTTTAATCCAAGGAGTTATTCATGAAGCGTTCCATGCAAAAGGGCTTTACCCTCATCGAGTTGATGATCGTCGTTGCGATTATTGGTATTTTGGCTGCTGTCGCTCTGCCCGCCTATCAGGATTACACGGTGCGTGCCAAAGTGTCTGAATTAATTCTTGCTGGCTCTTCAGGGAAGACCGCACTGGCGGAGTCTGTACAGGCTAATGGTGGATTTCCTCCTACCGCAAGTGCGCCAGTTTCGACTCAGGCCTCGAAATTTGTTGCCGGTGTGGAGTATGTTAGTACGGTCTCCACAACTGGCACTATCATTGTGATCGCAAGTACCGCAGAGCCAAAGATCCAGAATACCGGTGTGAAGTTTGTCGGAACGGCGCAGAGCAACGGGCAAGTAACCTGGGTTTGCGGCCCTGCGGCACAGGCAGATCATGCATCGCTTACAGCAACAAATCCGATTGATACGAAATATCTGCCTTCAAGTTGCAAAAGCTAGTTGAGCTTTCTCGCGGCAACGGGTACGGTTCCTTTTGGGGGAATTGCACTTACTTTTTCTCCCATGCGTGGACCATGGCGCTTGATCTTTCGTCGAGATTGGGCGCTCGCAATCTTCAACCATGGGTAGGCTTTGGGTCGTCGCTATCGCATTCTCGGCTCGATGCGTCCGGGCCCGTTGCCTACCTTGCACTGCGATGAGCGTGAACAGCCGCCAACAATCCATCTCGTGGTCGAGAGGTGTGGCGATAGCCACGCTGTCCACAGTTGCACGGTGCGTGCTTGAAATTCAGCTCGAGCGGGTTCACGCAGGTAATTGCTGGCGGCTTGCGCCATGAACAGTCAAATCATTCTGTAGGCCAGCGGATGGCGCCACAACTGTTTCTCGTTCATCTGCGGCTTCTGGCAAATCAGCACTTCCATGCCTGCGGTAGTCTTAGGCCTGCGCAGGTCGAGTTCGACGTTCCAGCGCTGTGCGTAAAGCGCGCCACCGACTGGCCACAGCGAAAGTCGGTGATGCGAGCTCCGTTTTGGTCGAACCACACATCCATGCCCGCGCCAAACAGGCCGGCGATCAGGAAATAGCTGTAGTGCAGGGCATCGGCGAGCATCACATTGCCTGGGCAGAAGCCTTCGAGCAAAGAGTGCACCAGAGCGAGTTCACCAGTGCCTTTGCCACGGCGTGGCCCAACTGCCATATCGAGCGCCGCACCAGTGGCCAGGCAAATCATCATGACCAGTCGCGGAAGCGCAAATCCAGCACCGCTTGCCTGGGTGCTGAGCTGGGAATAAAACGCCTGGTTCTCCGGGCTATCAGTCATCGAGACTTTGGTGCCACCCACCAGCTTTACGGCTCGACCGCGCCACAGCCATTGCGGGCGCGCCTTCTGGCGCGAGCCACCGGTCTCCAGCACCTGGCGCATGACATGAACAACGCACCCGTGGGCGGATACAACCGCTCGCGGTGCTCGGGTATCCGCGCTTCGGTCGTCTCAAGCAATGCCGGATTCGTCAGGGCTTTGAAACTCCACCTCCTGGGTCGCCAGCACCCACTGTCCGAGACTGTTTCCTCGTTGATGCAAACCGCTTCGGGCATTACGATCCATGGGGCCTGGCCTCCGCAAAGATGGTTGGGGAGATTCGTACTCAACCATCCTATCGATCATTGGGTCAGCCACCCACCCTTCCTCTTCAAATTCAAGTGCTCCACCCCCGTGACTTCAACGCCACGGGGCTTATACAGGTGCCGTTCTTCTTAGAAGGCCTCTTTTGCGTTGACGTTCCCATTGATCCCTACATCTGCAGTGTGGTTTCCCCGTTCTGGCTGATCGCCTGGGCTACCGCCCTATCGTGGTGTTGGCTGCTGCCCAATCACTATGTTCCCTGGTCTGCGTTCCATATGGACGCCTGGGCCGCAGCGATGTATTTGCTCATAGCTGCGGCCGTGTTGTGGCGTACCCGAGAGCAACTGCGGGCGTCGGCGTCCGGCATTGTCGTCCTCGGCCTGTTGGTCACTCCGTGGCTGCAATTTGCTGCAGGCACGATTACGTCGGCCGGTACCGCCTGGATGCCGTTTTCCTACCTTCTCGGGTTTGCCCTTTCCATCTTTGTGGGGCAGAGGTGGGAGCAATGCAGTCTGGGGCAGGTCGGGGATGGCTTGTTCATGGCCATAGGAATTGCGGCCATGGTGTCGGTTGGTTTGCAATTGCACCAATGGCTCCAATTGGATCTGATGGATATTTGGTCCATGGGTAACGGGTTCGGCCGCCCATATGCCAATTTTGGGCAACCGAATCAGTTAGGTACGCTCCTGTTATGGGGGGTGTTGGCGCTGGTTTGGGGGGCCTGGCGCGCTCACATCCGGCCTATGGTGGCGATAGCGGCGGTAGTTTTTCTCCTGTTTGGCCTAGCGCTAACGGCATCGCGCACCGCGTGGATCAGTGTCATTTTGTTGGCTGCGGCCGCATGGTATTGGCGGCCTTTTTGGCCATGGCGCATTTCGCCGTGGGTCGCCACTGGGCTGGCCGCATGCTTTTTTTGCTTCGTCTGGATTGTCCCCCTCGCCACCCAAGGCATGCTGCTCGGGTCGATGGAGGGCGAGATCGAGGCTTTGACACGTATGTCCTCCGAGATGCGACCTCGGATTTGGACAATTCTCATTGAAGCGCTCTGGCAAAGGCCCTGGTTAGGCTTTGGGTGGAACCAGGTAGCCACCGCACAGTTGGCGGCAGCAGCCAATCATCCGCCTTTGGGAGTGCTGTTTTCGCACGCCCACAACGTCTTTCTGGATTTTCTTATTTGGAATGGAATTCCGTTGGGGTTGACACTGTCAGGTCTTGTCCTCCTTTGGTTGTGGCGACGCCTTCGCGCCGTCAACGACGCGGGCAGTGCATTGCTGTTTCTTCTGGTTGTTGTAGTAGGCAACCACGCCATGCTGGAACTTCCGCTGCAATATGCGTACTTTCTGTTGCCTGTAGGTATGGTCGTAGGGTCTTTGGACGTTCGTCTGCATGGACGCATGATGGTCTTTGGGTTGCGCAGGTTAATGCTTCTGCTTTGGTTTGCGTGCGCTGCACTGCTGGCCTTGATGGTGCGCGACTATGCCCGTGTCGAGACCAGCTACCAGGTTCTGCGATTTGAATGGGCCAATATTCGTATCAATGCCTCGCGTGATCCACCGGATGTGCTCTTGCTTGGCCAGTTGCGCGATGTTATTGCGTTAGCCCGATTTGAACCCAGCCCAAGTATGAGCGAAGAGGAGCTTAACTGGATGCGTAATGTGGCGAGCCTTAACCCGAATGCCGGAGTTATTCACAAGCTCGCCGTAGCGTTAGTCTGGAAACATCAACCGGCTGAAGCGAGCTTGTGGTTGCGCCGAATGTGTGCCGTAGTGCCCTCCGGCAATTGCAAGGCAGTCAAATCCGCATGGGAAAATCAGTCGAAGACGGACCTTTTGATCGCGAACGTACCCTGGCCGAATTGAAGTTTTACGGTCTCAGGCTTGTTGCTAGGTCTGCCAATATTCCTGATTTCCATGCAATTCACTGTCACGCTTCTTGCCATAGCCTTACCGGCATTGAATCCATTTTCGCCTGGGCCGTCTCCCGCCGTGGTGCCACTGCTGTTTTCCTGGGCATGTGCTTTGGCCCTGATTGGCGTGCGAATGCATGCCTCGGGGGAGTGCGGTGAAGCGGGTTTGGCAAGAGCCGTTTCTGCAGGGTTGCTGGTCGCGGCAATGGTCAGTGCAGCTATCGGCCTGCTGCAGTATTTTGGAGCCACGGCGATTTTTGGCCAGTGGGTGAACGGCACGGGCGTGGGCGAAGCCTTTGCCAACCTGCGCCAGCGCAACCAGTTTGCAACGGTAACTACTATGGGCATGGCGGCTTTGTTGTTGTGGCCGGCGCGACCGAACTCTTTTGGCGTTTCGCGCACCTGGGCTAACGTGGGTATGGCAGCCTCCGCAGTACTCTTGGCATTTGGCAACGCAGCATCGTCGTCACGCACCGGCCTCTTGGAGTGGGTAATGGTGATCGCCATTGCATCTTTATGGCGTCTGCGGCGAGGTATACGGAATCTACCGACCCCCGGGTTTGTCTTGGTGTTGGCTGCGCTGGCATACGTTGCTGCGGCGTTTTCCTTGCCCGTTCTTGCTGGCCTCGACCCCAGCGCCTCCGGTCTTCTGGCACGCTTGCATGACAGCAGCCAGGGCTGCGCCAGCCGTCTGGTCCTGTGGGGTAACGTCCTGCATCTGATTGCCCGGAAGCCCTGGCTCGGCTGGGGCTGGGGCGAACTGGACTATGCCCACTTCACTACGTTGTACCCTGGCGCACGCTTTTGCGACATTCTGGACAACGCCCATAACCTGCCCTTGCACCTCGCCGTGGAGCTTGGTGTGCCGGTCGCGCTTCTGGCTTGCGGCGTGGTACTGTGGCTGGTTTACCGAGCCAGGCCGTGGCGTGAGTTCAATACAGATCGTCAAATGGCGTGGACCGTATTGGCCGTGATACTTTTGCACAGCATGCTGGAGTACCCTCTGTGGTACGGGCCTTTCCAGATTGCGGCGGGCCTCAGTATTTGGGTGTTATGGTCTACTGGTAAGGCAGGGCAGTCAATGCTCAAGCCAAGCCTTGACAAGCACGACCTGGCGGCATCTGTTTTTCAATCGTCTGTTGTCACGCAGATCGTGATATGTTCTGCCACCGTGCTGTTGCTTTGCATAGGAAATGCAGCCTGGGACTATCGGCGCGTCAGCCAGATATACCTACCAGTATCGATGCGATTGCCAGCGTATCGGGAGAACACGCTCGAAAAAATCCGTGGTTCATGGTTGTTTCGCAATCAGGTGCGTTTTGCCGAGTTCACTACCACTGACCTCACGCCGGACAACGCTGTCCAGCTCAACGCGATGGCCCATGAATTGCTGCATTTTTCACCCGAAGCGCGTGTTGCCGAGAAGCTCATCGAAAGCGCTGTGATGCTGGGCCGTGATGACGAGGCACTGGCGTATGCGGCACGGTATCGGGCAGCGTTTCCAGCGGAATATGCGCGCTGGGACAAGACCAACAGGATGCCGTTACGGTTTACGCCGCCTGTGGATTGACGGAAACGCGCAAGGGGCTATTGCGCCGCCGAGCCGCCAGCGGCGGTTGCATTGCGCCTACGCAGATACATAGTCGCCCGACTTACCCCCGTGTTTTTGCAGCAGCCGCACGTCCGTGATGGCCATTGCACGGTCTACCGCCTTGCACATGTCATAGATCGTCAGCAACGCAATTTGTACGGCCGTCAGCGCTTCCATTTCCACACCGGTTGGCCCGAAAGTTTCTACCGTTGCGGTGCAGTAGACGCAGGCAGGTGACGTGGCGGTGGCCGGTGCCGGCTGAAAGTCAATGGCGACCCGGGTTAATGGAAGTGGGTGACACAATGGAATCAGGTCGCTGGTCTTCTTGGCGGCCTGGATGCCAGCAATACGTGCGATACCCAGCACGTCGCCCTTCTTGGCACTGCCGGCTTCAATGATGGCCAGCGTTTCAGGCTGCATGACGATGCGCCCGCCTGCCACAGCGATCCGGTGCGAGCTGATTTTGCCGCCCACGTCTACCATATGGGCTTGGCCGTGCGCATCAAAATGGGTCAGGGAATTCATGGGGAAAGGAGTCAGTTGGTCGGTGCCAAGCTCGGGGAAGGCGTATCAGAATCATTTAGACACCCGGCTTTACGAAACATTTATTGACCGCTTGCATCATACGACCCTGCTCCAGGCAAACTTGGCCTTGGGTGCGCCACTGTCGGCGTGTTAACACCTGTGCCAACGGGCTTATTTTGACCAATTCAGACTATCCGGGGCCATTTCCCGTGTTGCTTGCCCATATTCGCAAGGCTATTGCGCTAAGTGTCGCGGGGGGCTGGCTTGCCCTGCACTCCCAAGCCCAGACGGTACCCGACAGCCACCCCGCCCCGCCAGCGGCAACTGTCCGTCCGGCCACCAATCAGCTACCAGCCCTGGGTGACGGCAGCGAACTCGCCATAAGTGCCGAGCGGCGCCTGGGTGACCGAATTGCGCGCGAAATCTACCATGACCCGGACTACATAGATGATCCGGTGTTGGCGGAATACGTGGACGGAGTCTGGCGGCCCTTGCTTGCCGCAGCCCGCGCGCGAGGTGAGCTGTCGCCCGAGCTCGACCAGCGCTTTGCCTGGGAAATCATGATGGGGCGCGACCGGACAGTCAACGCGTTCGCCTTGCCCGGTGGTTATCTGGGCCTGCACCTAGGCCTGATTTCCGTGGTTGCAAGCCGGGACGAACTCGCCTCGGTGCTGGGCCATGAGATGAGCCACGTGACGCAGCGCCACATCTCGCGCCTGATGTCCAAGCAGAGCGCGCAGACACCCTGGGTGATCGGGGCCATGATTCTGGGTGCTCTAGCGGCCAGCAAGAGCCCTGACGCTGCCAATGCGCTGCTGATCGGCGGGCAGGCCGTGGCGATCCAGAACCAGCTCAATTTTTCCCGCGATATGGAGCGTGAAGCCGACCGCGTGGGTTTTGGCGTCATGACGCAGGCGGGCTTTGCACCGCAGGGTTTCATGTCCATGTTTGACAAGCTGCAACAAGCCTCGCGCCTAAACGACAACGGCTCCTTTCCTTACCTGCGCAGCCACCCGTTAACGAGTGAGAGGATCGCCGACGTGCAGGCGCGGCAGCCCACTGGGCCGGGCGCGGCCGTGCCCATCGAGCTGACAATGGAGCACGCCATGGTTAGCGCACGTGCCAGGGTGCTGTCCAACCCTGGCGTCGATGTGCTGCGCCAGCTGTTGGCTGAGGCGGGCGGTTCGTCTGCTGCTGGTTTACCACCCGCGCGGCAGGCGGCCACTTTGTATGCTTCCGCGCTGGCCGCGATGAAGTTGCGTGACTTCAATGCGGCACGCGCCTATTTAGCACGGCTATTTGAGGTAACACGTTCCTCCGAGCCTGCCAGGCGTTTGACCAGCCTGCTGGCGGTCGAACTCGCGTTGCAAGCAGGTGAGCCGGCGCCGACTCTTGCGCCGCAGGGTCGCCCAGAATTGTTTTTGTCGGCGCAAACCTTGATTGGCGCCGGCCGCGCGGCTGAAGCAGCGCCAGGTTTACAGGCCTGGGTGGCAAAACATCCCCGGGACGCGACGGCGTGGCAATGGTTGGCGAACGCCTGCGCAGCACAGGGACAGGCGCTGCGGGCCTTGAGGGCCGAGGCGGAAGCACAGGCAGCACACCTGGACTATGCCGCCGCGCTGGACCGCTTCAAGGCCGCGCAGGCGATGGCGCGCAACGCGTCTGGCGGCGCGGTGGACCATATCGAGGCGTCCATCATCGACACGCGCGCCCGTCAGGTCCAGCTACTGCTTAAAGAACAGGCGCTCGAGCGCTGATTCGATCACCAGTCCAAACACCGAGTAGATCAATGAGCCGACGAGTGCGGCTGCGAAACCGCTCACCTTGAAGCCGTCCATCACCGCTGCCGCGGACCAGAACATCAGCGCGTTGATGACAAACAAAAAAAGACCCAGTGTGACAACCGTGACCGGTAGTGTCAATATCACCAGGATGGGACGCAGCAGGGTGTTGAATAGCCCGATTAAGAATGCGGCGACAAGCGCGGTTGTAAAGCTGGTGACCTGAACGCCGCTGTAGATATAGGCGACGGCAAGAAGGGCGGCCGCGCTAAGCAGCCATTTGGCAATGAGTTTCATGCCCTCGCAGCATATCATCGGCAGCCAGCGCGTTATGATGCGCCTCCCCTCACGCACTGACATGGCTGGCATCCACATCACCGACATTGAATCGGCCATCAACTACTGGCGCGAGAAGTCGCCGTCGGCAGACGGTTACTCCCTCCAGCCGCAGGTTCGTGCACTCGCCGAGGTGTACGCGCTGATGGTTTTCTGCCACGAGGCACAGGCGGACGAGTTTTCTTTCCCCGAGGAGGCGTATGAAGCATGGCTGGCCTGGTACCACACTACCCCGGATACACCGTGTATCGCGATTTGTTCCACCAGCCAGGGTGACGAGGTCTGCAAGGGATGTGGGCGCAGTTTCTCCGAAGTCCGGCACTGGACCGACATGCGACCGGTGCAAAAGCGCCAGACCTGGCGGCGTATTACTTTGCAGGGTGTCGCCTGGCGTTTCAACAAATACGCCGAGCGCGCCGCAGAGGGCCGCAAGCCCGCGTGACTATTTCCAGCGCACCGGTTCGATGTCCACGGTGTGTGTACCATCGCCCAGCATCAACACGCCCTCCTGCAATGTGGCCTGCAGTTGCATGCTGCGCCGTGCCAGCGCAATCAGAGCTTGGGAGGCCGCTGTCGGTACCCTGAAAACATCCAGGTTCCGAGGCCGGCCCAGTTTGTTTTCGATGCCGCGCCACCAGACTTCCGCCGCATGGTTGAAGCAGTACAAGACCACTTCATCCGCCTTGCCGCAGGCCTTGATGAGTGGCTTGTCCTCGGGTTGACCCACTTCTATCCATAGCCTGGTCCGGCCGGTGAAGTCGCGCAGCCATACATCGGGCTCGTCGGGGTTGCTCAATCCGGCGCCAAAGGCCAGCGTGCCGTCACCGCCGCAAACACTTTGCAGCTTGTGCGCATGCAGGGCGAGCGCCACCAGGCGCACCATCATGCGTTCATCGGTCTCGCTCGGGTGGCGCGCCAGTGTGAGCGCGTGGTCGGCGTAGTAGCCGTGGTCGATGTCCGCAATTTGCAGAGTGGCTTTGAAAATCGTCGATTTGATGGCCATATCTGGCGCTCAGACGCGCCGGGCCAGTTCTGGCGCCTTGCCGACGTAACTCGCGGGCGACATGGCCAGCAGGCGCTGCTTGTCGGCCAGCGGAATATCCAGCCTGGCAATGAAACCCTGCATCAGTTCGCGTGTCATGGGCTCGCCGCGCGTAAAGTCTTTCAATTGCTCATAGGGCTGCGGCAGGCCGAAGCGACGCATAACGGTCTGGATCGGCTCAGCCAGCACTTCCCAGGAGGCATCCAGGTCGGCTGCAATGGCTGATTCATTAAGTTCCAGTTTGCCCAGGCCGCTTGCCATGGACTCATAAGCCAGCACCGCGTAACCCAGCGCCACCCCCATATTGCGCAACACGGTGGAGTCGGTCAGGTCGCGCTGCCAGCGGCTGATAGGCAGCTTGTCGCTCAGGTGGCGCAGCAATGCGTTGGCCAGGCCCAGATTGCCCTCAGCGTTTTCGAAGTCAATCGGGTTGACCTTGTGCGGCATGGTGCTCGAGCCAACTTCGCCCTCCCGCAGTTTCTGCTTGAAATAACCCAGGCTCACGTAACCCCACACGTCGCGCGACCAGTCGATCAGAATGGTGTTGGCCCGTGCCACCGCATCAAACAACTCGGCCATGTAGTCATGGGGCTCGATCTGGATGCTGAACGGCTGAAAACTCAGCCCCAGCCCCCACGGCCGCAAGCCCGACTCCTGGCTGGCTTCCGGCGTTTCGACCACCCGTTGGCTAAAAGCCTCCCAGTCGAAATCAGGCCAGGCGGACATATGTGCGTTGTAATTGCCCACGGCACCGTTCATTTTGGCCAGTATCCTGACGCCGGCAATACGGTCGCAGGCTGCCTGAAGTCGCACCACGACATTGGCGATTTCCTTGCCCACCGTGGTCGGGCTGGCGGTCTGGCCATGGGTACGGCTGAGCATCGCCACATCGGCGTAGGAACGCGCCATTTCCCGCAGCTTGAGCAGCAGCCGGTCCAAAGCCGGCAGTACGACTACGTTGCGCGCCGCCCGCAATTGCAAGGCATGGCTGGTGTTGTTGATGTCTTCACTGGTACAGGCAAAGTGCACAAACTCGCTGGCTCGAAGCAACTCCGGTCGGGATTCGAACTTGGACTTGATCCAGTATTCGACGGCTTTCACGTCGTGGTTGGTGGTCTTTTCTATTTGTTTGATCGCCTGTGCGTCAGCTTCATGAAAACTCTTGACCAGGCCAAGCAAGTAAGTGCGGGCGCCAGCAGAAAGCGGCTTGAATTCGGCAAACCCTGCGTCGCTCAAAGCAACGAACCAAGCAATTTCGACCTGTACCCGCCGGTGCATGTAGCCTTGCTCGCTCATCAAGGGCCGTAGCTGGGTCAGTTTGGCCGCGTAGCGGCCGTCCAGCGGCGACAGGGCCGAAATGGCTGAGAAAGTCATGCAGGCGATTGTAGGTGGCGTGTTACACCGCAGGATCGTGAAGCGCCGGCAAATCCCAATCGCTAGAATGGGTTACGCAGCTAAGTACCTCAGCCATGAAACTAATCGGATCGTCTTCCAGCCCCTACGTACGCAAAGTACGCATCGTGATGGCAGAAAAAAAACTCGACTACAACTACGTGACGGATAACGTGTGGTCGGGCGACACCAACATCGGCGAATCCAATCCGCTGGGCAAGGTACCCTGCCTGATCATGGAAGGTGCCGAGGCATTGTTTGATTCACGCGTTATTGTGGAGTATTTGGACACCTTGTCTCCGGTGGGCAAACTGATACCCACGGTGGGGCGTGAGCGCGCAGAAGTCAAGACCTGGGAGGCCTTGGCCGACGGGGTTTTGGATGCTGCCGTGATGGCGCGGCTGGAAGCCACGTGGGATGGCCGTAGCAAGACTCAACGCAGTCAGCTATGGATAGACCGCCAGTTGGGCAAGGTTCAGGCCAGCCTCAAGGCAATGGGCAAAGGGCTGGGCGAGAAGCCGTTTTGCGCTGGCATCCACCTGAGCCTTGCCGATATTGCCGTCGGCTGTGCCCTTGGTTACCTGGAGTTTCGTTTCGCCCACATTGAATGGCGGACTGCTTATCCCAACCTAGCACGCCTGCAGGACAAACTGATGTTGCGCCCGAGTTTCGCTGATACGGTACCGGTTTGAGCGCAGCCATCGCTGGGACGGCCTGTCAGCCCGCAGGTTGATTTATTGGCCGGTGAACCGGCGGATGCAATAAAAATAAAGTCGGTGAGGCAGCAGACTCAGTAACTTCATCCACAGCGTAAAACGCCTCGGAAAGTGAATCTCGAAGTCACCCCGTGCCCAGCCTTTGAGAATTGCTACGGCAGCTTGTTCGGACGAGATCAGTGCCGGCATCCTGAAGTTGTTGTGTGCGGTGAGCGGGGTCTCCACAAATCCAGGGTTGATGATCGACACCCCAATTCGCTTGTCGTGCAGGTCGAGGTACAAGGTTTGCGCCAGATTAATAAGTGCGGCCTTCGTGGGGCCATAGGCAAGGCTCTTGGGCAATCCCCGATAACCTGCCACGCTGCCGACGAGGCTGACGAAGCCACCACTGTTTGGCGCGGCCAGCAGATGGGGCAATACCGCGTCCAGCACATGTAATGCGCCCACGTAATTGATCTGCAGATGGCGCAACAAGTCCGGCAAGTCCATGGCTTCGGAGCGCATTTCATGATAGTGGCCGGCACAATAAACCACGCCATCAAGGCGTCCTGCGGCTAGCACGCAGTCCGTGGCCGCCTGAACAGCCTGCCGGTCCGTGGCATCCAGGGCAAGAGCCACCGCCCCGGGGTGTTGCAGCACAAACGCATCGAGCGCGTCGCCATTGCGGGCCGAGACTATGACCCCGGCTCCTTGGGCGTGTAACAGCGATGCCGTGGCTCTCCCGATTCCGGTCGATGCTCCCACCAGCCAGACGGTCTTGCCATGCCAGTTCGTGATGGGGGAGTTCAAGGACATGGAAAAGCCGCCCAATGAGGTATCAGCGTTTGGTGAACGACAGCGTGACATCGCCAAGATGTATGCCGAACTTGCTCATTTGCGCCTTGTTCAGCATGACCCGGTCGCT
>JANLPN010000288.1:0-6221 GCA_031367285.1 Betaproteobacteria bacterium | reverse complement strand
CCATTACCCGCACCAGTTCTCGGGGGGCATGCGGCAACGCGTCGTGATTGCGCTGGCGCTGGCAGCCGAGCCCAAGCTGATCGTGGCCGACGAGCCAACCACGGCGCTGGATGTGTCGATCCAGGCGCAGATAATCTCGCTGCTCTAGACCATCTGCAGGGATCATGGTGCGGACGTGATGCTGATCACCCACGACATGGGAGTGATCGCCGAGACCTGCGACCGCGTGGCGGTCATGTATGCCGGGCGCATTGTCGAAGTTGGGACCGTGCACGCGGTGATCAACCACCCCGCCCATCCCTACAGCGCCGGTTTGATGGCCGCTATTCCCGACATCACGCAGGACCGGGAACGGCTGCACCAGATTGACGGCGCCATGCCCAGGCTGAACGCGATTCCGGCGGGTTGCGCCTTCAACCCGCGCTGCACCAGGACGATGGACCGCTGCCGCACTGAACGCCCCGAACTGCTGGACACAGGTGCCACGCGCGCCGCCTGCTGGCTGCACGCGCCCGGCATGGCCAGGGGATAACGGATGGCTGCTCTGGTCCAGGCCCACGACCTTGCGATGACCTTCGACGTGTCGGCGCCCTGGCTAAACCGGGCCATAGAAGGCACGCCCCGCCTGCTTCTGCATGCCGTGGACGGTGTGAGCTTCAATATTGCCAGGGGCCAGACGCTGGCCCTGGTGGGTGAATCAGGTTGCGGCAAAAGCACGGTGGCCCGTTTGCTGGTGGGCTTGTACGAGCCGACGCGCGGCGGATTCAGCTTTGACGGGCAGGACGCGCACGCGGCTTTCAAGACCACGCAGGGCCGCGGCTTGCGGCGGCGCATCCAGATGATTTTTCAGGATCCGTATGCCAGCCTGAATCCGCGCTGGATCGTAGAGGACATCGTGGGTGAGCCGTTGATCGAACACGGCCTGATCAGCGACCGGGCCATGCTGCGGCAACGCGTAGAGGAATTGTTGCTGTCGGTTGGTCTGGCGGCGCAGGACCGCTTGAAGTATCCGCACCAGTTCTCGGGCGGCCAGCGCCAGCGTATTTCGATTGCGCGCGCACTGGCCACCCAGCCCGAGTTCCTGGTCTGCGACGAACCCACTTCGGCACTGGATGTGAGCGTGCAGGCACAGGTGCTCAACATCATGAAGGACCTGCAGCGCAGCATGGGCCTGACCTACCTGTTCATCTCGCACAACCTGGCGGTGGTGCGCCATATGAGCGACCAGGTCGGCGTGATGTACCTCGGGCGCCTGGTCGAACTGGCGGACAAGGCAAGCCTGTTCGACCATCCGCGCCACCCCTACACGCGCATGTTGCTGGATGCCATCCCCAAGATGCATGCTATCCAGCATGCGCGTACGCCGGTCCAGGGCGAGGTGCCCAACCCCCTGGACCCACCGACGGGTTGCGCATTCAACCCGCGGTGCCCGCTTGCCAACGACCGCTGCCGGTCCGAGCGTCCGGTGCTGGTGGAGGTTGCCGGCATACGGGTGGCCTGCCACGCGGTGCAAGAGGGGCGTATCTGACCTGCGGCGCTCATAGCGGGTGTCTACCCGGCCTTCGGACGCCATCGGGCTTCAAGCGTAGCGCTTGTTGCGCAGGTTGTTTTTCATCTCCCTGAGTTTTGGCTGCACGGTAGCGCTGCCGATACGCAGCGCAACGCAGGTGGCGAGAATGTCGATGATCAGCAAGTGCAGCAGGCGTGACACCATGGGGCTGTAATTGTCAAAGCCTTCCGGGTGGTCGGCCGACAGATGGATGTGGCCTGCGCCCGCAAGCGGCGAGCCGGTAGCGGTGATGACAATCGTGGTCGCGCCGTTTTTCCGCGCGATGTCGCAGGCGTCCATCAGGTCGCGCGTGCGGCCCGAGTTGGAGATCACCACCACGCAGTCGCCCGGCCCCAGCAGCGACGCACTCATGACCTGCATGTGGCCGTCGCTGTAGGCGATGGCATTGACGCCGAGCCGGAAGAACTTGTGCTGCGCGTCCTGCGCCACCACGCCGGAATTACCCACGCCGAAGAACTCTATCCGTTTGCCGCCGCGGTAGGCCTGCACCAGTGCCAGCGTAGCCTTGTCGAACGCAATCGTGCTGGCCTCGTTGCGGTATTTCAGGAAGGCCGCGACGGTGTTGTCTATCACCTTGACCATGATGTCGCCGGTCTTGTCGTCGGCGTCCACGCTGCGGTGGATGAAAGGTACACCTTCACTGACGCTGCCGGCCAGTTTGCGTTTGAAATCGGTCAAGCCGTCATAACCCACGCTGCGGCAAAACCGCACCACGGTGGGCTTGCTGACGTGCGCGCGGTCGGCCAGCTCGCTGACCGGCAGCGAGGCAAAGGCACGCGGGTCGGCCAGCACCAGTTTGGCAACGCGTTGTTCGGCCGGCGCCAGCGAGGGCAGCGAGGCTTTGATGCGGTCCAGCATCAGGCTTCCTCGGCCCAGCAGAAGCCGTCGCGCGCGATCATTGCGCTGGATGCGCTGGGCCCCCAGGTTCCGGAGTGGTACACGCGCGGCCCCTGGCTGTCGTGCGCCCAGTTGTCCAGAACCGGCTCGACCCAGCGCCAGGCTTCCTCCTGTTCGTCGGCGCGCACGAACAGGTTCAGCCGGCCGTCCAGCACGTCGAGCAGCAGGCGTTCGTAGGCGCCCACGCGTTCGGCCCCGAAGCGCTTGTCGAAGTCCAGGTCGAGCTGCACCGGCGACAGCGACCGCGAATTGCGCCGGTTGTCCTGGCCCTGCGCCAGCAGGTGCAACTCCAGCCCGTCCTTGGGCTGAAGGTTGATGACCAGCCGGTTCGCGTCACCGATGGTGGAGTTGAAGATCGCATGCGGCGTCGGCCGGAAGTTCACCACGATGCGGGCATCGTGCCCGGCCAGCCGCTTGCCGGTGCGCAGGTAGAACGGCACACCGGCCCAGCGCCAGTTGGAGATCTCGGTGCGCAAGGCGACGAAAGTTTCGGTATTGCTTTGCGGGTTGACGCCGCCCTCTTCGCGGTAACCCGCCACCGCGGTGCCGGCCATGTTGCCTGGGCCGTACTGGCCACGGATCACGTCGCTGGCCAGCGTCGCTGCGGTCCAGGGCTTCAGGGAGCGCAGCACCTTGAGTTTTTCGTCACGGATCGCGTCGGCGTGAGCGTTGATCGGTGGCTCCATGCCCATCGCGCACAGCAGCTGCAGCGCGTGGTTCTGCACCATGTCGCGCAGCGCGCCGGTGGTGTCGTAGAACGCGCCGCGTTTTTCGACACCCAGTTGCTCCGCGATCGTGATTTGGATGTTGGCGATATGCTCGCGCCGCCACAGCGGCTCGAACAGGGCATTGCCGAAGCGCAGCGCGAACAGGTTCTGCACCGCCGGCTTGCCCAGGTAGTGGTCGATCCGGAACACCTGCCTCTCGGTGAAGATGCCGCATACCGTGCGGTTGATGGCGCGGTTCGACGCCAGGTCGTGCCCGAGCGGCTTTTCCAGCACGATGCGCGTATTGGGCGTGTTCAACCCGGCCGCGGCCACCTGTTCGCACACCGTGGTGAACAGGCTGGGTGCGGTGGCCAGGTACATCACCACCGTGTCGGCCTGGCGCTCTTGCAGGCTGGCCGCCAGGCGGGCGTAGTCGTCCGGGCGCGACAGGTCCATGCGCACGAAACGCAGCAGGGCCGCGAAACGCGCGAACTCGTCCTGGGCTGGCCGTTTGGCCAGTTCCACCTTGTCCAAGCGCGACTGGATCAGGGCGCGGTACTGTTCGTCGCCGAGGTCGTCGCGCCCGATGCCGATGATGCGGCCCCCTTCGGGCAGGGTGCCGTGGCGAAAGGCCTGGAACAGTGCCGGCATGAGCTTGCGCCAGGCGAGGTCGCCGGTGCCGCCAAACAATACGAGGTCAAATGACATTGGAAAAGACGTGAATAAGAGGGAAGGGCGAGGGGTTACAAGATCAACAATAAAGACTGTAACTTTGTTTCATCGATAATTCAATGGCTGCGGTTCGTATTGTTGTTGTGACGCACCGGTATGCCATCTGATTGGAAAAATGCATGAACCAGCTCGACGCGCTCAAACAGTACACCACCGTGGTAGCCGACACCGGCGACTTCAAGCAGCTGTCGCAATTCCTGCCCCGGGACGCGACCACCAACCCTTCGCTGATTCTCAAGGCGGTGCAAAAGCCCGATTACCAGCACCTGTTGAAAGACACGGTGGCCAGGTTTCGTAACCAAGCGCTGGACGAGATCATGGATCGCCTGCTGGTGCGCTTCGGCTGCGAGATCCTGTCGCTGATTCCGGGACGGGTCTCCACCGAGGTCGATGCGCGTTTGAGCTTCGATGCCAGCGCTTCGGTCACGCGCGGCGAACGCATCATCGAGCTGTACCAGGCGCAGGGGGTACCGGTTGACCGGGTGTTGATCAAGGTGGCTTCGACCTGGGAGGGCATACAGGCGGCCGCGCAACTGGAGCGCCGCGGCATTCACACCAATCTGACCTTGCTGTTTTCCTTCTGCCAGGCGGTCGCCTGTGGCCAGGCCAAGGTACAGCTGATCTCGCCGTTTGTAGGGCGCATCTACGACTGGTACAAGAAGTCGGCCGGCGCGGCATGGGAGGAGGCCGCCAATGCGGGTGCCAATGATCCGGGCGTAAAGTCGGTGCGGCAAATCTACAACCATTACAAGAAATTTGGCATAAGCACTGAAATCATGGGTGCGAGTTTTCGCAACGTGGGCCAGATACAGGCGCTGGCCGGTTGCGACCTGCTCACCATCAGCCCGGAATTGCTGGCCACATTGGCTGGCTCCGAGCAAGCCCTGGCTCGTGTATTGCTGCCGGAAGCTGCACGCGCGCTGGACTTGCCGGCCGTGAACTTTGACGAAGCCAGGTTTCGTTTTGCCCTGAATGAAGATGCGATGGCCACCGAAAAACTCGCCGAAGGCATCCGCGCTTTTTGCGCCGACGCCGTGAAACTTGAGCAACTGATGCTTGCATCTTGAAACTGGAAACGGAGTACCTGCATGACACGTATTCGTTGTGACCGCACCCCCGCGTGGAGTGCACTGCGCACCCTGGCCGAATCAGGCTCCTCGGGGTTTGATCTGCGCAGGGAGTTCAGCCGCGACCCGGGTCGTTTTGACGCGTTCAGCCAGATCGCACCCCATGTTTTTGCGGATTTGTCCAAGAACCTCTTGGACGCCGGTATCGAGCAGCAGTTGTTTGCGTTGGCGCGCCAGTGCGGCGTCGAGGAGCACCGCGATGCCATGTTTCAAGGCGTCGCCATCAATACCAGCGAACAGCGGGCCGTAAAACATTTCCTGCTCAGAAGCCCGTTGCCCGCAGGCGGGGCCACGGACGACCCGGACCTGCGCGCGGTACACGACACGCTGGACGCCATGTTGCGTTATGCCGAACTGGTGCGGGCAGACAGCGCAATCACCGACGTCGTGAACATAGGTATTGGCGGCTCCGACCTGGGCCCCCAGATGGCGGTGCTGGCGCTCGACGCTTATGCCGCAGCCGGCAAACGTCTGCACTTCGTGTCCAACGTTGACGGACATGAACTGGCTGCCTTGTTAAAGCGGGTCAAGCCGGAAAACACCTTGTTTCTGATTGCGTCCAAGACTTTCACGACGATAGAGACCATGACCAACGCGCAGTCGGCCAGGCGCTGGTTCGAAGCCCAAGGCGGCACGGATATTGCCCGCCACTTCTGTGCGCTGACCACCAATGTGGCGGCGGCCAATAGCTTCGGCATCACCACCACGTTTGGATTCTGGGACTGGGTCGGCGGGCGTTATTCGCTCTGGTCCGCGATAGGTTTGCCGATTGCGATTGCCATTGGTGCGCAGGGCTTCCGGGAGTTTCTGGCCGGTGCACATGCCATGGATGAACATTTCCGCATTGCCCCGCTGGAACGCAATTTGCCGGTGCGCCTGGGGCTGCTGGATGTCTGGTACCGCAACTTCCTTGGTTTCACGAGCCGCAGCATCGCGCCTTACCACAGCGCCTTGCGCCGCTGGCCGGCCTACCTGCAGCAGTTGGAGATGGAGAGCAACGGCAAACGTGTTGATGCGCAGGGTGGGGCATTGCCGTTTGGCACCTCGCCGGTGTTGTGGGGCGAACCCGGCACCAACGGACAACACGCGTATTTTCAGATGCTGCACCAGGGAACGGATGTGGTGCCGGTGGAATTTGTGGCGGTTCGATCCGCGCAGCATGATCTGCCGGGCCACCACGCGATGCTG
>JANLPN010000249.1:0-8076 GCA_031367285.1 Betaproteobacteria bacterium | reverse complement strand
TGGCAGCGTCCGATTCGGGCGGCGTGTTCGAGAACTTCGGCACCATGGCCAAGCCCTGGCACGGCGGGCGCGCGGCAGCGGCCGGGCTCAATGCCGCCGGTCTCGCGGCGGCCGGTCTCGCAGCCAGCCCCACGGCGCTGGAAGGCAAACACGGCCTGATGCGCGCCTTGTCCCCGCAGGGCAATGTGGACCTGGAGACATTGCCTGCTCTTGGGCAACACTGGCGCATCGCCGCCATGCGGCTCAACATCAAGAAATATCCGACGGTCGGCGCCTCGCAGCGCGCCATCGATGCCGTGCTGGCGCTGAATCGCGATGAGAGACTGGTGCCGCGGCGTGTGCGGAAAATCGTGGCGCGCATCAGTGAGCGGCATGCCGCCGTGATGCCCTACCACCTGCCGCAGGACACGTTGCAGGCCAAGTTCAGCCTGGAGTTCGCGATTGCCAGTGCGCTGGTGCACAACGCCGTGGGTTTTGCGCAGCTAACCGACGCCGTGGTGCGCAGCGAGGTAATGCAGCAACTGATGGCCAGGGTGGTGACAGAGACCACGGCCGAATTCGAACCTGCATGGCGCGACGCGGCACCCTTCGACCTGGTGGCATTTACGCTGGACGACGGACGGTTGGTTTCAACCCCGCGGGTGCGCCGTGCCACCGGGCACGCCGATACCCCGCTCTCCACCGAGGCGCTGTGGGCCAAGTTCCTCGGTTGCGCGCAACACGCCGGGGTGGCCGAGCCGGCGGCACGCCAGTTGTTCGATGCCATGCAACACATCGACGACCTGTCCAGTGTTGAAGAGATTGTTTTGCCGGCATGAAATCGATACAGGATTTTGTCCGTTACGCCCCGGTCAGCACGCGCCCGCGTGTGTCCTGGCCGGGCGGCAAACGGCTGGCTTTCTGGATTGTCCCGAACCTGGAGTTCTACGAATACACGCCACCGCCTGCGCGTGGCCGCGAAACCTGGGACCGCGTGCCCTCGCACCCCGACGTGCGTGAATATGGTTTTCGCGACTACGGCAACCGGGTTGGCATCTGGCGCATGACCGAGTTGCTGGACCAGTACCCGGTGCGCCCCACGGTTTCGCTCAACCTGGCCCTGCTGGACCACTTTCCCGAGATCGCGCAACTGATCCAGGAGCGCGGCTGGGCCGTGATGAGTCACGGCATCTACAACACGCGTTTCCTGTACGGCATGGACGAGGCCCAGGAGCGCGCCTTTTATGCCGACAACGTGGCCTCCCTGCTGCGCCATACCGGCCAGCGGCTGCAGGGCATATTGACACCGGCCATCACCAACACCACACGCACTCCGGAACTTATCGCCGAGGCCGGGCTGAGCTACCACGCCGACTGGGTGCATGACGACGTTCCCGTGCCCATCCTGGTGCCCGGGCGCCGGCTGGTGTCCATGCCGTACTCCTACGACCTCAATGACGCGCCGTTGTGGGACGGGCGACCTTATGGCGGGCGTTATTTCGTGGATGCCTGCAAGGCCGCTTTCGACCGCCTGTATGCCGAGTCGGCCGATGGGGGCCGCGTGTTTTGTATTGCCTTGCATCCCTACCAGGTCGGCCAGCCGCACCACATCGGCCATTTGCGCGACATCCTGGAGCACATCTGCGCACATGCGGGCGTGTGGCATGCCACGGGCGACGAGATCGCTGCGCATTTCCTGGAGTACCACTACGACGCGCATGTGCGCCACGGCGCCGAAGTTGCGGCACGAGCGGCCGAGGTATCCAGTGCGCGGCCGCAGGTGGTGCCGCGGCCACGCAAAGAGGGTGCGGTAGCGGGTGGTGCGGCCCCGGCGCAGCGCAAACCCGGCATGGACCATGCGCACTTTGACTGGAACCCCTTGCCGTCCCGTGCCCGGCTGCGTTGGCCGGGCAACCGGGGCCTGGCGGTGGTTCCCCTGATCAACCTCGAGATGGTGGAAGACCCGTTGCCCGCCGGCTGGCCGCAGATACACAGCGTGGGCGGTGGGCTGGTGCGTGACTTTCCGAACATCTCACGGGTGTCGACGCGCGAATACGGGCACCGCGTGGGCATCTTCCGTATCGTGGAGGCGCTCAAGGTGCGCGGCATGCGCCCCACAGTGGCGATCGACGTGCTGACCGCCGAGTTGTATCCGTCGCTGGTGGACTACCTGCGTGAGGCCGGCAGTGAGTTCGTGGCGCATGGTATCTCGGTGAGCCGGCCTATCACCAGTGCCATGGATGTGGCCCGGGAGCGCGTCTACATTGCCGAGACCCTGGAGCGGCTGCAGAGCTGCGGTATCCAGCCCACCGGCTGGTTCGGCCCCGAATACGGCGAGTCCACCTACACACCGCAGTTGCTGGGAGAGGCCGGGCTGGCCTATGTGTGTGACTGGGCCAACGACGAACAACCGTATGCGATGACCACACCGGGTGACCTGGTAGCGATGCCGCTGTGGGCCGACTTTGACGACCAGACGGTGCTGGTGAACCGCATGTGCAACCTGGACATGTTCGAAGACCACTTCGTCAAGGCTCTGAGCCAGCTGCACCGCGACGGCGAGTCCACGGCCCGGCTGTTTCACTATTGCGTACGTCCCTGGGTCTCGGGAGCCTCGCTGCGTATTGCGATGTTCGAGCGCGTGCTGGACTATGTACTCGCGCTCGGGCAGGTCTGGACGCCAACTGCGTCCGAGGTCGTGCAGGCGTGGAAGGCGAGGGCCCCATGATCGAATTGCAGCAGATCTCCAAGCGTTTCGAGGTACGGGGCAAAACCATCGACGCCTTGTTGCCGACCGACCTGAAGATTGCATCGGGGCAGGTGTTTGGGCTGCTGGGATTTTCCGGCGCCGGCAAGAGCACCTTGCTGCGCCTGATCAACCGGCTGGAGGAGCCCACTGGCGGCTCGGTGCGCATCGATGGCCAGGAACTGGTCGGCCTGTCCAAGGAAGTGTTGCGCCAGGCGCGCCAGCGCATAGGCATGATCTTCCAGCAGTTCAACCTGCTGTCGCACCGCAGCGCCCTGCACAACGTGGAGTTCTCACTGGAAGTTGCGGGTATGAACGCTGCCGCGCGCAAGGCCAGGGCGCGCGAAGCATTGGCAGCAGTAGGCCTGTCGGACCGCGAACAGTCGTTCCCGGCGCAACTCTCGGGGGGGCAGCGCCAGCGTGTTGCGATTGCGCGCGCCCTGGCGACCTCGCCCACCATCCTGCTGTGTGACGAGGCAACCTCGGCGCTCGATCCGCATACCGCCCTGTCCATCCTGCGGCTGCTGCAGCAGCTCAACCGCGAACGCGGCATGACGATAGTGATCGTCACGCACGACATCAAGGTGGCCAGCTACCTGTGCCAGCACTGCGTGGTGCTCGAGCATGGGCGCGTGGTGGACCGGATCGCCATGGCCGACCCGCAGCCGCAAAGCCTGCTCGGCAAGTTCTTTTTTGAAACCGCCAGGGGCTGGACCGACCAAACGGTGTTGCCCCAGGAGGAGCCATGAACAATCTGTTCAAGGCCTTGGTCGAATTCGGCCCCGATTTATGGAAGGCCACGCTGGACACCTTGCTGATGGTGAGCGCCACGATGGCCAGTGCGCTGGTGCTGGGCACACCGCTGGGCGTGTTGTTGTTTACCTCGGCCGCGAGTGGCCTGTACCCGCATCCGCTGCTCAACCGCGTCGTGGGTTACGTGGTGAACGTGCTGCGCTCGTTCCCGTTCATCATCCTGCTGGTTATCCTGATACCGTTTTCGCGCTTTGTGGTCGGTACCAGCATCGGCCCCAAGGCCGCCGCCGTGGCCTTGTCGTTTGCCGTGATCCCGTTTTTTGCACGGCTGGTGGAACAGAATCTGCGCGATGTGCCGCGCGGCATCATCGATATGGCGCAGGCCTGTGGCGCCTCGACCGCCACCACCATTTTCAAGGTACTGATTGCCGAAGCCATCCCCGCCATCGTGGGCAGCTTTACCGTTACTGCGACTGGGTTCATCGCTTATTCCGCGGTGGCCGGCGCAGTCGGTGCCGGTGGCCTGGGCGACCTGGCGATCCGGTATGGCTACTACCGCTTCGAGACCGGCGTGATGGTCTGGTGCGTGGTGATCATGTTCGTGCTGGTGCAGGCAACCCAGATGGCTGGCGCCTGGCTGGCGCGGCGGCTGGACAAACGCTGACCCTTTTCCCCGTGTATTCCCTCAACTTCTGGAGATCGTGATGAAAAAACGTGTGCTGATCCAGGCCCTTGCGGCCTCTGCGCTGGCCATCGCCGGCTGGGCCCATGCGCAAAGCGTGTTGCGTATCGGTTTCTTCCCCGGTCCTTATGCGGACCAGTTCAAACGCGGCGTACAGCCGGCGCTGGAGAAGGCCGGTGTCAAGGTGCAGCTGACCGAGTTCTCCAACATCATCCAGCTTAACTCGGCGCTGATGGACGGCAACCTGGACGCCAACGTATTCCAGAACCGTGCCTTCATGGAAACCTTCAATAGCCAATACAAGGGCGACCTGGTCGAGGTGCTGCAGGTTCCCAGCGCACCGCTGGGTCTATATTCCCGCAAATTCACCGACCTGAAGGCGCTGCCCAACGGATCGTCGATCTCGCTGCCCAATGACCCGACCTCGCTTGGCCGCTCGCTTGCATTCCTGCAGCAGCAGGGCTTGCTGGGCCTGGACCCGTCCGTCGCCGCGGGCAAAGCCACCGAGAAAAACGTGGCATCCAATCCGCGCAATTTCAAGCTGGTGTTGCTGGACGCGCCGCAGATACCGCGTTCGCTGGATGAAGTGGACCTGGCCGCCGTGCTGGGCAACCACGTGATTGCGTCCGGCATGCTGCTTTCGTCGGCCATCGTGCTGGAAGACCCGGCCCCGCAGTACCGCATCATTCTCACGGCACGCAAGGACGTGGCCAACGGTGCCGTGCTAAAGCAACTGGCGGATGCCTACAAGTCGGCCGACTACCGCAAGTTCATCGAGAGTGATCCCAAGGCCAAAGGGTTCTCGCGCCCGGAGTATTGGCGCTGATGGCATCGCCAACGGATCTGGATGCGGTGCCATCGGCATCGAGCAGCGTGGATGTGGCCTGCGAGGTAATTCGCGAGGCGATTCGCAGCGGCCGGTTCGCGGGCGGCGACCGCATCCGCGAAGTCGAAATCTGTGCGCTGGCCAACGTATCGCGCACCTCGGTGCGCCAGGCCTTGACGTTGTTGGCGGCCGAGGGGTTTGTCGAGCTGCGGCCGAACCGCGGTGCGGTGGTGATCGACTGGACCGACGACAACCTGCTGGAAGTATTTGACCTGCGCGCGATGCTCGAAGGTTATGGCGCCTCGCTGGCCGCACTGCATGCCACTGCGGGTGAAGTGGAGCTGATGCGGCGCGAGGCGGATACCTTTTGCGCCTTGACGCGTGATACCGGCAACCCGGACATACGGCTGGTCGCGGAATCCAACAACCGCCTGCACCGCCTGATTCTTGACGCGGGTAAAAACCGACGCCTGGCCTCCATGATGGTGGCGGTGGTGCATATACCGCTGGTCAAGCAGACCTTTGCCAAATACACGCGTGAATCGCTGGAGCGCAGCGCGCTGCAACACTACGACGTGGTCTCGGCGATTGAATCCGGCGACGCGGTTTGGGCCGAGTCGGCGATGCGTGCGCATATCCACGCGGGCAAGAAAGTCATCTTTGGTGTGTCGCGCCCCGCGTCACCCACACTTCTGCCGGGCACGACGCCATGAGTTCCCCCTCGCGGACGGCGGCCGATGTGAGGCTGGACCACGCCGGATTTATCGTGCGCGACCTGGATGCCACCGGCGCATTTCTGGAGCGGCTCGGGTTCACTCTGACGGCAAGGGCCAACCACACACGCACCAATGGGCAGGGCGAACTGGTGTCGGCCGGCAGTTCGCAGCGTTCCATCATGCTGGGCAGTGGGTATATCGAGATCATGCAGATTACCGACCCGAGCGCGGGGCACCAACTGGCCATGGCGCCGAGTGCGCGCTATGGCCTGCACGTCGTGGCGTTCGGTACCTCCGATGCCGTCGGCTGCCACGCGCGCTGCGTGGAGAACGGTGTAGTGGCTGGCCCGGTGCTGCACTGGGCCAGGCAGGTGAACGAGGAAGGCATCCACGGCACGGCGCAGTTCGTGTACTTCGGTTCCGCGTGGCAGCCAGGTGATCCGTCGTACCTGTGCTGGACAGAACACCGCACGCCGGAGCTGTTGCGCAGCCCGCAACTGCTGCGGCACGACAACCGGGCCTCTGGCCTGG
This sequence comes from Betaproteobacteria bacterium, assembly GCA_031367285.1. Classification (GTDB taxonomy): domain Bacteria; phylum Pseudomonadota; class Gammaproteobacteria; order Burkholderiales; family Burkholderiaceae_C; genus CAISIP01. The sequence goes on along the minus strand of JANLPN010000249.1, from coordinate 1,843 downwards.
CCGAGCTGCAGTACCGGGGGCCGCAGCGGCTGGCCCGGCAATGGATAACCCAATTGCTGGCGGCCGGCATGCGCCTGGCGTGTGAGCGCGCTGGCGGCGTGGAGCTTTCGCTGCCCAATGCCTGCATGCAGATCGACTTTGACGAACAGCAAGCCGCAGTGTTACCCAGCGCGCTGGTGTTCGAAGTGTCCGACTTGGCCTGGCTGCGCGCAAGATGTGCACGGATGGGTCTGGCCATACGGGATCAAAACACGGGCGGGCTGGAGGTGGATCTGGTGCGGCAACTGGGTCTGCATGCCATTTTCCGGCAGGCTACGGTATCAGCGCATTGAGGTCCGGACGGGCAAGAACCTGGGCCTGGCGTAAAACCAAACCGGAGAACAGCGATGTCGGTACTGGATGTGCCCGCGGACGCGCGGCGTGCGATGGACGTGATGCAAAACGCAGGCATTGCCATCCTGCCCAATGATGTGGGATATTCGCTGATTGCCGCCCGGTTGCCCGCGCTGCAAAAAATATTCTCCACCAAGAAACGCGCGCCCAGCAAACTCAATGCGATGCTGGGCAACGACGATCTGCACCGCGAGCTGCATGTGGTGAGCGTGCGCGGCCGGGCGATGGTGGAGGCCATCACCCTGGACTACGACCTCCCGCTCGGACTGATAGCGCCGTGCCGGGTCGACCACCCGCTGTTGCGCAGCCTGGATGCCGACACGCTGGAGCGCAGCACCAAGGGCAACACCTTGTTGATGCTGCTCAACGCGGGTTCCTTTCACCGGGAGATCACGCGCCTGAGCCTGGAGCGCGAAACACTGCTGTTTGGTTCGTCCGCCAACCTGTCCCTGCATGGCACGAAATTCCGGGTCGAGGATATGGAGAGCGAAATTACCGCCATCGCCGATCTCATCGTGGACTATGGCCTGCAGAAGTACCACCTGTGGAAATCGTCGTCCACGCTGCTAAATTGCGAGACGCTGGAAGTGGTGCGTTACGGCTCCTGTTTCGAGAATATCGCCGACATCCTGAAGCGGCACTTCCGCATCGAACTGCCCGGCCGGCAGCCGGCGTGAGGGGCGGCGGGTTCGCGGGTCCGGCCTGTAGCCGTGCGCCGCGCATTGGTCGCTCGGGGGATGTCCAGCCATGTCCGCGGGACGCAAAACCGAATAGAATTCGCGTCCGCGCCGATGTAATGCTGCTTGGCTTGTTGACACGGTAGCTGTCCATGGCTCTAATCACTTATAGCGGCAAGACTTGCAAGATTTCTCTTTCGGAGATTCGTTGTCCTGCAAGCACCGATGGTTCAGGCGAACAGTTGTTTGCCCGATGAAAAGATTTCGAAAAAATAAGTTGACTGGCTCTGCTTCCATACAAGGGGTTCTCCGTGAACAAGACTGAATTGATTGAACATATTGCTAAACATGCCGACATTTCCAAAGCCGCGGCCACCCGCGCACTTGAGTCCACCATAGGCGCGGTGAAGACGACATTGAAAAAGGGCGGCTCTGTTTCATTGGTTGGTTTTGGTACCTTCGCGGTCGGAAAAAGAGCTGCCCGGGTGGGCCGAAATCCGCGCACCGGTGTAGCGATTAAAATAAAGTCCGCCAAGGTTCCAAAGTTTCGTCCGGGCAAGGCATTGAAAGATGCATTGAACTGACACATCCGGTTTCGGCGGGGGGCTTAGCTCAGTTGGTAGAGCGGCGCCCTTACAAGGCGTAGGTCGGCGGTTCGAGCCCGTCAGCCCCCACCACCCCGACAAAGGCGAACAGCACGTTCGCCTTTTTTTGTTGTTTCAGCTGCGGCCCACACGTTTTACACCGTTGGACCCATTCTGGGATTTCGTTTT
>JANLPN010000410.1:0-7143 GCA_031367285.1 Betaproteobacteria bacterium | reverse complement strand
TCCATTGACAAGTGGTGCAGGCTGCCAACACCTCCGCTGCCATACGCCAAGGGCGCGGTTCCGGAGCGCGCCTCGTTCAACAGGTCGCTGAACGAGTTGATCGAATCATCGGCTCTGACCAGCATGTAAACGTTGCTGGTGGCGACTTGAGCGACAGGAACGATACCATCCAGTATGTCCGCCGACGCGCGCGCGTAGTAGCTTGGGTTGATCGTGATTATTGCTTCTTGCGCCAGCAGCCAGGTCTTGCCGTCCGGGGGATCGGTTACCAGGCGTTTCAGCGCAATTTCACCCGCGGCGCCCTCAACGTTCATGACTATCACCGGCAACTTGTGGGATTGCGATAAGGCCAGCGCCAGAACCCTGGCTACCAGATCCACGGCGCCGCCCGGAACACTCGACACGATGAAGCGCAGTTCCGACAGCGCAGCCAGTTCAGAAGAGCCTGCCCCGGCTGCGGCGGTGAAAGCCAGACCGGCCGGCAGGAAGGTCGCGGCCTTGAGAAGTTGTCTGCGATCAAACATGCAAAGATTTGCTTGGGTAGTCATACTTCCGGGAACCGCGGCGGGCTGCGGCATCAGGGCGCGGTAGTTCGCGCCGGCAGGAGGCCAGCCGCCGCCCGCGCCATGGTCTCACCATCGCCGGAACACTGTACCACCGACAAGCCGAACGTCTGAAGCGCCTGTGCCTCTGGCAGCCATTGCGGCCGTGCTTCGGCGCTGACTATGGCTTGTGCCACATGCGGCAGCACCATGCGCCACATCTCCGCGAGCTCCGCGTAATCCCATTGGTTGTCGGAGTCCGGCCCCCTCAGGACCACCAGGTCAAAACGGTCGAACGGGAGGCCATAAAACATGATCTGGGCTGGTGTCATTACGATGATCGCCGCATCGACGAACCGATTCGACAGCAATATCTGGGCGGCCGAGAACACATTCGGCTGCGCGCCGGCGAGCCGCTCCAGGCCTTGCCATACACCTTCAACAGATGCCCGGCCGACCTGAAGCCCACTGGTTTGCCAAAGCTCCATCAGACGTTGATCGACGCGGCCGGCGGTTCCAAGCACCAGGACAACCGGTATGCGCGAGCGGCCTTGCATCAGCTCGCGCAGGATTTCCAAATAGATGCCGGGAGAGGTGCCAATCCCGATTTGCGGTTGTCCATTGACTTCGCAAATCAGCGCTCCCGTCTCAAGCCAGGAGCGGGAAATGTTCTGCATGATCACGTCGATCCCGGCCAGGTCCAGACCCAGCGCATCGGCCGCCCGCTCGGCCAGTCGCCGGTTGTCCGGATGAATCGGCTGTTCGACTTTGACAGAGGTGCCGCCAGCCGAGATATTGGCCCGGCGTCTCAGGCAAACATACTCGCCTGCGGATGGAACCGATTCCGGTGACATGCCGGCTTCGGTGAGTAGTTCCCGTGCCTCCTGGTCCAGTTCGAGCAAATCGCGGCCACGCTCTCTTGCGCGTCGGGCCTGGTGTTCGTCCTGTTTGGCAAGTCCAATCAAAGTGGAGACGGTTTGCCGGCCGTTTCCCGTGACGCCACCCGGAATTCTGAGCGTAGCCTTGATCAGGCGCCCATTGAAGACCGTCAGGCGGAAGTCCTTGCCGTGAAAGTGTTTTTCCACAAGGATATTGCCCGAGTGTTTGGATGCCTCGTGAAATGCCGCCCGCACCATGGCGTCATGGCGTAGGTCGGCCGACACTCCGAGACCCTGATCCCGGTCCGCGGGTTTGACGACCACGGGGTACCCGAATTGTCTGGCAAGCTCCACGGCCTGCTCCGCGGAGGCCGCTCGTGCATGTGTGGGCGCGGGTAGCCCGGCCTGGCGAAGCACCATGCCGGTCTTGAGCTTGTCGCGGGCAATCCGCGTGCCGATCACCGCCGTTCGGTCGGTATAACTGCTTTCCAGCCATCGGCAATAGCGCCCGTTACCGAAGCCATAAACGTCAGGAACCACCTGCCGCCAAGGTATGTCCAGCGTTTGGGCGGCACTTAGGAAGCGGAAGGTGTTGACCCCTTGCGGTTTGAAATTCTGCAAGGACCCCAGTAGCCGTTCAAAGTCGGCTTCCAAGGGACCCGGACCGGTCGGCCGGTCGCCATCGGCCAAGAGGCTCGTAATGGCCTTTGCTACCCACGCCAATGTATCGGCCGTCGCGTAAGGCGCGGCGTAGGGTACGGCTACGTGCAATCTGGTCGTCCCGTGGGCATGCGCTGCCGGCCACGCCTTGCCCGAATTGAATACCGGCACGTTGGCCTGCCGCTGGACCGCAGCGGCCCAATGCAGTGCGCGCAGTACCAGGGAAAGTTCAGGCGATTGCGGAGCCATGTTATCGGGCAAGGGCTCATGAACATACCGCAGCATTGCCCGATCAAGTGCGGCGAAGCTGAAAGACGGGTCCATCCCTATGTGTATGTGCACGGCTCCAAGCATCACCGGCTGGCCAAGCCCATAGGCAACTCCCTGTAGCACACGCCACTGGGGTTCGAAATCAAGAACGGGCAACTGCGGCAAGGCAGGCTTGGAGAAATCAGGTTTCATCTAAAAGCCATAGTTGCGTCAAGTTTCAGCGCCAGCGGCCAGGCAGGCCAGAACACCAAGGCCCCGCGGCTCTTCGATGCTAGGATTCCACCATCATCCGTTCAGCGAGTACACGGCCTGCATGGTGCGGGCTTGGCTCCGTCTGCTTGGCAATTATGCTATGAGCACAGAAACCGTCATTACGTCCAAGCCCTCCTTGGCTCCTGCCTTGCGCAGCATTGGCGAGTTGCCCGGTCCGAGCGGATGGCCGCTTGTCGGCAGCCTGTTCCGGCTGGATCGCGCGCGCGTACACCAGACCGTGGAGCAGTGGTGTGGCCAGTATGGCCCCTTGTTTCAGATGCGGCTTGGCCCGACGCGCTTTTTGGTGGTCGGGGGCCATGAAACGATTGCTGCCATTTTGCGTGATCGGCCGGACGGGTTCAGACGCCCGCCACGGCTCGAGATCGTCTGGCGCGAGATGGGGCTGACACCTGGCGTGTTCGGTGCGAACGGTGATGCGTGGCGCCACCAGCGGCGCATGGTCATGGCCGGATTCGACCCGGGCCACGTGCGGGAATATTTCCCGTCTCTTTCCGCGGTGACGCAGAGATTGGGCGGCCGCTGGCGACTGGCGGCACACAGCGGCCGTGAGATAGACCTGCAATCCGACCTGATGCGTTTTACCGTCGATACCATCGCGGGCCTGGCATTTGGCGCCGAAGTCAACACCCTGGAGTCTGACGAGGAGGTGATCCAGCACCACCTGGACAAGATTTTTCCGGCCGTGTCGCGGCGCATGCTTTCGCCCTATCCCTACTGGCGCCATTTCAAATTGCCAGCTGACCGGCGGCTCGAAAAACAGGTACGGGCGGTGAATCTTGCCGTGCAGGAGTTCATTGCCAACGCCCGTGCCCGCATGCTGGCCAACCCGGCGTTGCGCCAGCATCCGCGTAACCTGCTTGAGGCCATGCTTGTCGCCACCGACCAGGAGGGCAGCGCGGTCGATGACCGGGACGTCGCCGGCAATGTATTGACGATGTTGCTGGCGGGGGAAGACACCACCGCCAATACGCTGGCGTGGATGTTGTACCTGTTGCACGGTAATCCGGATGCGATGCGTGCCGCGCAACAGGAAGTTCGTCGAGTGGCCGACGCGACCGGGACGCCCGGCGCGGGCCACCTATTCACGCACGACGAAATCGGGCAGCTTGACTACGTGGAAGCTTGTGCACACGAAACCATGCGCCTCAAGCCCGTGGGCCCGTTGAACATCGTGCAGGCGTTGCGCGACACGCGTGTTGCAGACATCGAAGTGCCCGCAGGCACGATGTTATGGCTGGTCATGCGCCACGACACCTTGCAGGAACGCCATTTCCCCGAGGCGGCCAGGTTTGATCCCGCGCGCTGGCTCGACAACGGCTCGGGGAGTGGGGCAGCAAGCTCCGCCAAACGCATCTCCATGCCCTTTGGTGCCGGCCCCCGTGTTTGCCCGGGGCGTTACCTGGCCTTGCTCGAGATGAAGATGGCGATCGCCATGCTGCTCAACACCTTCGATATCGAGCGCATAGGAACCGCCGATGGCGGCGAGCCGCCCGAGCACCTTTCGTTCACCATGGCCCCGCTTGGGCTCAAGATGCAATTGCGTGAGCGCGGTTAGACCAGCCCCATGCTGATATGCCGCCGCGCCATCCACCCATTGCCAGTAACGTCTGTACCAACGCCGCCTCCCGGCGCTACAGGGCTCCGCTACGGATCAACTCGCTCCAGAATTTCTAGAGGCCGCCTTCGGCTGCCGGGCGGATCACCGTCGGGGGACACGCCGGCACGTCGAAGGCCTGGGGCGGGACACCGGTACGATGCCTGTCCACCATCATGGCCCAGGCTGTTTCCCATTCGCGCACCCGCGCCTGGCGATCAAAAAGCGGTGCCGTGGCAAGCTGGTTTGCCAATTGCGCGCGCAACCGGGCCAATGCGCCGCGGTCCTGTCCTAGCCCCACCACCCTGTCGACAAGTGCTGCCGGAGTGCCGGCAACGCAGTCGTCCAGCCCGGCCGCGAGCACGATGCTGCCGCCCAGCCTGGATGCCATGCTTTCGCCGGCGCAGGTGACTGCCGGTACACCCATGCGCAGCGCGTCGGACAGGCCATGGTTGGCGTTGAACCGGACTGCATCGACAAACAGATCAGCCAAGCGTACGTAGCCGAGCATTCTTGCCCGGGTGCAAAGCGGCAGGTATACCAGCCGGGCAGCATCCACACCCCGTGCACGCGCCTCGCGGGCAAGGTTGGCGCGAGCGGCAGCCGGATACGCCGGCAACCATAAAACCGCATGCGGCAAGGCATCGAGCATCTTCATCCACAAGCCAAACGTCAAAGGCTCGATCATCATGGCGGGTAGCAGGGCGCACAGCACCAGGCCATCTTCCGGCAAGCCGACCTCGGCGCGGCTTGCAGGTGCCTCGTCGGGCCCGTCATTGTTGGCCGCGAGCCAACAGGTGTGGGGGAGCCGTACCACGGCACCGTACTTTTCCATGTCGATCCCCGCGGGATGGACAAAGGTGTCGGACATGTTGTATTCGCAAGGGCGCGGTGGATGGTGCCTATGCCATGTGGTCTGGCGAATCTGGATCGGCGCGACCCTGCGCTCGGGAATCTCCGGTCGGCACCACGGGCTGTCAAAGGCCATGTCGACAAATATGTCGAGTTCGTCGATTCGCATACGCCCTACGGCTTCATCGTCGGTCATGTGTGCGATTTCCACCGCAGCCGCGCCAAAATCAGACAGCCGCGCGTTGAGCGAGAAGTCCGGCTCCGGCGTGGGCGAATATACGTGGATGGCGAAACGCCGGTGGTCGTGCAAACGCAGCTGCTGTTCGAGGCCATTGGCAAAACGCGGGTCACGCAAGGATTGCGCCGCCAGGCCGACATGGATTCGGTCGTCGCGGTTCTTCGAGCGCCGCGCAACAAATGGCGCTACCTGCGTCGCCAACGCCTTGCCAATGGCATCAATCGAGAGCACACGTAGCTGGGCCATCTCGTCTTCGAGCAGAGGCAAGGTCAAGCCGTAAAACTGGGTATCGCGTCCATCGCGTCCTTTCCCAGTACGGACCGCACGTGCCAGCATTTCACGGATAACCGCGGTCAGCCGATCATGATCGCGCCAGTCGCACTGCTGCATGGCTTCAAATGCCTGCTGGCAAAAGAGTTCGTAGGCGTCGGGTTTGACGTCCGGCAATTTGCGAACCGAGCGTGAGGCTGCCTTATTGGCCTGCGCAAGAAAGTCTTTGAGCAATTCGTAATTCTTTGGACCCAGGCTGTCCATGGCGCTCTGAGCCTGCTCTATCTGTCCGTCAAAAGCCAGTGTGACCATATGCCGTACGGACACGCTCGTGTTACCTGGAAAACGCGACTGAACCTCAGCCAGCAGGGTCACCGCCTGCGCGAATTGGCGCGCTCCAACCAGGGTGTCGGCGAGATTGAGCCAGGCCGGCAAACTGCCTGGAGCCAGTGACACACAATGCTCCAGCCGCCGTATCGCCTCGGCCCAATCCCCTGCATGCGCCAGGTCGAGCGCTGTGTTGTTGAGCGCCCGCAGGTGGTTGGGGTTCAGCTCCAGCGCACGGGCGTAGGCCTGGCGGGCATCATCCGCATGCCCGCAGGCCTCGGCGGCAATAGCGAGATTGGTGGCGCCGTCCGGATGCAGCAGCAGTCGCTCCCGCACCGAGAGCAATATCCGGTAGGCCTCCGCCGGCTGGCCCAGGGCGGTGAGCATGGTTGCGCAGGCATTCGCCGCATTGGTGTTGTGTGGCTGCAGAGCCAGGGCACTTTCAAAAGCCACCAGGGCCTGCTCCAGACGGCCGGCGACATGGTGTGCGGCGCCCTGCTGCATGTGGCGCGCGAAAACGGCGGGGTCATTCATGGTGACTTGGCTTCTCCGGTTCGAAAACATAACGGATCGACCGCCTGAGTTGCCAGCCGGGCGGCTGCATGAAATCGGTCGTCCACGGCAACTCCACTTCCATCTGTACGGCAGAGTGGGGGTTGGACAAGACCAGGTTCGAGATCCGGGAACGTATCGCCTGCCGGTGCTCCAAAGACAGCTCCACCGTATTCGTCTGGCGCGCAAGGTCGGTCTTGATCTGAAAATACAAACCGTTCAAACGCAGCGACAAGAAGTGGTCACCAATGCGGTGGTAGCGGGTACGCTCTGCATCCCCGTGATCAATCATCGAGATCGCCTGGGCCTGAAAGAATGCGCGGGTGCAGCCACTGCGCTCCAGCCGGGTGTACAGGTCGCGGTCTTCGCTGCCCCAGCCCGAAAACAACTCGTCGTAGCCACCGATGGCCCGGAAATCGTCAAGCCGGCAGACAACCATGCCGCTGAGCGCATCCGGGCACGGATCGGCGAGAAAGAAGGTCCGGTCCCGCAGCCCATCGAAAATCCCGCTGAATACCTCCGGGCCCACCAGGGTGTCTGCATCCATGAAACATATCCATGGCGTGTCGGCCTGCGAAGCGCCCAGGTTGCGCGCCTTGCTGATATTGAAACGGGTCTTTGCAAGGCGGCGAACGACCTGCACCATCGGAAACCGTGACTCGACCCAGGAGCCTGAATCATCCGGGC
>JANLPN010000151.1:0-6047 GCA_031367285.1 Betaproteobacteria bacterium | reverse complement strand
CCCTGAACCTCGATTACCGGCGCAAGGACTACGCAACCAATGTGCTGACTTTTGCCTACAGCAGGCAGCCGCTGTGCGCGGATCTGGTGCTGTGCGCGCCGGTGATCGCCGCCGAAGCGAAACAGGGCCGCAAAACCCTGCAGGCGCATTACGCCCACCTGATTGTTCACGGCACCTTGCACGCGCAGGGCTGGGACCATGAAACGGGCGCGGCCGATGCACTGGCCATGGAGGCGCGGGAAACGGAAATACTGGCAGGCCTGGGCTTCGCAAACCCTTACGCTTGAACTGGCCAAGAAGCGCGCGTTATGTGCAGGGGAATCGTCACCGGCCCGTCGTTGATCAGCGCCACATGCATGTCGGCGCCGAACTGGCCGGTCTGCACTGCTGCGTGTGCGGCGCGTGCCCGGGTCACGAAATAGTCGTAAAGACGTTTTCCGTCGTCTGGCGCCGCCGCGGCACTGAACCCGGGCCGGTTACCGCTTGAGGTGTCGGCCGCCAGCGTGAACTGGCTCACCACCAGCAAAGCGCCACCGACGTCCTGCACACTCAGGTTCATCTTGCCGGCGGCGTCGCCGAATATGCGCAGCTTGAGTATCTTGGCCAGCATGCGGGTGGCCTCCGATTCGGTATCACCGCGCTCGGCACACACCAGCACCAGCAGGCCGGTCCCGATGCGGCCGACGACCTCGCCGTCCACCGTCACGCAGGCCTCCAGAACGCGTTGCAACAGTGCCTTCAAATTTCAGCCCAAGGTGACGCGCGCGAACTTGCGCTTGCCTACCTGCAGCACGTACACGCCGGCACCGAGTTTCAGGCCCTTGTCGCTGACAAGCACGGAGTCAATGCGTACCCCAGCGCCGTCAATCAGGCGGTTGCCCTCGCCGCTGGACGCCGTGAGGCCCGCCATCTTGAGCACGCGCCCGAGACCAATCGGTGCCCCGCCCTCGTCCAGCGGCAGGCGGAGCTTGGGGATTTCGTCGGGCACGCCGCCTTGCGCACGGTTGGCGAAATCGCGCTCAGCCGCATCCGCAGCCGCCACGGAATGGAAACGCGCCGCAATTTCCTTGGCCAGCGCCACTTTGGCATCCTTCGGGTTGCGTCCGGCGCCCACCTCGGCCTTGAGCGCCGCGATCTGTGCTTCGGACCTGAAGCTCAGCAGCGTGTACCAGCGCCACATCAATACGTCGGAGATGCTCATGACTTTCGCAAACATGCTGTTTGCGTCTTCGAGGATGCCGATATAGTTGTTCTTGCTCTTGGACATCTTCTCAACGCCGTCCAGGCCCTCCAGCAAAGGCATGGTCAAAATGCACTGCGGCTCCTGCCCATACTCCGCCTGCAAGTGGCGTCCGACCAGCAGATTGAACTTCTGGTCCGTTCCGCCCAGTTCCAGATCGGACTTGAGCGCCACACTGTCATAACCCTGCATCAGCGGATACAAAAATTCGTGCACGTTGATGGTCTGGCCCGCCTTGTAGCGCTTGGAAAAATCGTCCCGCTCCATCATGCGTGCCACGTTGTATTTGGCGGCCAGTTCAATCATGCCGCGCGCTCCCAGCGGGTCGCTCCACTCGCTGTTGTAGCGAATCTCGGTGCGGGACGGGTCAAGCACCATGGACGCCTGCTGGTAGTAGGTCTGGGCGTTGGACTCGATCTGCGCACGCGTCAATGGCGGGCGTGTCGTGTTGCGTCCCGAGGGGTCGCCTATTGTGCTGGTGAAGTCGCCGATCAGGAAGATCACCGTATGGCCCAGGTCCTGCAACTGGCGCATCTTGTTGAGCACCACCGTATGCCCGATGTGGATATCCGGCGCCGTCGGGTCAAGGCCCAGCTTGATGCGCAAGGGCACGCCGGTGGCCTGCGAACGGGCCAGCTTCTTGACCCAGTCTTCCTGCGGTATCAGTTCCTGACAACCGCGCAATGTAATGGCCAGTGCCGCACGAACCTCGTCTGTTACCGGAAAAGCTGAACTGGTGGCTTGATTCATAAGGGTTTTTACAGATGCCTGGGCTCGGGGGGCAGATATACTCTGCCTTTGCCCTGGGCGTTGATTCTAATGTCGCACTCCTGGCCACAGAGGCGAAGCGCATGCAGCGTTGCCCATAACAACAAAAGTTGGAATATCTGTTTTGATTCACGGTCTTGTTGCCGCTGCGGCTGATTTTTTTGCCTCTGTCAACGGGGCTCTGGCCCGCCATCCCAGGCGCATCGCTGGTGCCGTGGCCGTGTTGTTGCTCGGTGTCGGCGGATTCGCTGTTGCATCGCTCGCTCCCGACGTTTCTGATCTGCAGGTACAACAGGTACTTGAGCAGGTTCAGCCGCTGCCACTGCAGGCGCAAGCCGATGCGCTGGAGAATTATGCGTTCAGCCTGTACCGCTCGGATGTAACACGCTCCAGCGACAGCGCCGACACCCTGCTCAAGCGTCTGGGTCTTGATGATCCTGCGGCTGCCGCTTTCCTGCGCTCCGACAAGATCACACGCCAGGCCTTGCTGAGCCGTGCAGGGCGCAACGTCACAGCCGAGGCGTCTGCTGAAAACGCGTTGCTCAAGCTAGTTGCACGCTGGACCTCAGACGACAGTGGCAACTTTAAGCGCCTGGTGGTGGAAAAGACGGCCACTGGCTTCACGTCAGCCATCGAAACAGCGCCACTGACAACTTCGAGCCGTTTGGCCAGCGGCACCATACAGTCCTCACTTTTTGCGGCTACTGACGACGCGCGTATCCCCGACCCGGTTGCGGTGCAGGTGGCAGAGATATTTTCCGGCGACATCGACTTCCACCGCGCCTTGCGCAAGGGCGACCGGTTTTCCATCGTGTACGAGACCCTGGAGGGCGACGGAGAAGCTCTTCGCAGCGGGCGGGTGTTGAGCGCGGAATTCGCCAACAATGGCAAAACCTACCAAGCCATGTGGTTCAAGGACTCCGCCATTGCACAAACGGTTGCATCGGGGGCCAGTAGCAAGGGTGGTTACTACACCTTGGACGGCCAGAGCCTGCGCCGCAGTTTCCTCGCGTCACCAATGGAATTCTCCCGCGTGACCAGCGGCTTCAGCATGCGCTTTCACCCCATTCTGCAAAAGTGGCGGGCGCATCTCGGCGTGGACTATGCGGCACCTACCGGCACGCCTGTGCGCAGCGTGGGTGACGGTGTGGTCGAGTTTGCCGGCGTTCAAAACGGGTATGGCAACGTGGTTTTTGTGAGCCACCGTAACAACAACACCACCGTTTACGGGCACTTGAGCCATATCGATGTCAAGCGTGGCCAGAGCATCAGTCAGAGCCAGATCCTAGGCACCGTGGGCTCCTCCGGTTGGGCCACCGGCCCGCACCTGCACTTCGAGTTTCGCGTCAATGGCGTGCACCACGACCCGTTGACCATTGCACAACAAAGCGAGTCGGTACCCATTTCAGCCGCCGCCAGGCCAGCCTTTGAGCGTTTTGCGCAAGCTGCCAGACTGCAACTCACGGCAGCGGCATCCATCCGCCAAGTCAGCACACAGTAGGCAGCCGCTGCAGGCTTAAAAGCGCTACGGGCGCCAGTGGCGCCCGTATTTCGGAGCAATCAACCTGCGATTTGCAGCTTGGTTCGTTCAGGTCGAAAAGCTCGACCCGCATCCGCAGGTGGTTGTTGCGTTCGGGTTCTTGATCACGAACTGGGCGCCTTGCAGATCTTCCTTGTAGTCGATCTCAGCGCCAACCAGATACTGGTAGCTCATCGCATCAATCAGCAGAGACACGCCGTTTTTCGTCATCGTGGTGTCGTCTTCATTGGTAATCTCGTCGAAGGTAAATCCGTACTGGAACCCCGAACAACCACCACCTTGCACAAACACGCGCAACTTCAAATCCGGGTTGCCTTCTTCGGCGATCAGGTCCGCGACCTTGGCTGCGGCACTGTCGGTAAAAAGGATAGGGGCGGGCATCTCGGTTTGAATGGATTCTGCAAGGGCGCTCATGGGCTACTCCAGTGGCTATGGTTGGAACGATACTACAGCAATTCGCTTAGGAATAGGCTTACTGGTTATTTGCCGCCAGTTTCAGTATGGGCTTTGCGTCGCCGGCCGCAGCCGGGAGCATCTGGCCGGCAATCACCGCTCCCTGGTGCATTTCCAGGGTCCGGTAATGGATTTCGCCCTCGATTCGGGCCTTGGGCTGAAGCTCCAACATCAAGGTGGCGTGCACCGGCCCCTTCACATTGCCATTGATGATGATGTGATCCGCATGGATGGCTCCGGTCACCGAAGCACTCTCGGAAATCACCAGAATGCTAGGCTGGTCTTCATTTGCGCGAACGTCTCCGACCACAGCGCCATCGATACGCAATCCATCGGTAAACCTGAGGTTGCCCGCAATGTGGCTGCCATGTGCAATCAGGCTTCTGATGGGGGGCTGTTTTCTCTTGTTGAACACGTTTTTGCTCCTGTTTGCAAGCTCTTCAAAAGCCGCTTTTTCATCCAAAACTTCTGTTTGGTACGGCTTGTGCCGGCACTCAAAGATTGACGGACTGTGACGCCTTGACTACCGAACCATCCAATACCTTTACCGAAACGCTCTTGACCACCGCCTGCGTTGGCAGGTCCAGCACCCCCTGAAACCGGCCAAACTGGGTAAATTTGACCGCCTGGGCGCCGCTGGGCAAAGCGGTAGACCACGACTTGCCGTTTAGCAAGCCGGTAAAAGTCAGCTCCAGATTTCCCCGGAACTCGGCCACGTTCTTTTGGGGCTGGATCAGCAGAACACGCCATCTTAGCCGACGGTCTTCCGTCACTTCAGCCTGCAAGCCGCGGATCGCAATGCCCTCGACGCCGGTCAGCGGAATTAGTTTTTCAAAAAACCCAAGGTCATCGCGCAGACTCAGATTGTCCATCTCCAGCTGCTTGTACTGGGCCAGCAGTTGACCTTGCGCAGCCTTCTCGGCCGTCAACAATGTCTGCGACGTATTGGCTACCGACTGTGCCTGATCGCGCTCCTGCCTGAGTTTGGCAACCTCAACGCGCAGCTTGACCAGCTCTTCTCCAGCGCCACCATCGAGCCCGGCAATCACCTTGCCAAACTCGAATGCCCATAGTCCGATGGCGGCGCAAAACCCGAATACAAGCGCCAGCATCGCCCACCGGAATGGCCAGGGCAGCGCGCTACGCACCGCCATGCGCGGAGCACTGATGGTGAGGCGACGGCGGAGCAGCCGAAAACGCATAAGAACTCAAATGGCAAAAAACCGCCACAGGGGCGGTTTCTTGTTTCGATTTAGCGTTTCGAGAACTGTTTGCGGCGGCGTGCGGAGTGCAAGCCAACCTTTTTACGTTCAACTTCGCGCGCATCACGCGTGACAAAGCCGGCTTTTGACAGCTCGGGCTTGAGCGTAGCGTCGTAGTCCATCAGGGCCCGTGTAATGCCGTGGCGTGTTGCACCCGCCTGGCCGGATTCGCCGCCACCAGCTACGTTGACCATGATGTCGAAGGTCTCGACGTGGTTGGTCAAAAACAGCGGTTGCTTGACGATCATGATCGAGGTCTCACGGCCAAAGTACGCTTGTATGTCCTTGCCGTTGACTATGATCTTGCCACTACCTTTTTTCATGAACACGCGCGCGACGCTGGATTTGCGACGGCCCGTGCCATTGTTCCATTCACCAATCATCTCAAAGCTCCTTAAATTTCCAACACTTTGGGTTGCTGGGCAGTGTGCGGGTGCTCGGCCCCACCGTACACCTTGAGCTTCTTGATCATGGCGTAGCCAAGCGGGCCCTTGGGCAACATGCCCTTGACGGCTTTTTCCAGCGCGCGGCCCGGAAACTTGGCTTGCATATCCCTGAAGTTGATGGCGGAAATGCCACCGGGGTAGCCGGAATGGCTGTAATAGATCTTGTCGATCGGCTTGGCGCCGGTGACACGCAGCCTGGCTGCATTGATGATGACGATGAAGTCACCGGTATCGACGTGAGGCGTATAAATGGCCTTGTGTTTGCCGCGCAAACGGAGAGCAACTTCGCTGGCTACTCGTCCGAGGACCTTGTCGGTCGCGTCAATCACAAACCACTC
>JANLPN010000140.1:0-11528 GCA_031367285.1 Betaproteobacteria bacterium | reverse complement strand
CAGCATTGATGTTGTTGGTCCCGGGAGATGTTTGCGTCAACGGTCCGCCGGCGTTCAGGAACACCTGGTTGTAACCTGTGGTTGTCAGGCTTACATCGCCAAATGTCAAGCCACCACCCAATGAGGTAAAGCTGAATTGATTCAGCACGTTCGCAGCCTGTTGGACGTCCCCGATGGTTATCGTACTGCCATCGCTGCTGGCGTTGACCGACAAGTCCTGGGAACTAAAGACCGACGTACCCGATGCCGCCATGCCCGCAGGCGAGGCCGATAACTTGATGCCCGTCACCGACTTTGCCACTCCAGCCATGGTTTCGGCCGAGACAAAAAACTGCCCGCCGCTGGTTGTGACGTCGATCACACCGCCCGTATCAACGTGCACTGCCTGACCCGCACCGGAAGCACCGATATTTTTGCCGGCCAGCAGCGTCACTGTATTGGTAGCGCCTGCAACGATGTCCATGGGGCGGGCGAAACCGGCATTTCCAATCACACCATTGGTTGCATCACTGGCGGTCAATGTGACGTTGCCACCGGAAGAAATATCTGCCGCGAGATTGTCGACCGTCGTTTTGATACTGCCGCCCGACGAATTCAAGTTCACATTGGCGCCGGCCCCATTTGCCGTGATCGACTGAAACGATATGTCCGAACCGGCCGTTACCGTAACAGCGGCATTTGAATTTGTGGTGGTCACCGAGCCAAGCGCAACGGAGTGATTGCCGGTTGCCGTAAAGGAACTTGAGTTAAACGACGTGTTCGCGCCTGCTGCGCTGATGTTGCCATCGTCAGCGGTGACCGAAAGGAAGCCCGAAGTGCTGGCGAGGTTGCCGCTGGCCACGATACTGCCGGTGCCGAAATTGTGGATGGTCAGCGTACTGCCCGAGGTAATCGAGCCGACAGTGATTGCATTGGTTCTGGGATAGAAATAGTAAGGATAGTGCTGCCCCGCGTTGATGTTGACGGACCCGCCCGCAGTCAGGCTTCCCACATCGATATTGCCGTTGTCGTACTGATTGTTCAGGTTGACACTGCCCGAACCACCGGCGACAAGTGTCCCGGCAGTAATCGGACTGACGAGAGCACAAGTGCTGTAATAGCTGCAATTCTGGGTAGCCACGACGGTGATGCCGCCGTTGCCGGTGGTCGTGGCCGACCCGATGGCAACGGCTCCCTTGGCCGTTGCATAAAGGCTCGCGCCCGTCACCGTACCCAACGTCAAAGCGCCCTGGCTGTCGAGCGTGACATTGCCGCCCGGCAAGAGCAGGCTTGTGGCGTTCAGGCCTCCATCGGTAATGCTCAACTCAAGGCCAAGCCCCCCAGTCGAAACCGCCGATGCATTGAGAACACCCGTACCGGCGCTGAACGCAAGCGACGTGAGATTGGCGGCGCCCGTGATCGTGCTATCGCCCAAGGCTGCTACCGTGCCCTCAAGCGACAAATTGGCGACGGTAGTGCTTGGCGAAAAACCGATATGCACACCAGCGGCCATGTTGTAGACGTTGACTCTTGGCTTCACCAAAGCTGACGGTGACGCGATAAAAATGGGAGCGGCAAGGGTCCCGGCGGTCGCGCTGCTGCTGACGGTATCCAATGTGATGAAAGGCGACGTCAGCACACCGCCGCTGGCCTGCTCCATGCCGGTGGACGACCGCAGATACAGAGAACTGTTGTTGCTGGTCAGGGTACCCAAACGCAGCGGGCCGGTGCCGTTGCCGAAAATCTGCACAAAAGAGCCGCTCGAGTCCGCGTTCAACCGATCTGAGACGGAAACATCGGCATAAATGCCGCCTGTCGCCGTCAGGTTGGCAGCCCCGGCATTGAGAAGAACGTGCGAATAATAGTAACCAAGCCCACCGGCCGTGGCCGTTAGATTGGTGGTTCCTGTCGTGGTGAATGAACCGCCGAAGACTCCGGTCTGACCAGTCGCATTGATGACCCCGCTGCCCGCGTCGACATTGGCGTTGTTGACTGAGCTGTTTTGCGAAGCCAGCGTCACCGTACCGCCGCTGGAACTGATAGCACCGCTGTAATTAAGTGAACCAGAGGTCAAGAGATCCACCGCCCCACCAGAGCTACTGATACTACCGGCTCCAGAAATTCCGGACGCCCGCAAGGTGACCGCGCCCGCATTGGTACTTATGCCGGCGGTATTGAAAATCGATCCGGCATTGAACAGCGCTCCTCCAGCGGTAGCAGTGAGGCCGGCTCCGGGGGTGGTCAGCGCGATCGCGCTGTCAATGAAAATGTCACGGCCGGCTTGCAAGGTCACGTTGCCCGCTACGGCCGCCAGAGCGGTGGGGGCAACCGTGACTACGTTGCCGGGAAATTCGGCGAACTCGTCCGCAATGGAGGGCAGTAGCCCGCTCACAGACGACACAATAATATCCAGCGGATCAAGCAACAAACTACCGCTCGCCCCGGCGGCTGCACTCAGGTTGGCAGAACCGGCAAACTCCAGATTGTTCTTTCCCGACACTTCGGCGAAGCCACCGTTGCCTCCCTGAGGTCCACCCTGCACAGACAGGCTGCCGTAGTAGCGCGTGTTCTCGTCGGCCCACACAATTACCCGCCCGCCATTGCCCAGGGCGCTTGCGTCGGCCTTCAGCTGGGCCCCGGCCGCGACGTAAACGCGCTGGGCGTTTTGAACATCCGGATTCTTGCCCTGGAAGTCACCACCGACCAGTATCTGGCCGCCACCAGCGCCACCGGAGGCATCGATACGCGCCCCCGACTCCACTGCCACACGCTCCCCCAACAGCCGGATGTCACCGCCCGTACCTTGCAAGCCGGTGGCGGAGACCTGTCCCGAAACACGCGTGGTGCCGTTCGAGCTTTGCAGCAGAATAGAACCGCCCGCGCCACCATCCGCACGGGTCACGCTATCGGAAGTGAGCGTCAAGTCGTTGCTGCCCGACAGCACGATGCTGCCGTCGCCCTGCGCCACCAGGCGACTGGCCTGAATTTCGCCGCTATGGCGCAGCGTGCCGGCAAAAGCGCGAACCGCGCCATTCTCGGCCAGCAATTTGCCCAGATTCAGCACTGAATCAGCAGGCGCCTGGATCTCGAAGGTCACACCCTCCATGTCCATGCTGGCTATCTCCAGCTTGCGGCCCGCCGCCAGCAGGATATTTCCGTCAGGGGCGCGGATGATGCCGCTGTTTTCTATGTTGGGCGCAATCAGGGCTACCCGCCCTCCGGGCCCGGCAGTGATGAGGCCGTCGTTGGTGATACGACCTGCCCCGGAGCCGGCAAAAAACCGTAATTTGCCAGCCAGGAAGTCGTTGTCTGCCATGTCAAGCGTGGAGGCGATAAAACTGTTGGTGTCTATGCGCGCTCCGCTACCGATGACGATGCCATTGGGGTTGATAAGGAACACGCTCCCATTGGCCTTGAGTTGCCCCATCAGCGACGAAATGTCCGGCCCCGTGACGCGATTTAGGACCGCGCTGGATGCCGTCGGCTGAATAAACTGGATCGTCTCGCCCGCAGCCGTGCCGAAACCCCGCCAATTGATGATCGCGCCGTTGGAAGCAGTGATCTGCTGCAGCACGGCCGTTGGCTGGGTTATCGCGACTTGCCCGTTGACCACCGTAGCGCCGGTGCCCGCAGCCCATGCGGAGATGCCACAAGCAGCATGTACGGCCAGTACCAGCGCCGTGAAGCGCGGTAACTTGTTACTTTTCACGTTATGCATGACTTCCCTCCTCGAAACCCGACCCCAAAATCCGCAGTAGCCTTATGAAGCTCTTTGCGGCGCGGCCGTGACAAGAAATACCGATAACCAAGCCAAAAAAGCAGGTCTCCCCCGCACTATTGACCCCGACTTCCTGATGCTAGCGCAATTGGCGGGTGTTGAGAACTATGTTTATCCCGTAGCCAAGCCGTGCAAACCGTCGTTTTGGACTATGACAAGGGAGCATTTGCCACTTCGACGGCAACGGTGCACACTTGGCACAAATACAACACCCCAACGGACAACCACCATGACCCTTTGCCCTATCGCAGTTGTAGCTGGTTGCCAGAAGTGCCCGGCTTTCAAGGTGTGTCCGCTAAAAACCGTGATCGGTGACGCGCCCAAGGCTGGAGAAACAAAGACACCGGCGGAGGTTGGTAGCGGCAAGAAGTAAACCCAGCCACGGTGGGCTCAATTTGGCCGGTCAGATGGCACGGCCCGGCAAACCGGCGACCGCATGGCGGGATAATTCCCACCCATGAACCACTTACTGGGCCGCTTGCAGCCCTACCCCTTTGAGCGGCTGCGCCAGTTATTCGCAGGTATCACCCCCAACAAAGACTATCGCCCCATCAGTCTTGGTATTGGCGAGCCGAAGCACGCTACGCCGCGGTTTATTGCCCAGGCTTTTGCCGACGCTGTTGCCAGCATTCCCAGTGGCCTGGCCAGCTACCCCGCCACGGCCGGCGAACCTGCTCTGAGGGCCGCTTTCACTGGTTGGCTAAAGCGGCGTTATTCGCTGGAGCTGGACCCCGCGACCCAGGTCCTGCCGGTTAACGGCTCGCGCGAAGCCTTATTTGCGCTGGCGCAAACAGTTGTTGATCCGCGGCAGGACTCCCCACGCGACGGGCCGGACACCGGGCCGCTGGTGATTTGCCCCAATCCGTTCTACCAGATCTACGAGGGCGCGGCGCTGCTGGCCGGCGCCCAGCCCTACTTCGTGGCCGCCGACCCGGCCCGCAATTTCGCCCAGGACTGGGACAGCGTGCCCGACACCGTGTGGTCGCGGACCCAACTGCTGTTTGTCTGTTCGCCTGGCAATCCGACCGGCGCCGTGATGCCGTTGCCTGAATGGGAAAAGTTGTTTGCACTCAGCGAGCGTTTTGGTTTTGTGATCGCATCGGACGAGTGTTACAGCGAGATCTATTTTCGCGCTGAGCCGCCCCTGGGAGGACTGGAGGCCGCGGCAAGGCTGGGCCGGGCGGACTTCAGAAACCTGATTGCATTCACCAGCTTGTCCAAGCGCAGCAATGTGCCGGGCATGCGCAGCGGGTTTGTGGCCGGTGACGCCAGCTTGATCAGGCAGTTCCTGCTGTACCGTACCTACCACGGCAGCGCCATGAGCCCGGTGGTGCAGACCGCCAGTATTGCAGCCTGGGCCGATGAAGAACATGTGGTGGCCAACCGCGCCATGTACCGCGACAAATTTGCCCGCGTGACCCCGATACTGGCCAAGGTGCTCGACGTCGCCTTGCCCGATGCCGGCTTTTACCTATGGGCCCAGGTGCGTGGAAGCGACACCGATTTCGCGCGCGAATTGTTCGCTCTTTACAATGTGACCGTTCTGCCCGGCAGTTATCTGGCACGCACCGCCCATGGCGATAATCCGGGCGCCCGGCGCATCCGGATGGCATTGGTGGCGGAGACGGCGGAATGTGAAGAAGCCGCGCGGCGTATCGTCGAATTTGTCAGTTCCCGAATCTGATGCACTCAAACCCTTTTTTGTCCCTGTTTATGACCCAACACCTGCAAGACACCATCAACGCCGCGTGGGAAAACCGCGCCGGCTTTTCTCCTACCTCCGCGCCCAAGGAGGTTACCGAGGCGGTGGAGCAGGTGATTGCCGACCTTAACCGTGGCGAGTTGCGTGTTGCCACGCGCCAGGGTGTCGGCCAATGGACCACCCACCAGTGGATCAAGAAGGCGGTGTTGCTGAGCTTTCGGCTCAAGGACAACGCCGTCATGCGGGCCGGTGACCTCGGGTTTTATGACAAGGTGCAGACCAAGTTTGCCCATCTGGACGAAGCCGCCATGAAAGCCACCGGCGTGCGCGTGGTACCCCCGGCGGTCGCCCGGCGCGGCAGTTTTATCGCCAAGGGCGCGGTGTTGATGCCCTCGTATGTGAATATCGGCGCCTACGTGGATGAGGGAACGATGGTGGACACCTGGGCCACCGTGGGCTCCTGCGCGCAGATCGGCAAAAACGTGCATTTGAGCGGCGGCGTCGGGATTGGCGGCGTGCTGGAGCCGATGCAGGCCGGCCCCACCATCATCGAAGACAATTGTTTTGTCGGCGCGCGCTCCGAGGTGGTCGAAGGGGTCATCGTGGAGGAGAACTCGGTGATTTCCATGGGTGTCTATATCGGCCAGAGCACCAAGATTTACGACCGGGCCACCGGCAGCGTCACCTATGGCCGCATTCCGGCCGGCTCGGTCGTGGTGTCGGGCAATCTGCCCAGCGCGGATGGCAAATACAGCCTGTACTGCGCCGTGATCGTCAAGCGGGTGGACGCGCAGACACGGGCCAAGACCAGCTTGAACGAGTTGTTGCGCGACTGACCCCGGCTTCCCTTTCCCAGACCACGAGGGCCTCACCATGGCAACGACCACCGCACCAGGAACGATGGAGCGCATCCTTCGCTTGATGAGCGACAAGAAGGCCTCGGACGTCTACCTGTCGGCGCATTCGCCGGCGCTGATCAAGATCAACGGCCTGTGTATACCGATCAACAACCAGGTGCTGCCGCCCGACGCGCCGCGCAATCTGCTGGCCGAGGTGATTCCCGCGGACCGCATGGTGGAGCTGGAGACCACCGGTGAACTGAACATGGGTTTTCCGCTGGCTGGCGTCGGCCGTTTCCGCTTGAGCGCAATGCGCCAGCGCGGCTCGATTGCGGCCGTGATACGGTTTATCACGATAGAAATTCCCCCGCTGGCCAGCCTGAACGTGCCCATGGTGCTGGGTGACCTGATCATGGAAAAACGGGGTCTGCTGCTGATGGTGGGAGCCACCGGCGCAGGCAAAAGCACCACGCTGGCATCGATGATCGACTATCGCAACGACAGTGTATCGGGGCACATCCTGACCATCGAAGACCCGGTCGAGTTCCTGTTCAGGAATAAGCGCTCGGTGGTTAACCAGCGCGAGATCGGCACCGACACCGAGTCCTTGCAAGTGGCACTGAGAAACGCGTTGCGCCAGGCACCGGATGTGATACTGATTGGTGAAATACGTGATCGCGAGACCATGTCGGCGGCGCTGGCCTATGCCCAGTCTGGCCACCTGTGCCTGGCCACCATGCACGCCAATAACAGCTACCAGGCCTTGAACCGCATCCTGAGTTTTTACCCGGTGGAGGTGCGCGAAACCATGCTCGGCGACCTGGCCGCCGCATTGAAGGCCGTCGTCTCGCAACGCCTGCTGCGCACGGCATCGGGTGGGCGCGTGCCATCGGTCGAGATCCTGCTCAACACGAAATTGATTTCCGAGCTGATTGAAAAGGGAGATTTCTCAGGCGTGAAAGAGGCCATAGAGAAATCCATGGCGGAAGGCTCGCAGAGTTTCGAGGCTGATATTGCCCGCCTGATCGTGAATGGAACGGTGGACCGCAAGGAGGGCCTCGCCAATTCCGACTCCCCGACCAACCTGATGTGGCGCATGCAAAACGACTTTGCCAAGGTGACCGCGCCGCAGCCCCAGGAAGACCCGGACGACGAGCCCTCGTTTACCGAGATCACGCTGGACGTCAAACATTGATGGCGCGTCCGAGCGCCCCCAGCCCTGGCTTCGCCAGGCCCCCCGAGGAGGCTAAAGCCCGCGGCTCCCAAGCTGCCCGCGCAGCTTGGGACGGGCTGAAGAGCCGTTGCCTCTGGCTACGGCACGACCAAGAAAACTTGGGGCCGGCCCGGCGTTTTCTTGAGAGGCGCGGTGGCGCATGACCGTTCTGGAACTGATCCATGCCGGCGCCAGCACACTGGAGTCTGCCGATGTGAGTTTCGGCCATGGCACGACGAATGCGCTCGATGAGGCGGCGTGGCTGGTTTTGTGGAAGCTGGGTCTGCCGCTGGACTCGGATCTTGAAAGCCCTGTTTCCACCGCGCAATCGGTAGTCACCCCGCGGCAGCAAGCCGAGGTGGAAGCCTTGTTGCACGCAAGAATAGTCTCCCGCCTTCCGGCTGCCTACCTGACCAGGGAAGCCTGGCTGCAGGGAGTTCCTTTTTACGCGGATGAACGCGCCATCGTGCCGCGCAGCTTGATTGCCGAATTGCTGGTGGGTAGTGGGCTGGACTACTGGTTGCCTGCGCCTCCTTCGCGTGTGCTCGATTTGTGCACCGGCGGAGCCAGCCTGGCCGTGCTGGCGGCCATGGCGTGGCCCGCGGCTGCGGTAGACGCCGCGGATATTTCCCCGCAGGCACTGGAGGTGGCGGCAATCAATCTCGACCGCCATGCGCTTGGCAAGCGCGTTCGCCTGGTGCAGGGTGACGGCCTGGCGGCCGCCGATGGACTCTACGGCGTCATCCTGTGCAACCCACCCTACGTCAATGCCGCCAGCATGGGCGCGCTTCCGCCCGAATACCGGGCCGAACCCGCATTGGCCCTGGCCGGCGGCCCGGATGGCATGAATTTTGTCCGGCAGCTGGTTCGTGGGGTACTGGCCCATATGGAACAACACGCGATCCTGGTGCTGGAAGTTGGCAACGAGCGCCACCATTTCGAAGCCGCGTTTCCCGGCCTGGAGGCTATCTGGCTGGACACCAGCGCCGGTGGTGATCAGGTTTGCGTATTGAACCGCGCCGCGCTGGCCAACTACCTTGATTCCAACGCGGGCCGCCGCCTGCAACTCCCTACCCCATGATCACCCTCAAGAACGTCACGCTGCGCCGTGGCGCCAAAGTGTTGCTGGACAACGCTTCCGTCACCCTGAACCCCGGAGAAAAGGTCGGCCTGGTCGGGCGCAATGGCGCCGGCAAATCGTCCTTGTTTGCATTGCTGGACGGCAATCTGCACGAAGATGCGGGCGACTTCAACGTGCCGGCCCAATGGCGCATGGGCCAGGTGGCGCAGGACATGCCCGAGACCGGCCAGGGCGCAACCGAGTTTGTGATCGATGGCGACACCCGGCTGTTGGCAGCGCAGGCGGAGGTGCTGGCCGCCGAAGCCACCGATGACGGCGACCGCATGGCGCATGCCTACATGGACTTGCACGATGCCGGCGCCCACGACGCGCCGGCGCGTGCCCAGGCGCTGATCCTGGGCCTGGGTTTCAAGACCACGGAATTGAACAACCCGGTCAACAGCTTCTCGGGCGGCTGGCGGATGCGGCTGCAACTCGCGCGCGCGCTGATGTGCCCGTCCGACCTGCTGTTGCTGGACGAGCCCACCAACCACCTGGACCTGGATGCCCTGGTGTGGCTGGAGACCTGGCTAAAGCGTTTTGAAGGCACGATGGTGGTGATCAGCCACGACCGCGAGTTTCTCGACGCGGTGACCAATGTGACCTTGCATATCGACGCGGCCAAACTGGTGCGTTACAGCGGCAACTACAGCAAGTTTGAAGACATGCGCGCCGAACAGATGGAATTGCAACAGAACGCCTTCTCCAAGCAACAGGACAAGATCGCCCATCTGCAGAAATTCATTGCGCGTTTCAAAGCCAAAGCCAGCAAGGCCAAGCAGGCGCAAAGCCGGGTCAAGGCGCTGGACCGCATGGAGAAGATCGCGCCTTTGCTGGCCGAGGCTGACTTCAGCTTCGAGTTCCGGGAACCGGCCAATCTGCCCAACCCCATGTTGTCCATGCAGGGCGTCAGTTTTGGTTATCCCCCGCCCGAAGATGCGCCGCCGGACACGCCGCCCACGGTTATCGTGCGCAACGTGAGCCGCTCGGTGCTGGCCGGGCAACGCATCGGTATCCTGGGTGCCAACGGGCAAGGCAAGTCCACGGTGGTGAAAACCGTGGCGCGTGAGCTGCAGGCGATCGGCGGCGAAATTACCGAGGGCAAGGGCCTCAACATCGGTTATTTCGCGCAGCAGGAACTCGATGTGCTGCGGCCATCCGATACACCGCTGGAGCACATGATCACCCTGGTGCGCGAAATGACGGCGGCCGGCAAGATCGCCGGCCAGGCCACCCGCGAACAGGACCTGCGCAGCTTTCTGGGCATGTTCAACTTTGGCGGCGACATGGTCAAGCAGGCCGTGGGCAGCATGAGCGGCGGCGAAAAGGCGCGGCTGGTGTTGTGCATGATCGTCTGGCAGCGCCCCAACCTGCTGCTGCTGGACGAACCCACCAACCACCTGGACCTGGCCACCCGCGAGGCGCTCGGCATGGCGCTCAATGAATTCGAAGGCACGGTGATGCTGGTCAGCCACGACCGGGCCCTGCTGCGTTCGGTGTGCGACGAGTTCTGGATGGTGTCGCGCGGCGGTGTGGCGCCGTTCGATGGTGACCTGGACGACTACCAGCGTTACCTGCTGGACGAAGCGAAGCGCCAGCGCGAAGAAATCAAGCAGGCCGGCAACGCAGGCAATGCGGGCAATGGAAAGACCGCTGCCAAAGGTGGTGCCAAGTCCGACGGCAAACGCCCGCCGAAGACGCCCAGGGCACCTGCGCCGCTGAAATCCGAACTTGACAAGGTCGAGGCCCGGATGGGCGTTCTCAACGGCGAAGGCACGGCCCTGGAATCGCACCTGAGCACGGCCGTGCGGCCCTCCGAAATCGCCGAATTGGGCAAACGGCTAAAGTCGGTCAACGACGAGTTGAAGCGGCTGGAAGACCAGTGGCTGGAGCTGTCCAGCAAGATCGAGACGGTGGGCGCATGACGGTAGAAACCAGGAGACTGCAGTGGGCAAAGTAACGTGGACGGGGGGAGTTGAACACTGGACCCGCAAAGGCGACATCAAGCTTTTTCTCTGGGAGAAAAAAGCGTCGCCCAAAGTGCCGCATGCCGGCACGGTCTTTTTTGTGCACGGGTCGTCGATGGCCTCGCAACCCACCTTCGACCTGCATGTTCCGGGCCGCCCGTATTCGTCTGCGATGGACTGGTTTGCCGACCACGGCTTCGATACCTGGACCATGGACAACGAGGGCTATGGGCGATCAGACAAACACCGCAACATCAACTTTGATATCAGCAACGGGGCCGACGACCTGGCGGCGGGCAGCGCCTACATCCTTGAGAAAACTGGTGCCAAATCACTATTGATGTATGGCATCTCCTCGGGAGCGCTCAAGGCCGCGTTGTTTACCGAGCGGCATCCTGGGCGCGTCGCCAAACTCGCGCTGGACGCCTTTGTGTGGACCGGCATCGGCAGCCACACGCTGGACGAGCGCAAAAAAAAGCTGCCTGAGTTCCTGGCCAGCAATCGCCGTCCGATTGACCGCGCCTTTGTGCATGGCATCTTCCAGCGCGACCACCCCGGCACCGCCGACGCCGCCACGGTCGAAGCTTTCGCCGATGCCATTCTGACGCTGGACGACTCGATGCCGACCGGAACCTATGTGGACATGTGCTCGAAATTGCCGCTGCTGGACCCCAAAAAAATCCTCGTGCCCACCATCATCCTGCGCGGTGAATACGACGGCATCGCCGGCCTGGACGACCTGATTGACTTCTACAAGCTGTTGCCCAACATGAACAAGCAGTTCAGCGTGATGGCGGGCATCTCGCATGCCAGCTTCCAGCAGAAGAACTACATGATGGTCTACCACATCCTGCACAGCTTCTATACCTTGCCCGAGCCGGCCTACAAAACGGATTCACTCGGGTTTTGACCGGGCCAAGAAAAAAGGGG
>JANLPN010000399.1:0-6168 GCA_031367285.1 Betaproteobacteria bacterium | reverse complement strand
CTGGCGAAAATATCGGCCGGAGGCGACCAGACGATTCTGGCCGGCGAAATCCTGATGCAGGGCGGTACAGGTCCGGGGTCGGACGCCAAGCTCCATGCGCCGGCCACCATGACCATCAGCACGCTGTTCGGCGGGCTCACCATGAACGGTGGACTCAATGGCGCGGTGTCCATCGATCCGACCCAGCTCGATATCGTGGTCAACGGGCCCCTGCTGTTGCAGGCTGGCACCAACTCCACCGCCAATGCGACCATCACCGCCGGCGTGGTGGGACAACCGGGTACCGTCAATATCGCTGCCACCAACGGCAGGGTGAGTCTGATCCAGTCGGCAGCGGCCACCGCGACCATCAACGGATTTAAATTGCCGCTGGCGGATCCACCACCTTTCAACTACATTGATTCGGCGGGCCTGATCAGTGGCGTATCCAGTGGCGTATCCAGTGGCGTATCGGGACCGGACCCCGGCCAGGTCACTGCGGCTGTCTTGATAGCGGCTGTCTTGATTCCGCCGCCACCGCCACCGCCGCCACCGCCGCCACCTGACGAGCCTAAAGACGACGACCACAACATGTGTTATTGACCGAGGCAGCACCATGAAAAGTTTTGCCAACCCGTCCATTTGCTGCGCCGCATCGGCACCATTCTGTTTGTCCAGGCCTGGCCTTGGTCGGCTCGGGCGATGGTCGCTCGCCCTGGGTTTTGCGCTGTTGTCGGTGGCCGCTCAGGCCCAACAAAAAGCCGGTGAAATTGCCCAACTGCAAGGTATGGCCACGGCCCAGCAGCCCGGTAGTGCGGCCCGCTTCCTGGGGCGCGGCGACCAGGTGCTGGAGGGGGACGTGATTTCGACCACCGACAAAGGGTTTGCGGTTGTCAACCTGGCGGACGGTACCCGGTTCACCTTGCGGCCGTCCACGGTATTCGCATTGGAGCGGTTCTCGCATGACCAGGGCACCGAGTCCGCCGTAATGCGTCTGTTGAAAGGCGGCATGCGGGTGGCGACCGGCCTGATCAGCAAACGCAACCCGGGAGGTGTCGAGCTCAAGGTGAATACGGCAACCATAGGCATCCGTGGTACCAGTTTTGACGCAAGAATATGCGGCGACGACTGTCGCCAGGAAGGGGTGGCGCCGGTGGCAGCAGCGGCCGCGCCGCCGGCTGCGTCGTCAGGGCCCGTGGTGGCCCGTGTGGTTCAGGCCAGTGGTGATGTGGCCGCCACGCAGCCGGGTAAACCGGCGCGTCCACTGGCGGTAGGCGCCGCGCTGTACGAGGGCGACGACGTACGAAGTGGGCCGGGGGCCGTGGCGGTGCTTGGTTTTCGAGACCAGTCCAAGGTGTCGGTAAACCCCGACACCACCTTGCGCATCAACGCCTTTGCGTATAACCGGCCGCAGGTCAGCGACAACATGGCGCTGTCGCTGCTCAAAGGTGGTCTGCGCGTATTTACCGGGCTGATTGGCAAAAAGACTACAACTGCGTTCACCGTGACGACACGTACCTCGACCATAGGGATTCGAGGCACTGGCATGGACATCAGCTGCGAGGGGCCGTGTGTGGACGAGTCCTTGGGCGGTGCACCGTCCGCTGCCTCTACCGACGGGGCCAATCCGAAACAGACCGACGGCTTGTTCATGTTCACCTGGCAGGGCGGCACCTATTTTGTTGCCGGGCCGCTGGAGGTTCCGCTGAACCAGGTGGGCTTTATCGGGCGCGATGGTTTGGCGCGGCTTCTTGCTGCCGTGCCGGAGTTCTTCAACAGTTTTTCCGCGCCGCGGCCGGACCAGATCGAGGTGGACTGGGACAACCTGTTTGCCACGGTCGAGCCGAATGGCTCCGATGGCATTTACATCCTGGTACGGGACGGGCATGTGTTCATGACGTCCGGGGCCAGGCAGGTTGACCTCGGTATCGGGGAGGCCGGTTACATAGGGCAACTCGGGCTGGCGCAGCGTATTGTTCCGCCCGGTTTCCTGGTGCTTGATCCATTCCCCCTGCCCGATAACCTCGCCCAGTCCGGTGCAAGGGTGTTCAGGTTGCTCCGTGTCACACAGGGCAAGCCGGGCCAGGAAATCTGCAGACTGTGAAGGGCGTGAATATGCCATCGATCTTGAAAACTACGTTGAAAATGAAGGCCACCTGGTTTGCGGTGCTCATGTTGCATAGCACCTGGGGGTGGTCGCAATCGGCGGCAGCCACCGATGTACCCGAACCAACACTGGCCATCCAGCGTTATGTGGTGGATGGAGACAACCCGCTGTCGGCCGATGAAACCAGCGCCTTGCTGGCGCCTTTTCTCGGCGAGAAGCGAACCATGCATGACATAGAAAGCGCGTCCAACGCTCTCGAGGGCGCGATGCGGGCCCGCGGTTTTCTGTTTCACCGCATGTTTATCCCCGAGCAAAAACCGGTGGGCGGCGAGATCCGGCTTCAGGTGCTGGGTATCAAGCTGGGCACCGTCGAGGTGAGCGGCAACGAAAAATTTACCAATGACAACATACGGCGCAGCCTGACCAGCCTCAAGGAGGGCGAGGTACCCGAGTTGCAGATGCTTGGGCGTGATGTTTCGGCCAGCAATACCAACCCTGCAAAACACGTAACGGTCACGTTCAAAGAGTCCGCACAGCCCGGGCTGGTCGATGCCGTGGTCAAGGTACAGGACTCGCCCACGCTGGTGTTCTTCACCACCTTGACCGGCAACCAGTCGGTGTCCGGCCATGCGCCCGAGCAAAATACTTACCGCATCAGTGGCGGGGTACAACATGCCAACCTGTTTGATCGGGACCAGGTCGCCACGATTTCTTACACCACCGACCCCGGCAATCCCAGCCAGGTGAGCCTGTTCGCCGCCTATTATCAGATTCCGCTCTACGGCACCGGCATGAACGTGTCCGCGTCCTACATCAAATCGGACATCAATTCCGGCCAGGTGCAGCAAGGGGGAGGGGCCTTCGACGTCAGCGGCAGTGGCCAATTTGCCGGCGTTCGGCTTACCCGAGCGCTCAACCGTGTCAACGCCTTGCAACAAACTGTCGGGGTTGGTCTCGATGACCGGCTTTTCGAAAATAGTAGCACTTTCGCCAGTGGTGCGCAGGCAAACCAGCAGGTCCAGGCGGAGCCCAAGGTTGGCTCGCGTGTGTTGTCGCTGCAGTACACGTTTCGCAACGAGCCAGCCTGGGGTGACATTTCCGGCGGCCTGGAGTATGCCGCCAATATCGGTGGCGGCTCGGCCAACACGGTGACCACGCATACGGCCAATGGCGGCAACAAGAACTGGGATGCCTGGCGCTTCAACCTGGAGGCGGCGCTACAGGCGGCGCAATGGCAATATACAGGCCGCATCAAGGGGCAGTACGCCAGCAAGGCCCTCATCCAGGGCGAACAGTTCGGCCTGGGCGGTGCAGGTTCGGTGCGTGGTTTTGCGGATAGGGTTGTGTCAGGAGACTACGGCTACCAATGGAACCTGGAGGCCCTTGGGCCCGCCATGGAGACCCTGCAGATGCGGCCGGTATTTTTCCTGGAAGGTGGATGGGTGCATGCCCGATCAACCGGTACCAGCGAGTCGCTGATGAGTGTCGGGGCCGGCCTGCGGCTCACCTACCAGAATATGCAGGCGGCGCTTGACCTGGCCCAGGTACTTGACCGCAACAGCGCGCAAACATCCGGGCGGCCCATGCGATTGAATCTGGCGGTTTCGTACCGTTTCTAAGACTTCGATACCTGGAGGCAGAGCTTGGCGCGCATGTGAATTTGAATCGGCGCCATGGCAGGGCTAAGGCGCCGGCAACACATGCTGCGCCGCCAGTGCTACACGAACGCAATCCTTGAGGTGTTCCTCTCCCAAATACCGAATGGCCGAATAACCCACCACTGCTGCCACTGCCTGGCCGGCCAGCGGAACGTATTTGCTGGCCTGGCTGACGGTCAGGCGCAAGCCCACGGTTTTTGCCATGCGTATGACAACTTCCTTGCTGATTAGCTTGCCTATCAACGCCGAGCCCACCATGGCCACCGCTTTTTGCACTTGTTCGCGCTGCCGGGGCTCCAAGCGGTTGATCTGCGTGGGCGTGAGCCCGAACCGGGCGTTTATCTCCGGTACCAGGCGCGACAGCAATGCCGCGTCCACGGCCCAGTCCAGCCCCGGTAGCGGCACCGCGCTGGCGGCTGCTGCCACAAGTGAGCGTCTGTGCAGCAGCTTGCGGCAAGCCTGCACCGCAGCGGTTAGGGGTGCATTGCCGTGGGCGAGTTGCAGGGCACTGGGCATGGGATGCAATCGGAGTCGGTGGTTTGCACTGTACACGCTACTAGGGTTTGCTTTTCATGCCTATGCCCAGCCGGTGCCTGCGCCCGGACCTGCGAAAACTGCTTCAGCGCCACGCGCCTTGCCACCCTTTGTGGATCCGGCGCAGGAGCTAAAAGGCATTGCGCTGGTCAAGGCGTTGCGCGGTGGTGGTTTCGTTCTGTATATGCGCCATGCAAATGCAGGCGACTTCAAGCCGTCGTGTCCGGGCGAGAGTGTGCTCGGCATTGAGGGTGAGGCACAGGCGCGCACCGTGGGTGCCGCTCTGCGGCAACTGAAGGTGCCAATCGCATCGGTGTTCGCATCAGAAACCTGTCGGGCAAAGGAGACCGCCCAGCTACTGGGCGCAGGTACCGTCAGCACTCGGGCCGACCTTAACCCGCCCGCGTCGCGCCCTGCGGCCGCGGAGTACGCGGAGCGGTTTCGGTTTCTGCTCGAGCAGCCCCCTGCGGGCAGCAATCTGTTGATGGTGTCCCATATTCAAGGCGCCAGGACACCAGAAGAGAGCGTTCTTATAGAGCTGGCCGAAATCGCGGTTTACCGTTACCGTGGCAGCGGCAAGGCACAGGTCGTGGCGCGCATTCCTTTGGCCGCCTGGGGTGCCCTTATCGAGATAGCGCAGAGCCTGCCCGAATAGTGCAGGCAAGGCCTGTCCGCGCCTCTCGATTCATTGGTAGCTACGCGGCAACACTGTGGAGGGAAAGCCACAACGGGAGTCGGGACTTCCCAGCCGTGGTCCCGTTTTGGCTGATCCCCGGAAATACCTGGTTACACTGAAAGCGGGTCGCTCGGGTGGCGTCGGTTTGACGTGTTTTTGTCGTGCCAACACCCCTGTTTCATAACAACCCAAGTGAGGAATTCATGGATTTGCCATCGGCACTTGTTCACTTTCTGAGCCAGCGCACTGCCGGCGCTCAGGGACGGACAGGGAGAGTTTGGCTGGCCCTGTGCCGTCTTGAGGGCGCTGTACGGGTTGCGCGTGGTTTTGTCACCGGTTTTTTGTTGGCACTGGCTCTGGGTTCGGCCGCACACGCGCAGTCGATTTCCGATGGCATAACGCTATATGGGGTGGGTGTTGGTGGCAAGGGCTGCGTGAACTGCCACGGTGCGGCTTCAGCCGCCGCCACCAACAATCTGGCGTCCAACAATCCGTCGCGCATCCTAAATGCCATTAATGGGGGTATTTCGGACATGGCTGGCCTGGTTGTTTCGGACAAAGAGGCCATGAGCCTTGCTTTGTTCATCGGGCAATTCAAGACTCCGGCAATTACGTCGGCTTTGACCATGAGGGTGCGTTCGGGTGTATCCGGCATCAAGGACATCTACCCGCAAATTCAGGGTAACGGCACTGGTGGAGCCGCTTCGGCGGCTGGCTTTACAGCGGGTGCCGCGTCCAATGGAACGCGTAGCGTGGCGCAGGTCGGTGCTTCGTCCACCATGAACTACAACGTGACGTACCAGTCCACGTCGCAGTTCCAGGGAACCGCCACCTTTACGGTATCGGTGGACAACGGGGTGGGTACTGCCGCCAGCGCGACTATGACTGCCACCGTACTGGGCATTCTTGACCAGTCCCCCAACCCCGCGGTAGCGATCAAAGGGCGGCTCTACAACGCGGGCAGCCCGCTTTATACGGCCACCTGCAGTGGATGTTCGGCGGGTTCGTTTTCGTTCGATCCCACCAGTCCGAACCCATTTCCAGCTGGTCTTGGCATCGACTCCAGCGGCCGAGTTGTGGGGACCCCGACCGCGCCGACCACGGGCGGGCCGGTCACGGTGCGTATACGGGCCACCTCTTCGGGCGCAACCGACTCTGGCGACGGCGAGGTCAGCAAGGACCTGTCCATCCAGGTGGTTGGCATTACGAGCAGC
>JANLPN010000053.1:0-19303 GCA_031367285.1 Betaproteobacteria bacterium | reverse complement strand
TGAAGGTGGCGGCCAGGTTGTCGCCGCCGGACTCGATGAACACGATGTCGGCATCGGGGAAATCCTCCAGCATGCGGTCTATGGCTTCCAGGTTGATCGACGCGTCTTCGCGGATGGCGGTGTGCGGGCAGCCACCGGTTTCCACGCCCATGATGCGTTCGGCCGCCAGGGCGCCGCTCACGGTCAGGATACGCTGGTCTTCCTTGGTGTAAATGTCGTTGGTAATGGCCACCAGGTCGTACTTGGCGCGCATGGCCTTGCACAACATTTCCAGCAGCGTGGTTTTGCCGGAGCCGACCGGACCGCCAATGCCCACGCGCAGCGGCGGCAGTTTCTTGGTGCGGCGGGCGATGTGGTGCAGCGGGTTGTTCATGATCGAAATAACCTTGAGTATTGGGTTTCGTGTTGCCCCGACAGTATGGCCAGCATGGGGGTGAAGGCCTGGCGTTCGCTGTCCATCAGCGCCATCGCCTGCGC
This sequence comes from Betaproteobacteria bacterium, assembly GCA_031367285.1. Taxonomy (GTDB): domain Bacteria; phylum Pseudomonadota; class Gammaproteobacteria; order Burkholderiales; family Burkholderiaceae_C; genus CAISIP01. The sequence continues at coordinate 18,826 of JANLPN010000053.1, read as the reverse complement.
GGCCGCGGCTGGAATTTTCTGCGCCAGGGCTGCCAGTATGCGCTGCCCCGCGCTCTGGCCCAGCGGTACCGATTTCACCGCCGCCTGCGTCATGTTTTCGGCCCAGCCAAACGCAAAACTCAGCAGGCAGTCGCGTATGCCGGCCTGCGTGGTCGAGGCCGCCAGTGCAAACGCTACCGGGTAGCTGGGTGAGGCGCAGGCGCGCGTGGGGTCCGGCATGCCGGCATCGTCGATCGACTGGTTGCGCAGCCAGTCCATCATGGAGCGGCCCATCTGTTCGGTCTGCAGGCGTAACTCGCTGCTCTCGCGTGTCTGCAGCACCCAGTCATTGAGTTGGTTGACGGCCTCCAGGTCCTTGCGGCGCCAGGCTGCAATGGCTTTGGCGACTACGGCCATATCGGCACGCGCCAGCGACACCTGCAACTGGTCCAGCAACCAGGCACCGGCTGCTGCCTCAGTGTTGACTCCCGCCCGGTCTACCGCGGCCTCCAGCCCTTCCGAATACGAAAAGCCGCCAATAGGCAAGGCGGGCGAGGCCAGCCATACCAGTTGCAGTAGACTGCTGGCGGGGAGGGCGGCCACCGGCCGGGCCGCCTGGCGCGGTACACGCATCAGTGTTTGTGACCGTTATCGCCGGAATGCGCGTGGCCATGGTCGTGTTCGTGCCTGGGCTCTTTGGCGGGTTCGTTCGAATGATCGTGGTCATCATGTGCGTGATCGTGGCCTTGTCCACCTTCATGGACATGTGCATGTCCATGCGCATGCCCGTGCCCGGCGTGCCCCTGTGCGGAGTAGGCCCCGCTCTCGGGCTCAAAGGCCAGCGTGTCCTCGCGCACGATCAGGTGCATGGCACACAGCAGCTCGGCCAGCACATGGTCGGGTTCGATCTTGAGGTGGTCGGGCTTGAGCTCAATCGGCACATGCCGGTTACCCAGGTGGTAGGCGGCGCGGATCAGGTCAAACGGCGAGCCGTGTTGTGTGCAGTGGCTGATATGCAGCACGGCCTGCGGCGCGGCAATCACACGCACCAGCGAGCCGTCCTCAGCCACCAGCACGTCGCCACCACGCACCACGCTGCCACGTGGCAGGAAGACGCCCAACTGGCGGTCGGCGGAGTCGGTCGCTTCAAAGCGGCTCTTCTGGCGCAAGTCCCAGTCCAGCTCTATGGTGGTGGCGCGTTTTAGCAGTACCGGCGCCAGGCCGTGGCCCTGCGGGATGAGTTTGGATACGTGGATCATGGAAGTGCCTTTTTCAACCAGGCAAGTATGCCCAATCGGCACTGCAACGGCAGGGTGGTCATGAGAAAACGCCGGGCCGCTCCCAAGTTTTCTCGGTCGTGCCGCTGCCAGAGGCAGCGGCTCTTTGGCCCGCCCCAAGCTGCGCAGGCAGCTTGGGAGCTGCTGGACTCAGCCCCCTCGGGGGGCCAGACGGAAAGCGGCTGGGCTGGGGGCACTTCTAAAACAGGAAGTAGCGTTGCGCCATCGGCAGGATGGTGGCGGGTTCGCAGGTCAGCAACTGGCCGTCGGCACGCACCGCGTAAGTCTGCGCGTCCACTTCCATTTTGGGTGCATAGTGGTTGTGCACCATGTCCCGTTTGCTGATAGAACGGATGTTCTTGACGGCGCTCAAGGTCTTGTTCAGGCCATAACGTTCGCCTATGCCGGCCTGTAATCCGGCCTGGGATACAAAGGTGAGCGAGGTCTTGGCGATAGCGCCGCCAAAGGCGCCGAACATGGGCCGGTAATGCACCGGCTGCGGCGTCGGGATACTCGCGTTGGGGTCGCCCATGGCGGCCAGCGCAATCATGCCGCCCTTGAGCACCAAGGCAGGCTTGACGCCAAAGAAGGCCGGTTTCCAGACCACCAGGTCGGCCCACTTGCCAACCTCGATCGAGCCGATCTCGTGCGCCATGCCGTGTGCGATGGCCGGGTTGATGGTGTATTTGGCAATGTAGCGTTTGGCGCGGAAGTTGTCGTGTTGTGCCGGGTCAGGAGCCAACTTGCCGCGCTGCAACGCCATCTTGTGCGCGGTCTGCCAGGTCCGCAAGATCACCTCGCCGACGCGGCCCATCGCCTGGCTATCGCTGCTCATCATGCTAATCGCACCCAGGTCGTGTAACACGTCCTCGGCCGCAATGGTTTCCTTGCGGATACGGCTTTCGGCAAAGGCCAGGTCTTCGGCAATACCTGCATCCAGGTGGTGGCACACCATCAGCATGTCCACGTGTTCGTCCAGCGTGTTCACCGTGTAGGGCATGGTGGGGTTGGTGCTGGACGGCAGGAAATTGCTTTCGCCCACCACCTTGAGGATGTCGGGCGCGTGGCCGCCGCCCGCGCCCTCGGTATGGAAGGCACACAATACGCGGCCCTTGGTGGCTGCGATGGTGTTCTCCACGAAGCCCGATTCGTTCAAGGTATCGGAGTGGATGGCGACCTGCGTGTCGGTGGCTTCCGCCACGTCCAGGCAGTTGCTGATGGCCGCTGGTGTGGTGCCCCAGTCTTCGTGCAGCTTGAGGCCCATGGCCCCGGCATTGACCTGCTCAAACAGGGCATCGGGCAGGCTGGCATTGCCTTTGCCCAGGAAACCCAGGTTCATGGGGAAGGCCTCGGCCGCCTGCAACATACGCTCCATATGCCAGGGGCCGGGTGTGCTGGTGGTGGCCAGCGTGCCGGTGGCCGGGCCGGTGCCACCGCCCAGCATGGTCGTGATGCCGCTGGCCAGCGCCTCCTCGATTTGCTGCGGGCAGATGAAATGGATGTGCGAGTCGATGCCGCCGGCCGTGACGATATTGCCTTCGCAACTGATGATTTCGGTGCCCGGGCCGATGACGATGTCCACACCGCTTTGGGTATCCGGGTTGCCGGCCTTGCCGATGGCCACGATGCGCCCGCCCTTCAGGCCGATGTCGGCCTTGACGATGCCCCAGTGGTCGATGATTAGGGCGTTGGTCATCACGGTGTCCACCGCACCCTGCGCGCGGGAGAGTTGGCTTTGCGCCATGCCGTCGCGTATGGTTTTGCCGCCGCCGAATTTGACTTCTTCGCCGTAGCTGCCGGCGCGCAGCGTGTAGTCGGCTTCCACCTCGACCAGCAGTGTGGTGTCGGCCAGCCGGACCCGGTCCCCGACGGTGGGGCCGAACATCTCCGCGTATGCGCGTCGTCCTATGGTTGCCATGCAGCTTGTCCTTTACAGAGCGCCTTGAACCAGGCCGCGAAAGCCGTACACCTTGCGCGCGCCGGCAAAGTCCACCAGTTCCACCGTGCGTTGCTGGCCCGGCTCAAACCGCACCGCCGTGCCGGACGCGATATGCAGGCGCATGCCGCGTGCCGCCGCGCGGTCGAACACCAGGGCGCCATTGGTCTCGGCAAAGTGGTAGTGCGAGCCCACCTGTATGGGGCGGTCGGCGGAGTTTTGCACTACCAGCGTAGCCGTGCGCCGGCCGGTGTTGAGGTCGTGGGTTCCGTCAAGCGTCAGCAGTTCACCGGGGATCATCGGATGCCACCTTTGTTGGTCTTCAAACAATCGGCTGGTGAACCGTCACCAGTTTGCTGCCGTCGGGGAACGTGGCTTCGACCTGGATATCGGGAATCATCTCCGCAATGCCGTCCATCACGTCGGCGCGGGTCAGCACGCCGCGGCCTTCACTCATCAGTTGCGCCACGGTCTTGCCGTCGCGTGCGCCTTCCATGACGGCGGCACTGATCAGCGCCACCGACTCCGGGTAGTTGAGCTTGAGGCCGCGCGCCTTGCGGCGCTCGGCCAGCAGGGCAGCGGTAAAGAGCAGCAGCTTGTCTTTTTCTCGGGGGGTTAATTCCATCGTCTCTCTCCGGGGCTGGCTGCCTGGATACAGGCACACTGGCAGCAAGAATGGTGCCACAAGCAGTGCGTACTGGCCAGCGCGCCATGTGGCATAAAACCTGCACCTGCACAGGTGCTACACCCCTGATCGCCCGCCCCTACCCAAATATGAACGCCCCGGACAAAGCGCTTTCGCTGCCCCCGGGCCCCGTGCAACCCCGGGCCCCGGGAGCCACCGCGCCTGCCGCGGAGGTCGCCGTCCAGCGCATCATCAAAGTTCGCCGCGACTACAACAGTTGGGTGGCGAGCGAGACCAAGGAAGATTACGCGCTGCGTTTTGCGCCGCAGCGTTTTCGCAAATGGTCGGAGTGGCGGGTGGCCAACACCGCTTTCGGCGCGGCCTCGTTCCTGGTGCTGGAGGCAGTGGGTGCCACCCTGCTGGTGCAATACGGTTTTACCAATGCCTTGTGGGCGATCCTGGCTACCGGGCTGATCATATTTCTGGCCGGGCTGCCGATCAGCATTTACGCGGCCCGCTACGGGGTGGACATGGACCTGCTCACGCGCGGGGCGGGCTTTGGCTACATCGGCTCCACCCTCACCTCGCTGATCTACGCGTCGTTCACCTTTATCTTTTTTGCGCTGGAGGCGGCAGTCATGGCCTATGCACTGGAGCTGGCGCTGGGTATCCCGCCCAGTTGGGGCTACCTGGTGTGTGCGCTGGTGGTCATTCCTCTCGTGACCCATGGTGTCTCGACCATCAGCCGGCTGCAGGTGTGGACCCAGCCGCTGTGGTTGCTGATGCTGGTGGTGCCTTTTGTGGTGGTGTTCACGATCGATCCCGGTGCTTTTTCGGGCATTTCGCACTACAAAGGGGAGAAAGGCATCACCTCCGGCTTTAGTCTGCCCTTGTTTGGTGCTGCTCTCACGGTGGGCATTGCCCTCATGACCCAAATGGGCGAACAAGCCGACTACCTGCGCTTCATGCCTGTGCAGACCCAGGCAAACCGGCGCCGCTGGTGGTTCAGCGTGTTCGTGGGTGGGCCGGGGTGGGTGGTACTGGGTGTGGTCAAGATGCTGGGTGGGGCCTTGCTGGCGTACCTGGCCATCAGCCACGCCGTGCCGCTGGACCGCGCGGTGGACCCGAACCAGATGTACCTGGCGGCCTACGAATACGTGTTTCCGCGTTATGGCTGGGCGGTGGCCGCCACGGCGCTGTTTGTGGTGGTATCGCAGCTCAAGATCAATGTCACCAATGCCTATGCCGGTTCGTTGGCCTGGTCCAACTTCTTCTCACGCCTCACGCACAGCCACCCGGGCCGGGTGGTGTGGGTGGTGTTCAACACGCTGATCGCGTTCATGCTGATGGAAATGGATGTGTTCCAGGCGCTGGGCGATGTGTTGGGCCTGTACTCCAACATCGCCATTGCCTGGATGATGGCCGTGGTGGCGGATCTGGTCATCAACAAGCCGCTGGGCCTGTCGCCGCCGGGCATCGAGTTCAAGCGTGCCCACCTGTACGACATCAACCCCGTGGGTGTAGGCGCCATGGCACTGGCGTCGATCCTGTCCATCACGGCCCACCTCGGCTTCTTTGGCCCAATGGCGCAGGCCTTTTCGGCCTTGATTGCCCTGGGTACCGCGTTCGTGGCCTCGCCGCTGATAGCCTGGGCAACCAAAGGCAAGTACTACATCGCACGCCGAAGCGGTATCCCCGAGGGGGCGGAGGGCGAAACGCTGCCGGGCGCGGGCGCCTGGCAGCGTTACCAGGTCAGCCGCTGCGTGATTTGTGAACGCGAGTACGAGGGGCCGGACATGGCGCATTGTCCGGCCTACCAGGGCCCCATCTGCTCCCTGTGCTGCACGTTGGATGCGCGTTGCGGCGACCTGTGCAAACCGCACGCCAGCCTGTCGGCGCAATGGTCTGCCACCCTGCACTGGCTGCTGCCGCGGCGCATCTGGCCTTACCTGGACAACGGGTTGGGATACTTTCTGCTGTTGATGTTGGTAATCGTACCCCTGCTGGCCAGCGTATTCGGCCTCTTGTACCGCCAGGAACTGGGCGCACTGACGCTGGAGGTGCTGGACTCGCGCGCGCTGGAGGCACCGCATGCGGCCTTGCGCTCGGGATTTCTCAAGGCCTATATGGCGCTGGTGGTGATTGCGGGGCTGGTGGCCTGGTGGGTGGTGCTGGCGCACAAAAGCCGGCAGGTGGCGCAGGAAGAATCGAACCGCCAGACGCATTTGCTGATGCGCGAGATCGAGTCGCACCGGCAAACCGACGAAGCGCTGCAAAGCGCCAAACTGATTGCCGAGCAGGCAAGGCACGCGGCCGATCAGGCCAACCAGGCTAAGAGCCGCTACATCAGCGCGATCAGCCATGAGCTGCGCACGCCGCTCAACAGCATCCTGGGTTATGCGCAGCTGATGGGGGAGGATGCCGCCATCCCGCCGCACCGCAAGCAGGCGGTGAGCGTGATAAAACGCGGCGGCGAACATCTGCTGTCGCTGATCGAAGGCACACTCGACATCGCGCATATCGAAAGCGGCAAACTCACGCTCAACGTACGGCCCATGCACTTTGCCGGATTCGTGCAGGAGATCGCCAGCATGTTCGAGTTGGAGGCGCAGGGCAAGGGTCTCGCCTTCCACTACGAAGAAGAGGGCGCCCTACCGGCCGTGGTGCGCGCCGACGAAAAGCGGGTGCGCCAGATCCTGATCAACCTGCTGGGCAACGCCATCAAGTTCACGGCGCGCGGACAGGTGACGTTTCGCATCCGGTATGCGCGCGAAATGGCCGCGATTGCCATCGAAGACACCGGGCCGGGCCTGTCGGCCCAGGAGCACGCGCGTATCTTCGAGCCTTTCACGCGGGCCAATACAGCCGGCGCCACGGCGCCCGGTGCCGGCCTGGGCCTGACGATTGCCAAGATGCTGACCGACCTGATGGGCGGTGAACTCACCGTGTCCAGCACGCCGGGTGTGGGTTCGGTGTTTCGCGTGAAACTGTTCCTGCCCGAGGTGCGCCTGGTCGCCGGCAGTGCCGGTTCGGCCGGCACGGCCTTGTCGCGCGGCCTGAAGTCGCTCACCAACCGGCCGCGCCATGGGTATGCCGGGCCGCGCAAGCGTGTGCTGGTGGTGGACAACGAAGAGGCTGACCGCGAGTTGCTGGTCAGCCTGCTGCAACCGCTGGGTTTTGAGCTGCGTATTGCCGCCAGCGGCCACGACTGCCTGGACCTGCTCACGGCCGGGTACCAGCCCGACGTGATTTTCATGGACCTCGCCATGCCCGGCATAGACGGCTGGGAAACGATTCGCCGCCTGCGCGCGCTCGAAAGCATGGAGGCGCGACCCGCCGCCGGGCCGCCCCAAGGCGGGGCAGCCCCCTCGGGGGGCAGCGCACTACACGAAGTGAGAAACGTGGGGGTCCATATCGCCATCGTCTCGGCCAATGCGTTTGACAAGGGCCTGGACCACGACGTGGACATACCGGCGGAAGACTTTATCCTCAAGCCGGTGCGCCACACCGAGTTGCTGGACTGGCTGGAGCGCCGCCTGGCCCTGACCTGGCTGGAAACCGCGGTGCAAGCGGCGGCGATCACGCCCGCCGCTGTTTTTGCTTCGGCCGTCGCAAGCTGGGTCCATCCGGAGCGGGATTCGCTGGACGCCTTGCGCGAGGTGGTCGATTTGGGCTACTACCGCGGCATCCTGAACAAACTGGACGAAATTGAGGCTGCGCATCCGCAGAGCGCGGCCTTTGCCAACGAGATGCGTCGCCTGGCCCGGCAGTTTCAGTTTGAAGTGATGGGCCAGCAACTGGACCAGATGGTGTATGAACAATAAGTTGCCTGCCACGGTTACGCCCCGTTCGCTGGACCTGACCCTGGCCCGCGCCGACAACGACGTGGTGCTGATCGTGGACGACGTGCCCGACAACCTGTCGGTATTGCATGACGCGCTCGACGAGTCCGGTTATACGGTGCTGGTGGCCACGCACGGCGAGGCGGCGCTGCAGCGCGCGGCCCAGGCCTTGCCCGACATCGTGCTGCTGGACGCCATGATGCCCGGCATGGACGGCTTCGAGGTGGCGCGCCGGCTCAAGGCCTCGCCCCATACCGCGCACATTCCGATCATCTTCATGACCGGGCTGACCGAGACCGAATACCTGGTGGCCGCGCTGGAGGCCGGCGGCGTGGATTACGTCACCAAACCCATCAAGCCCAAGGAGGTGCTGGCGCGCATGGGCGTACACCTGCAGGGTGCACGCGAAAAACGCCAGGCCCGCAATGCGCTGGATGCGTTTGGCTACGCCAGCATCACGGTGCGCCTGAGCGATGGCAAACTGATGTGGCAGACGCCGCTGGCGCGTGATCTGCTGCTGCGTTACTACGGCACCGCGGCACCGCATACACCCGAGCCGGTGCTGAACTGGCTGCGCCGCCACGTGGCCGAGGCCGAGGCCTTGATCGAGCCGCCGCGCCTGCATGTCGAAGCCGGGCCGAAGCGCCTGACCTTCCGGCTGCACCAGCAGATCGGCGACAGCGAGGGCGGCGGCGACTGGTTGATCATCATGCGCGAGGTGTCGGACGAAAGCGTGATCGAAGCCATGAGCCTGAGCTTCAAGCTCACCACGCGCGAGGCCGAAGTCCTGTACTGGGTGGTCAAGGGCAAGATCAACCGCGACATCGGCGACATCCTGGGCTCCAGCCCGATGACGGTCAAGAAACACCTGGAGCGGGTGTTCGCCAAACTCGGCGTCGAGACCCGCACCGCCGCCGCCGGCATGGCCATGGGCCGCATCCGGCAGTTGCACCCGCAGTTTGAGGGATGAAGGTTTCAAATAGCCGGGTATAAATGTTTCAATTAGCCGGCTAGGAAAGTTACAATCAGCCGAGCAAAAAGTTTCAATCAGCCGAGCGAAAAGTTTCAATCAGCCGGTGAACAGCACTTTGTCAGATGGAGTTCGCTTTCCCCGATTCGCGCGGGCAAAGTTGCTTGAGGCTTTGGCCGACACGCCGGTCGTCCTGCTGCACGGTCCGCGCCAGAGCGGCAAGACCTCGCTGGCGCGCGAGATCGCGGAGCCGGCGGGATATGGCTACCTGACGTTCGACGACGATAACCTTGCAGCCGCCGCGCGGGCCGATCCGGTAGGTTTCACGGCGGGACTTCCGCCACGTATGGTTCTGGACGAAATACAGCGGGTGCCGGAAATCTTCACGTCGCTCAAGGCCGTGGTGGACAAGGATCGGATGCCGGGCCGGTTCCTGCTTACCGGGTCGGCCAACGTACTGCTGTTGCCCAAACTGGCCGACTCACTGGCCGGGCGTATCGAGGCCCAGCGTCTTCATCCGCTGGCGCAATGCGAACTCGGTCGCCGCCTCAGCGGCTTTTTGCCGCAATTGTTCAGTGCCGGATTCAAGCTGTCCAGGTTTGACCGCATGGGGGATGAACTGGCAAAACGCATCGTCGCGGGCGGATACCCCGCGGCGCTGGCACGCGATGCGGGTCGCCGGCGTGATTGGTATCGGGCTTATGTGCAGACGTTGGTGCAGCGCGACGTGCGCGACCTGGCTCGTATTGGCGCGCTGGACGTATTGCCGAAATTGCTGGAGCTCGTCGCAGGGCGAACGGCTTGTCTTCTTAATGTCAGCGAGTTGTCCGGGCCGTTTCAGATCAGCCGGCCGACTATCCGCGACTACATAACGCTGCTGGAGCGTGTTTTCCTGCTGGAAACACTGCCGCCATGGCATGTGCGCCAACTCAATCGCCTTGTCAAAACGCCCAAGGTTCATCTCGGAGATACAGGGCTTGCCTCGGCATTGCTGCGCGTGGATGCCGCGGCCTTGCATAAAGACCGCCCATTGCTCGGGCAACTGCTGGAGACTTTTGTTTTCCAGGAGTTGCGCAGGCAAGCGAGCTGGGAGGTGGAGCCCATCACCTTCCACCATTTTCGCGACCGCGACGACTACGAGGTGGACATCGTGCTGGAGGAGGGAACCCATAACCTGGCGGGCATTGAAGTCAAGGCCTCGGGTACCGTTCGCGCCGGCGACTTTCGGGGCCTGCGCAAGCTCAAGGAAAATGCCGGCGAGCGATTTACGTGCGGCGTTGTGCTGTATGACGGCGAAGTTCTGGTGCGCTTCGCGGCGGACATGTTTGCGGTGCCGTTGCGCGCACTGTGGGAAACCCCCGCTTTGTCCGGAGGTGGCGTTCCTACAAGAGCAGTCGCCCGGATCCTGGCTAAAGGGTGATTCCCCTATCCGCTATGCTCCAACGCTTTTGGCTGGCCGGTGCGCTGGCGCAAACTCCCACCCATGAACTCGAATTTCCTGCGCACCGCCCTGGTGCTGGGCCTGCTATCGGCCATCGGCCCCTTTGCCATCGACATGTACCTGCCGGCGTTGCCCAGCATAGGGCACAGCCTGAATGCATCCATGGGCGCGGTGCAGGGCAGCTTGATGGCGTTTTTTGCGGCCATCGCCATCGGGCAGATTGTGTACGGGCCGGTGTCCGACATGGTGGGGCGCAAGGCGCCCCTGTATTTCGGCCTGGCGCTATTTGGCCTGGGCAGCATAGGCTGTGCGCTGGCGCCGGATATCCACACGCTGGTGGCACTGCGGTTTGTCCAGGGCCTGGGTGCCTGCGCCGGCATGGTGGTGCCGCGCGCCGTGGTGCGCGATTTGCACACCGGCGTCGATGCGGCGCGGCTGATGTCGCTGCTCATGCTGGTGTTCAGTGTGTCGCCCATACTGGCGCCGCTGGCCGGCAGCCTGCTGATTGAATCCTTTGGCTGGCGCAGCGTGTTCTGGGCCGTGACGGTCACCGCGGTGCTGGGCATGGTCCTGTTGGGCACCAGCCTGCCCGAGACGCGGCCGCCTGCGCAGCGGGTGGACAGTAGTGTTGCCAGCGCGCTCACGGCCTATGGCGTGTTGCTGCGCGACCGCTATTTTCTGGGGCTGGTGTTTATCGGCGCCTTCGGCATATCGAGCTTTTTTGCCTACCTGGCCAACTCGCCGTTTGTATTGATCAACCACTACGGGTTGACGCCGCGCCAATACAGCGTTGCGTTCGCCGTAAACGCCGCGTCGTTCATAGGTAGCTCGCAATTTACCGGCAAGCTGGCGGCGCGTTTTGGCCTGGTACCGGTAGTGAAGGTGGCGGTTGCCGGCTACGCGGTGGTAATGGTAGCGCTGCTGGCGTTCAACCTGGCCGGCATGGACCGGCTGGACGTGCTGGTTGGCATGATGCTGCTCGGGTTTGGTTTTCTGGGCCTGGTGGTGCCGGCCGCAGCCGTGCTTGCGCTGGACGAACATGGCGCCATTGCGGGCACGGCTTCGGCCCTGATGGGTACGCTGCAGTTTGTGGCCGGCGCGGCCGTAATGGCGATAGTAGGTCTGTTTGTGGATGGCACGGCACGGCCCATGGTGGCGGGCATCGCCGCTTGTGCGCTGGCGGCGTTTCTGATGGCGCGCGGCACACTGGGTGGTAAAACCGGTGCGGCACCGGCAGCCACCGAATAGGGACTGTTCGACCTTGCCAACACCAGTGTGAGGGGCCCAGACGCCAATTCACAGGGTGAACGTGAAGTCACCGATCAGCGCCCCGGGTGTACGCGCGCCACCCAGTGCGCGCTGGTAGTAGGTTCCGGTTGCGGGGTCGATCTCTGCATGGGCGCCAAGTGCCATGAGTTTGGAGCCCAGCGCCTCGTACAGGCTTTCGTCCCAGCGCAGATCCCTGATAGGGCCGGCGATTTCGCCGCCCTCGACCCAGAAACAGGCATACCGTGTCATGCCGGTCACACGGGCCGACACCGGATCGCTCCAGTTGAGGTAGTGCAGGTTGGACAGGTACAGGCCGGTGCCCACGGCCTGTAGCGCGTCTTGCTCCTGCAGTGATCCGGTGCCGACATCGAGTGAACGCGGGCTTTCGCCCTCCGAAGCCCCATTCGCGGGTAGACCGTATTCCTTGGCCGTGCGAGAACTCACCAACAGGGTTTGCAGTTCGCCCGCGTGGATCAACGGCAGGCTTGTTTCGGACATCTCCCCCAGGCCATTGAAACGTGGCGCCAGGCCCAGCGCAAAGTTCTCGCCAATACCCAACAGCGGCGACAGACGCGCCTCTTTTTCCGCCAGCCGCTTGAACGGGCTGCGTCCCTGCTTCCACGCGCCGGCGGACAAGGCGTTCCAGCCCAGCATGCCGATCAGGTCTGAAAATGCGCGTGGCGCCAGGTAGGTGCGGTACCGGCCTGGCTTCACATCCTGTTGGGGCCTGGCCAGCAGGGCAAGCAGCGTGCGGGTGCGCTCCAGGTTGGCGGACCAGTCCGCGGCGTTCCAGCGCGATCCGGCGTAACAGCCTTTGGCTGCCTGCGGTCCGTTGTAGAGCGAATAGTCGAGGAAGAAAGTTTCGGTGGCGAACCAGTGGCTCTGGCCTTTTGAGTTTCTGTTTGCCCGGACGATCTGCCCAGCCGCGTAGAGACCGGCCAGATCGCAACCCTGGGCCGTACCGGCCACGGCGCGCACCACCTCCTGCGCCGCCAGCAAGGCGCCTCTGAACTCTTCGCTGCTGGAGCCATTGTTCTCAATCGCTACCTGGTTGGGGTCCAACGGCAGCAGCGCAAGTTCGAAGCGGCAATGCTCCAACAGCCGCGCCAACGCGGCGTGGTCGGTATCGGGCACTCCCGCCAGCGTCCGGCCTTTCTCCACCGTGCGGCCGGCACCCTGCAGGCGCAGCGAAATTGTTATCTGCTCCACATCGGTGTTCTGCCGCACGCGGTTGCCGTTGAAGCGTATGAACAGCGTTTCTTCAGCAGCGATATTGATCGTGGCTTCCTCGCCCGGCCGCAGTTGGGCCAGCACGCCGGCACACAAGGCGTCGAAATGGATGCGTATGCGGGTCATGAAATCAAAGCTCATCGGAACACCTCCATGCTGCGCATTGCGGTGCTATGCGCCTTGGGAACGGCCCGGCGGCTCATGACTGGCCCCCAAATACCTCCACGCCGCGAAACAGGCAGGGCGGGGACGCGTGGCCAACGCGTATTACCTGGCTGGGTTCGCCTTTGCCGCAAAAGGACGTGCCGTAGCTGGCCTGCTCGCGGCCCACACCGGCAAGACGGTTCCAGAAGTCGACCGTGACACCACGGTAGTTGGGATTGCGCACCACGCGGCCCAGTTTGCCGTTCTCGATCAACTGGCCGCGCTCGCAGCCAAACTGGAATTTGTTGCGGTAGTCGTCGATGGACCAGGAACGGTTGGTGGACATGAGCACGCCGTGTTCCACCTGGCCAATCAGATCCTCCAGCGATGCATCGCCCGGTTCCAGGTTGATATTGGCCATGCGGTCAATCGGCGCCCGGTTCCAGGACGACGAACGGAAGTTGGCGACTCCAGCCAGGCCCGAGCGCGCCTGCGATTCGAGTGAGCCCAGGCCACGCACGAGAACCCCGTTCTGGATCAGCAACTCTCTGGTGGCAGGGTTGCCGCCATCGTCAAAGGCATAACTCGCGAATTCATGCGCCATGGTGGGGTCGAAAGACACGTTCATGAGCGGCGAGCCGTATTGCAGTTGCCCGAAGTCCTCCTGCCGGACGAAGCTCCAGCCGGCGTAGTTGCGCTCGTCACCGAGGATGCGGTCCAGCTCCAGCGGGTGGCCAATCGACTCGTGGATTTGCAACATCATCTGGTCGGGCATCAGGACCAGGTCCATGCAGCCGCTGGGGCAGTTGTCGGCGGCCAGCAACTCCAGCGCCTCCTGTGCCGTCCGTTGGGCCTGTTGTCCGAACAGGGCGCGGTCAAAAACTTCACCGCCAAATTGACCGGTGCGCGACCAGGTGCGGGTCTGGGACTGAAGGCCTTGTGCCGCAGTTGCGGCCAGCGTGACATCCAGCATGTCGAAGCCCTGGCGCGTATCGCTGCCGTTCGACGAAAAGAAGTCAATCTGCGTCTGAACCAGCATGGCGCTTGCACTGCGGTTGACCACCAGCTCCGACAACTTCATGGCCTTTGTTGCGGCCAGCAGGCAGTCGGTGATTTCCGCCTGGCCGGTAGTGTCCAGATCGCGGTGGCGCGGGCTGCGGTAAGTACCGGTTGCGCGCGGCCGCTGGCCGGCGCTGAAGGTGTGGAGCTTGTGCGGGCTGGTGGCGCGTGTGGTTGCGATGGCGCGGTCAAAGGCACGTTGCAGGCCGGTGATGCTCAGATCGGCCGTGGCCGCATACCCGAAATGCCCGTCCACCAGCACTTCGCACATGGCGCCTTCTTCCAGCGCACTCTGGTTGGTTTCGGGCCGGTCATTGCGCACCACGCGCTGGGTGGTGGTTTCGCGCGAATGGCGTATGCCGGCCCATTGGGCGGACAGCATGGCGTGGTCGAGCGCGGACTGGTACGGGACTTTGGCTTCGGGCATGGGCACTTCCTGGCACGGGCAGATAGGTTGGCTAACAGCTTGGCTATTGTGGACGTTCCCGGTTGCGCCATACGCCACACGGCGTATTCCCTCATCCCGCCCGCGTCCCTACAGTGGCTCCATCGCTGTGCAAGGGCCTGTCTTTCAGGTCGGTGCCCGGCGACAAAGCTTATTTACAACTGGAGAAGCATCTATGCAACGTCGTTTTACCCTCAAGGCGCTTACCACCGCCGTCGCTCTGGCAGGCATTTCCGTGCTGCCGGCCCACGCCCAATCGGGCGGCACGATCAAGGTTGGCATCCTGCACAGCCTCTCGGGCACCATGGCCATTTCGGAAACCGTGTTGAAAGACACCGTGCTGATGGCGATTGACGAAATCAACGCCAAGGGCGGCGTGCTGGGCAAGAAGCTGGAGCCCGTGGTTGTGGACCCAGCCTCCAACTGGCCGCTGTTCGCCGAGAAGACCAAACAGCTGCTGGGCCAGGACAAGGTCGCCGTGATTTTCGGCTGCTGGACCTCGGTGTCGCGCAAGTCGGTACTGCCAGTGGTGGAAGAAATGAACGGCCTGTTGTTCTACCCGGTGCAGTACGAAGGTGAGGAGCTGTCCAAGAACGTGTTCTACACCGGCGCCGCGCCCAACCAGCAAGCGATCCCCGCGGTGGACTACCTGATGAGCAAGGAAGGCGGCGGCGCCAAGCGCTGGGTGCTGCTGGGCACCGACTATGTGTACCCGCGTACCACCAACAAGATTCTGCGCGCCTACCTCAAGAGCAAGGGCGTGAAAGACAGCGACATCGACGAGAAATACACCCCGTTCGGTCACTCGGATTACCAGACCATCGTGGCCGACGTCAAGAAGTTCTCGGCCGGTGGCAAGACCGCCGTGGTGTCCACCATCAACGGTGACTCCAACGTGCCTTTCTACAAGGAACTCGGCAACGCCGGCCTGAAAGCCAAGGACGTGCCCGTGGTTGCGTTCTCGGTCGGCGAGGAAGAGCTGCGCGGCGTGGACACCAAGCCGCTGGTAGGCCATCTGGCCGCATGGAACTACTTTATGTCGATCAAGAACCCGGCCAACACCGAGTTCATCAAGAAGTGGTCGGCCTACGCCAAGGACAAGAAGTTGCCCGGCGCGGACAAACCTCTGACCAACGACCCGATGGAAGCCACCTACATCGGCATCAACATGTGGAAACAGGCGGTTGAAAAAGCCAAGTCCACCGATACCGACAAGGTCATCGCGGCCATGGCCGGCCAGACCTTCAAGGCGCCGTCGGGCATAGTCTCCATGATGGACCCCAAGAACCACCACCTGCACAAGTCAGTGTTCATTGGCGAAGTCAAGGCCGACGGCCAGTTCAACGTGGTATGGAAGACGCCCGGCCCGGTAAAGGCCAAACCGTGGAGCCCGTACATCGAAGGCAACGACAAGAAACCGGATGAGCCGGCGAAGAAGTCCTAAGCTACTGCGCAGCCCGATCTGATGGGTTGCGGTGCTCTGCGTACCTGAAGTACGCGTCCGCTCCTCGCCCATCACCTCGGGCCGCTCGTTACGCTTATGCCTTTCTTCGCGCCAATCACGGCTCGAAGGCGTTGCAGCGTGGGCATCGGTCCCGGTGCCCACCCTACAGGTTCTATCTATGCTGATTCGAAGTCTCTTGCTGGCCGCCGGTCTGTTGATTGCCGGGCATGCTTATTCCCTGACGGCTGTTGAGGCCAAAGCCATTGCGACTGGCGAAGGCGAGGCACGTATCGAAGCCTTGAACAAGGCACTGATCAACGCCGATGACAAGACCGTCGCCTACATCCAGGCGATGTCGGAGGATGCGGTCAAGATCGCCGGTGAACGCGTGATCGTCGTGCGCGACAGCAAAGGCTTCGACCCGGTGACGGGCGCCGAGCTGCCGCTGCCCGCGGACGCCGAAGACGTGGTCAACAACAACCAGATGCGGGGTGCGCTGGATGCCGCGCTGGCGGCGATGCAGTTGGTAAACACTGACGAAAAAGTGCGGGCCAAGGCCATCCAGGCCTTGCTGGGCGAGCCGGTGCCCGCCTTGCTGCCCTTGGTGGAAAAGGCGCTGGCCGCTGAGACCGTGCCATTGTTGCGCGAGCGGTTGGAACGCGTGCGCGCCGGCAGCCTGCTGGGCAGCGACGACGTGGCGCGCCGGCTCGAAGCGGCGCAACTGCTCGCCAGCAGCAGCAGCCCTGAAGTGAAGCTCATGCTCAACGAGCGGCTGGCCGACGAGAAAGAGCCCAAGGTGCGCGCCGCCATGCAGGCTGCCATTACCAGCATTGACAGCCGCCTGGTATGGGGCGACCGCATTAACGCCATCTTCAGCGGCATCAGCCTAGGCTCGGTGTTGCTGCTGGCCGCGCTCGGCCTGGCCATCACCTACGGCCTGATGGGTGTGATCAACATGGCGCACGGCGAACTCATGATGATCGGCGCCTACGCCACCTACGTGGTGCAGGGCCTGTTCCAGAAATACCTGCCCGAAGCCATGTTTGGCTGGTACCTGGTGGCATCGATCCCGGTCGCGTTCATGGCGTCGGCGCTGGTGGGCGCGGCGCTGGAGCGCGGCGTCATTCGCTTTCTGTACGGCCGCCCGCTGGAGACGCTGCTGGCCACCTGGGGTATCAGCCTGATGCTGCAGCAACTGGTGCGCTCGTTCTTCGGTGCCCAGAACGTGGGCGTGGAGAACCCGTCCTGGATGAGTGGCGGCTTCACCATGCTCGGCAATGTGGCGTTGCCGTGGAACCGGATCTGCATCATCGTGTTTGCGCTGCTGGTGTTGCTGGGCGTCGCATTTCTGATCGGCAAGACGCGCCTGGGCTTGTTCGTGCGCGGCGTCACGCAGAACCGGCCCATCGCCTCGTGTATGGGCGTGAACACCGCGCGCATCGACACCTACGCGTTCTCGCTGGGTTCGGGCATTGCCGGCCTGGCCGGCTGCGCCCTGAGCCAGATCGGCAATGTGGGGCCCGACCTGGGGCAGAGCTACATTGTGGACGCGTTCCTGGTGGTGGTGCTGGGTGGCGTGGGGCAGCTGGCCGGTACGGTGTACGCCGCGCTGGGCCTGGGTATTTTGAACAAGTTTCTTGAAGGCATTACCGGCGCCGTGCTGGCCAAGATATGCGTGTTGGTGTTCATCATCATCTTTATCCAGAAACGTCCGCAGGGCATTTTTGCGATGAAGGGCCGGAGCGCCGAGGCATGAGCTCCATGCCAGCGCTTGAACTTCCCGTAAAAGCGCCGCTGCTAACTGGTGCAGGCTGGTCGGCGTTTATCGTCGCCTTGCTTGTGGTTTGCGCGGTGGCACCCCTGCTCAATCTGGTACTGCCGGCCGGCAGCGCCTTCCATATGAGCGACTACGCCGTGGCGCTGGTCGGCAAGATCATGTGTTACGCGATCTGTGCGCTGGCCATGGACCTGATCTGGGGCTACACCGGCATCCTGAGCCTGGGACACGGCCTGTTCTTCGCGCTGGGCGGCTACGCCATGGGTATGTACCTGATGCGCCAGATCGGGCGCGACGGCAACTACAAAAGTGATCTGCCGGACTTCATGGTGTTTCTGGACTGGAAGACTTTGCCCTGGCACTGGACCTTCAGCGACAGTTTCATCGCTACGCTGATCCTGATCGTCGTGGTGCCCGGGGTGGTGGCGTTTGTGTTCGGGTTCTTTGCGTTCCGCTCGCGCATCAAGGGCGTGTACTTTTCCATCATCACGCAGGCGATGACGTTTGCGGCCATGTTGCTGTTCTTCCGAAACGAGACCGGCTTTGGCGGCAACAACGGGTTTACCGACTTCAAACGCATCCTGGGCATACCAATCGCCACGCCGTCCATGCGCATGTTGTTGTTTGTGTTGACTGGCCTCACCCTGCTCGGATTCTTCCTGTTCGCTCGCTGGATGGTGGGCGCCAAGTTCGGCCGCGTGTTGCAGGCCATCCGTGACGCCGAGACCCGGGTCATGTTTTCCGGCTATTCGCCGGTAGGCTACAAACTCACCATCTGGACCATCTCGGCCATCATGTGTGGTGTGGCCGGTGCGCTGTACGTGCCGCAGGTGGGCATCATCAACCCAAGTGAAATGAGCCCGGCCAATTCGATCGAGATCGCGATCTGGGCCGCGGTAGGCGGGCGCGCCACGCTGCTCGGGCCTATCGTCGGCGCGTTTGTCGTCAATGGCGCCAAGAGCTGGCTCACGGTGGCCTACCCGGAATTCTGGCTCTACTTCCTGGGTGCGCTGTTTATTGCCGTCACGCTGTTCCTGCCCAATGGGATTGTCGGGCTGGCCAAGAAGCTGAAGGGGGCGAAAAAATGACCCCGGAGCTGATGGAAGAGGGCGCGCGCAGGCTGGAGAAACGCACTGCGCCAGAGGGCAGTGGCAAGACCGAGTCGGGTGGACGCGCGGCGGGCTTTTCGCGTGTTGCGGCAGCCGATGGCGAAGTGGATGTGACCCATGGCCGCATCCTGTACCTGGAAGACGTGAGCGTGAGTTTTGACGGCTTCAAGGCCATCAACAAGTTGTCGCTCGATATCGCTCCGGGGGAGTTGCGTTGCATCATCGGGCCCAATGGCGCCGGCAAGACCACCATGATGGACATCATCACCGGCAAGACAC
>JANLPN010000049.1:0-2534 GCA_031367285.1 Betaproteobacteria bacterium | reverse complement strand
ACCCAGGTGCACTTCGTAGATGCTCATGGGTGCGTCCAGCGCATTGGCGGCACGGCGCTGCATGGACGGCACCACCGTCAGCGGCAATTCGGCCACGATGCTGGCCGTGGCCGGGCGCAGTTCGGCGCAAAACGCGTAGGGGTCGGCGCGCTGCGGCAACACCTGCCCGTCCTGTGCGCGCAGTTCGAACTTGTAGCGCGCCCCCTCCCGCACACCGGGCAGGAATATCTCCCATACGCCGCACTCACGGCGCAGCCGCATCGGGTTGCGGCGGCCGTCCCAGAAATTGAAATCGCCCACCACACTCACGCGCGACGCATTGGGCGCCCAGACCACAAAGCTGGTTCCGGCAATGCCTTCCATGGTGGCCAGTCGGGCGCCCATGACTTCGAACGGGCGCAGGTGGGTACCCTCGGAAAGCAGCCACACATCCATCTCGCCCAGCACCGGGCCAAACCGGTACGGGTCTTCCATCACCGCCTCGCTGCCATCCTGCCAGCGCACATGCAACTGGTACGGCAGCTTGAGCGCCGAAGTCAGCACCCGCTCGAAAAATCCGTCCTCGTGCCGTATGGCGAGCGTGGCGAGTACCCGCTGCGACGCGGTGGCAACCACCAGCA
Source organism: Betaproteobacteria bacterium (assembly GCA_031367285.1). GTDB lineage: Bacteria > Pseudomonadota > Gammaproteobacteria > Burkholderiales > Burkholderiaceae_C > CAISIP01. The sequence goes on along the minus strand of JANLPN010000049.1, from coordinate 1,914 downwards.
CCTGCTCCGCGCCGGGAAGAAAAGCGCGCACCGAGGTGCGCCCGTTTCCCGTGCGGTGCGGGCCCAGCACCGAAAAAGGATCACCATGGCTGGCGCTGCGGATCAGCGCGATGTCGTGTACAGGCACCATGGGCGGGTCATCTTTCTGGTCGTGATCGCGGGCCGATGCAATCAGTCCGTCTGGGGGGCCACCTGCCAGATGTTGGCGGCGTAGGCCCGGATGGTGCGGTCGGCCGAGAACGGGCCCATGCCGGCCACGTTGGCAATCGCCTTGGCACACCAGTCGGCCGGCCGGCGGTACAGGTCATCGACCCGTGCCTGCGCCGCCACATACGACTCGTAGTCGGCCAGCAGCATGTAATGGTCGCCGCCCCACAACAGGGAGTCAACCAGTGCCCGGTAGCGGCCGGGCTCCTGTTTGGAGAACGTATCGCCGGCAATCGCGTCCAGCACGGCGCGCAGGGCCGGCAATGTTTCGTAGTAGCGCATGGGCTGGTAGCCGCTCTGGCGCAGGGCGCGTACTTCGGCCGTGCTCAGGCCGAAGATAAAGATGTTGTCGTCGCCCACGTTCTGGCGGATCTCGATATTGGCGCCGTCGTCGGTGCCGATGGTCAGCGCGCCGTTCAGCGCCAGTTTCATGTTGCCGGTGCCCGAGGCTTCGGTGCCGGCGGTGGATATCTGCTCCGACAGGTCGGCGCCGGGCATGATGGTCTCGGCCACCGACACGCCGTAGTTGGGGATGAACACGAGTTTGAGCTTGTCGCCGATGCGCGGGTCGTGGTTGATGACGGCGCCCACGTCATGGATCAGCCGGATGATGGACTTGGCCGTGGTGTAAGACGATGCCGCCTTGCCGGCAAATATCACGGTGCGTGGCACCCAGTCGGCCTGCGGGTTGGCCAGGATGGCCTGGTAACGCGTGACCACATGCAGCACGTTGAGCAACTGGCGCTTGTATTCGTGGATGCGTTTTACCTGCACGTCGAACAGGCTGCGCGGGTTGACCGCCACACCCGCGGCATGCTGGATGTAGGCCGCCAGGCGCGACTTGTTGGCGTGTTTGATGGCCGTGAAGCGTGTCGTGAAAGCCGCGTCATGCGCAAACTCGCGCAGGCGTTGCAACTGGTCCAGGTCGAGCCGCCAGCCGGTGCCCAGCGTGCCGTCGAGCAGGCTGGCCAGGCCCGGGTTGGCCTGCGACAACCAGCGTCGGGGCGTGACGCCATTGGTCATGTTGGTGAAACGCTCCGGCCACAAGGCCGCGAAATCCGCAAAAATGGTTTGCACCAGCAAGTCGGAGTGCAGGGCCGATACACCGTTGACCGTGTGGCTGCCCACAATGGACAGATTGGCCATGCGCACACGGCGTTCGCCCTGCTCGTCGATCAGCGAGAGGCGCGCCAGGAACCCGTTGTCGCCCGGTTTGCGCGCGGCCGCGAATTCCAGGAACTCCTTGTTGATGCGAAAGATGATCTCCAGATGGCGCGGCAATACATGCTGCATCAAGGCCACCGACCAGGTCTCCAGCGCCTCGGGCATCAGCGTGTGGTTGGTATAGGAGAAGGTTTTGGTGCAGATCGCCCAGGCAGCGGCCCAGCCCATGCCTTTTTCGTCGCACAGTACCCGCATCAGCTCGGCCACGCCGATGGCCGGATGGGTGTCGTTAAGGTGGATCGCTACCTTGTCGGCCAGGTTGTCCAGGCTCGGGTTTTCGTCCAGGTGGCGTGCCAGCAGATCCTGGATCGACGCGGCGACGAAAAAGTATTCCTGCTTCAAGCGCAGTTCGCGCCCGGCCGGTGTGCTGTCGTTCGGGTAGAGCACCCAGGAGATGTTTTCGTAGTCGTTCTTGGCGTTCGCCGCCCGCGCGTAGTCGCCGGTATTGAAGGCGCCCAGATCGATATGGGCCGGCGCCACCGC
>JANLPN010000009.1:0-54897 GCA_031367285.1 Betaproteobacteria bacterium | reverse complement strand
TTGCGATCCAGCCGCAATTTGTCCGGATCCTGGAAAACCCTGGTCATCACCACAACATCGTTCAGGTTTTGCGTCACCGACACACCATCCCGTGACCGGATTCGCCCTTCGAGCAAATTGGCGTAGATGTTGACGTCCTCGGACCGACCCCGGACCAGGATGCCAGCCGTATTGATCAGGGTGTTGTGCGCAAGGGTGATCTGCCGGCCATGGTTGGTGTCGATGCCGGCATCATTGCAATGGGCGATCACATTGTTGGCGGCCAATCCACCAGTGTGTTCGGCGGCACACGTTCCGTCCCGGCAATAACTGCCCCCGGTGAGTCCACCGCCCCAGGACAATCCAATGCGACTCCCCGGGGCGGAAATGTCGCGGGAGCTGCAAATGATCACATTGCGCTCAATGCGTCCGAATGTTCCAGCCCCTTTCATGTACATGCCATAGGCAACCTGGTTGCCACCGGCACCCGCAAAGTCGCTCACCAGATTGTCAGCGACCTGCCAACCGCTGGCAGCCACCAGATCAAAAGGCGCTACCGACCTGTCCGTAGTGCGCGGGTGTAGATTGGTCAGCGTGTTGAATTGCACCAGGCCACTGTCAGGCCATTGCCCGTTTTCACCGTTAACCTTGATGTGCGCGTTGAAGTCTTCTATGCGGTTATTGCGCAGAACCACGTTTCGCGCGGCACCAACTACATGGAAGGCATGCTCACAGTCGTGGTCCTTGGCACACACGCCGCGGATGTTCAGGTTTTCAAACGCCCAGTAGGGTTGGGTCACCTTGAAGCCTTCCAGGGTATCGAATTCAATCCATACGTCCCCTGGTTTGCCGGCACGTACGGTAATAGGTTGCATGGCAGTCCCGGGGCCCAGCGTACCTACGGGATGGCTGATCCGGTAGCGCCCTGGCTCAATCTCGATCACCTGACCGGCCACGGCTTGTTCGACTGCCCGGGCAAGCTGGGTTGCGGAGGCAACCCTCAGTCGCGCCGGAACAATTGACGCGGCGGGTGCCGCCGTCCCCAGCGGCACCGGCTCGCCCGTGGCGCCGTATTGCTGTGGCGGCAGGGCCTGCGCTTGCTGACCTTTGCCCAGTGTCGGAAGTGGCCCCGAAGGAGGCGGGCGTTCGATCGCCGACTGGAGCAACTCCAATGGGGGGAGCAGGGCGGTCGCTAGCACGTCATGCTCGGTCAGCGATGACTTGGCGTGGCGGATGGACTCGGCCGGCGTGAGCCGGGCAAGGTCACCGAATGACCGCCCTTCGGGAAAGACCACCAGCCCCGCGCCGCCCACGGCCAGAAGGCCTACGAGCAAAAGCAGCAGGAACAGTCGGGTGATCCAGCGCGTCATGCCAGTGCGGGGCGCTTGCTCTTTCGGGTTGGACTTGGCTTCCCCGATGACTGCAGCCGCAGCTGGCCCGAACGTCGCGTTGCGCTGGCGTGGAGCTTTGAGGCCAAGTCCGAGCAGGGCCATGAAATAAAACAGCGTGGCGTCACGCGGGACGTCAAGCAGGCTGTCAAAGAGTCCCACCGTGATGAATCCGGCAAGACTGGCAGTCAAAACGGGCGCCAATCCATGCGAACGCCCCTTGCCAACGGTGAGGCGCATCAGGGCACTGCCCACCAGCAATATCCACAGGGCCAAGCCGGCGATACCCTGGTCGAACAGCACATGCATGAAAATATTCTTCATGTGCCATGGCAGGTGGTACTTGTCGCTGGAAAAAAACCAGTGCGCCATGTCGCCGGAAAAATTGCCGTTGGTCAGAAGATCGTGTCCGTCGGCCTCCACAAGCCTCATTTGGTCCAGATCGGCAATGCCGCCAGGCGTTTCCATCGCTACGGAAAATGCGAGCAGCCTGGGCGCATACCAGGGGCCCCGCGACACTACGTCACCCTGAAGCTCCGCATCCACGCTCTGCCATTTGCCGGGTGCGGCGACGACACCTACCTCTTTCTTCAGACAGCCTTCGCTGTAAAGCAGGTGTTTTTCGCAGATTTCAAAACTCAAAGCGATATCTTTGGCGGTGCGTACCTGGGCCAGAATCCTGACGGGCCGCGTGGACTCCGACACCCGTTGCGTCACGCGAAACATTTCACCCCATCCGTTGACGTGCAGGCCGCCTGTAAGCGTGAGATAGTTATTGCCGGCATCGCGTCTTACGCGGTAGTCGCCTGGATGCCCCAGTGGATCACCGATCAGGGAGTAGTTGGCCGCAAAACGCCCCAGACCCTTGCCCAGCATCCATTCCTCCTGCGTGCGCAGCATGTCGCGCCCCAGCTGCCAGTGAGCCAACCGGTCATTGAGGTCGCGCTCGCCGGTGGAAAACCGGTCTCCCATGTAAACGCCGCCCCCGAAAACCCCGATGATTGCGCCGGCCAGTGCCATGCTGCCTGTTGTTGTGGCTTGCCAGCGCGCTGCATCGGGCCAGAGCGGTTTGCGGGACACGCCTGAGACGACACAGACGCCCAATATGGCCAGCAACACAGGCACGGCGTGTTGCAGTCCGGGGCCTTCCCCCCAATGCTGCGCCACCAGGGCGGTGCCGGCCAGCATGGTCAGAAAGCCCGCCAATGCCGTCGCCCGCTGGAGCTGGCTGGACCGTTTATCCCGCCGCAAAAGTACCAGGATGCACACCGTCAGCACAGTAGCCAACGACCACGCGACATAAGCGCCCTTCGGCACCAGCCAAGCAATCGCATACGCCAGCAGGGCCAGGCTCGTGCCCAGCACCATGCCTGCCAGCCAATCGCCGATTCGGAAGCCGCGCAGCACCGGTGCCAGTGGCAACATCAGGGCCGATACGGCTAAAAGTGCGGCCATGCCCCGATAACCACTGGTCTGGAATATCCATGCCGCGCCTGCGGCAAACCCGACCGTTAACAGCAGTGCAGCCCCAAGATGAACCTTCGTGAGTGACTCCCCGTGGCGGGGCGCGGTTGCCCGCGCTTGCCGCCGTTGTTGCCACGTGTGCAAGCCCGCAAATACGGCGATGCCCACCGGTATCGCCACATAAACGCCCCGTGAAAAAGTGGTCAGGCACGCATATGCCGCAAGGGCCAGCACCACCGCCTTCAGACTCCAGCTGGCGGGTGTTCTTGCCAGCAGCAAGGCACGCACTGCGAACGGCATGGTCAACGCCAGGAAACCGTCCAGCGCTGCGCCGCCAACATGCATTTCCCAGAACAGTCCTGTGGTCCGGTAATCGGAAGAAAAATTCAGCAAACCAGGGAACGCCGCACGCTCCCACAAGGTGGTCAGCGCAGCTGCGGCCATGCCCAGCATCAGGCCGTGGCAGAGAAGTTCCCGTGCCCGCTCGGGGCGTTGCATATTCACCAGCCGCCAAAGCGAGGCAAGGAGCAGGGCTTCAAAAAAACTCTTGGCCAGCCGCACGCTGTTCATGGGCTCGAGATAACCTTGAAACCAGTCAAAGCTGAAGCCCCCGGCATCCGAAATTCCCCGGAGCATCGCGAATACCGTGGAGGCTGCGAACAACCACCTCAAAAGCCACGCAAGCACCGACCTGCCGCTACTGCCTGGTCGGTGTGCACCATCTGGGTGGCTTGTGGTTTGCTGCCATGCAAAACCAGCGTAAGCGCCGGCCCCGATGGCAAGAACCAGCAGATCCAGCTCTTCAAAGGTGATCCAGCCGGTCCAGGGGGCAAAGCCCATCAGCGGCAACAAAGCGGGCAGAAGCAGCAGCCATATATCGGCCCACAGCAAAAAGGCGGCACACGCAACTAGAAATACACTTGTGGCCAAGACAGGCGCAATGGGGTAATGCAGGGTCAAGGTCAGGCCGGTGCCCAACAGGGTCAAAGAGAGTACCGAAAAGAGCAAAAACCTGTAGATGGATCGTTGGCCCGGGGCCACGAGCCGGCCTGCTTGTGCATACTCTGCCATTGCGTCCTTTCGTCCTTCCACGGCCTTGTCTGAATATCGTTGCCCCGGGGCACTTTGTACCACGCGTCAACCTGTAAACCTAGGAGAGCAAACTTGGAGCATGCGTGAAACGAGTCCTGATGATTGCCTACCATTTTCCGCCTTTGGCAGGCAGCAGTGGCATACAACGTACCTTGCGTTTCGTGCAGCACCTGCCTTCGCTGGGGTGGCAGCCCCTGGTGTTGAGCGCGCATCCCCGTGCGTACGAGAGAACCAGTGACGACCTGCTGGCGGATGTACCGAGTGGGACCGTAGTGCGTCGCGCTTTTGCGCTGGACACGGCGCGCCACCTGAATATCGGAGGGCGTTACCTCGCCTCCATGGCACGGCCGGATCGTTGGATCAGTTGGAAGTTCGCCGCCGTGCGCGAAGGGCTCAAACTGGTCCGCGAGTTTGCTCCCGACGCCATATGGTCCACCTATCCCATAGCTACCGCCCATCTCATCGGTTCCGCATTGCATCGCAAAACGGGCATCCCCTGGGTCGCGGATTTTCGTGACCCGATGGCGCAGGATGGCTACCCGGCAGATCCGCGCACCTGGGCGAGTTATAGGGATATAGAGTCGGACGCCGTCCAGCACGCCCGTTTCTGTGTGTTTACGACGCCCGGCGCCGCAAACATGTATCGGCAACGCTACCCGTCGGCAGCCGACCGGATTGTGGTGCTGGAGAATGGTTATGACGAAGAGAGCTTTTCAGCCGCGACGGCACCGCAACCCAGTGGCGTTGACTCTGGGGCGAGGCCGCTTCTGATGCTGCACAGCGGTGTTGTTTACCCTTCGGAGCGCGATCCGACCCAATTGTTCATGGCGCTTGGCCAGTTGAAGATGAAGGGTATTTTGGGCCCGGGCGATTTGCGCATCCGCTTTCGCGCCTCGGGGCATGATGAACTGCTGCGGGGATTGGCCGAAACCCACGGCGCTCAGGACTTCATCGAACTGTGTCCGCCGATTCCGTACCGCGAAGCTTTGGGTGAAATGATGGCGGTGGACGCGCTCCTGGTCATGCAGGCCAGCAACTGCAACGCGCAGATTCCCGCCAAGATTTACGAATATCTGCGGGCTGGAAGACCCATCCTGGCACTGACCGACCCGCAGGGAGATACCGCTGGAGTCCTCAGCAATGCTGGATTGAATGACCTGGCGCGGCTTGATTCAGTGGACGAGATCGCAGGAATATTGCCCCCGCTGGTAAATGATTGGCGAGCAGGCAAGGCTCGACTGCCGCAAGCCTTGGCGGTCGAACGGGCGTCACGGCGCAGCCGATCAAAAGCCTTGGTCGTTCTGATGAACCAGATAAGCCTGGTGAACGAAGGCGCTGGCGTACAGTCCGGGATTTGATGTCAACCCGCAGAGCGCTAGTTTTTTCCTTTCTTGACCGTTACGCCAGTCTGGCAATTTCGGTACTTTCTTCAATGGTCGTCGCTCGACTACTGACTCCGACGGAAATTGGCATTTTTTCCGTTGTGATGGTGCTCTTGATGTTTGTTTCGACTGTCCGGGACATGGGTGCAGGCCAATACCTAGTCCAAGAAAAAGAGCTTACCTTTGAACGCATCAGAGCCGTGTGGGCGGTCCAATTGGGGTTGGGTATTGGACTTGCTGGTGTAGTACTGCTGGCGAGTTATCCCGTCGCGGTGTTTTATAGAGAACCTCGCATGTTTGACATCATGCTGGTGGTTGCATTGAACTACGCCATCAATCCCTTTGGCTCACTCACCTATGCTTGGCTGATGCGAGAGATGCGTTTTGAGAGCGTGGCTTTGATGCGCTTCACCTCGGGTCTCTGCGGAGCATTGGCTGCAATCATCCTTGCCTGGAAAGGCTACGGCCCCATCAGTTTGGCCGTTGGCTCCTTGATGTCAACCGCGGTTAACGCGGCAATGGCTGTATTTTTTCGGCCAAAGTCGTTCCCGTGGCTTCCTGGGTTGGGAGAGATTCGGCGGGTGCTGGCTTTTGGCTCCAGACTCACAGCTAGTTCGGTAATGAACGTCGTGTCTGGTAGTGCGCCAGAACTGTTTCTCGGAAAACTTCAGGATCTTACGGCGACCGGCCTGTATTCGCGCTCCAATGGCCTTGTGCAGATGTTTCACCGGTTATTTGTTGATGCAGTAGGCGCAGTGTGTTTGCCATGGTTCGCTAGCCAGTCGCGTGAGCGGGGCAATTACGTGGACCCTTTTCTCAAAGCTACTTCTTACGTTACGGCGTTTGGCTGGTCATTTTGTTTCGGTGTCGTATGCCTTGCGCATCCCCTAGTGCGCGCCTTGTATGGAAGCCAATGGGATGCCGCAGTTGATCTTGCCCGACTGTTGGCGGTAGCTACCGCGTTCAGTGTTCCGTCTGCCTTGTGCCAGACCGCGTTGTTGTCCGCTGGAGCCGTTTCAACCATCGCCAGGGTGACTTTCTTCAGCGCGCTGCAGAGCGTTGTGTTCGTTGCTCTTGGCGCCGCTTTGGGCCTCAAAGAACTGGGGATCGCGATGATCGTATCCTCAGCGCTGGGAGCCGTACTGTGGTTGAGAGTAACGTCTCGGCAGCTTGATCTGCCTTTGGCTAGCCTTTTAAGCATGTTGCGCCGCAGTGCTTTGGTTGCGCTCTGGGCGGCGCTTGGACCCGCACTCGTTTTATGGGCATACGGTCCATATCCCGAACGCATAGTGGTCCCGCTGCTATTGGGCTTTACGACTGGGTTGACCGGCTTCTTGGCCGGTATTCGGCTAACCCGGCATCCTTTGCAAGAGGAAGTCCTTACGATCTGGTCGAAGGGCAGGCGACACCTCAAATGAAAATATTTCGACTTTGCGGCCTGGAAGTTGCTCGCAACTTCTGATGCCAGCGCAGTGGAGTGCAAGGTTGCTATTTAGTACGCTTTCGCATCAGCAGATGAATCCAGTTTGGATGAGAGCGTAGAAAGGGTTGTTGAGCGCTCATGCCGAAATAAGCTAGCTTCGTCAAAATTTTCTGCAAGAAAGTTCTTTGAGGGCGATCTTTTAGACTAGCGCCGCAATGGATGCACGGTTCATCCTGCGAGTAGGTGCCATAGGGATTGCCACCCCAGTCCATCAATTTGCTGGAAAACCAGTTGGTCCGGGCGCTCGTCTGGCCGACAAACGATTGCGCCGAAATAGTGAACTCGGGAAACAATGCGGCCAGTCGCCGTTCGTCAAACGAATTAACGTGACCCCATGGAGGGTTCGGTTTGTGGCATGCGGTACACGTGGTCCTACCCAGACGGATGTCCTGTTTGAACGGCACTCCGATTAGCACATACTCGCCTGAGACACGGGCCAACTCGCCGCACGCCGTTTTCAGCAGATGCGGTGGTATGTGCTCCAATACCTCGGCACAAAAAACCAGATAGAAAGACTCGTTTGCAAATTCCAGTTTCGTAATGTCACCTTTTACGCACTGTATTCGTTCATGCTCGATTACGGGCTTTTCAAGGTCGAGTGCCGTAACTGTGGAGAAGCGTTCCGCAAGTAGTCGAGAAATGAATCCATCTCGCGCGCCAACGTCCAAGACGGAGGTCCCTTCATTTGGGACTAAGCGCATTAGATCCTCGACCCTTGCCTTTTCAGAAGCACGGTTCCTGTACTCAGTTAGATCTACTTGCGATTGCTGTGAAGAGTTCACCACGTTGCCTTGTTGGTCGGTTTCCGACGATCATAGTTGACTATTAGTGCTCCTCGCAAAGGCAAAGTTCGCACTTGACCGAACACCACGCGGACGGGTAAGCAAAGTGGTTGCGCCCGAGGCTCTCACGACTTTCTGGGATCTCTGATGGGCCACCCAGATTTTTGTTTCGAGGGTTTGAGTGACGGCCCGGAATTGTCGCGTGGAGAGGTTAACTTATGTCGGAATACCTTACGAGCGGGAAATCACAGAGTGATCGTAAGTGTTAATGAAAAATAATTTCTCCATATAAATCAATAGTTTATGCGCTTCGAGGGATGTCGGCGCGAATCTTGCCTTTGTATCTAACAAAGTTCGCGTGTAGCAAAACTATGGGATTAAGAAGATGCAAACGGTGATGCTCAGTATCGCTTCCGGGTCGATTCAATTGGCAGTCCCTATTGCCAAGCAACAGGAACCCATACATGAATATGAGTTGGCTAAGTTCCCAACATGCGGACTGGGTGGGGGTATGTGGCGCATTCTTATGATCATGTGTGGCAAGGCGCTTTGCTACGTCCGAGCAGTTGCCGCATTCATGTTGTTGTGGCTCGCATCGACCAGTGCCTTTGCGGAGGACCTGACAACCACTTGGCGACTGATGACAACTACCAACGCTCCAGTTTGGCGCGGGTGGAGTTCCATGACTTGGGCTGCATCGCAGAACAAGCTAGTTATGTGGGGTGGCTCGGGTGCCATTTTCATGGATGACGTTGTTGGTCTTGACCCAGTGACGGGGGCATGGACTACTTATGACACACAGGTCAATTGTCCGGGCAATTCGTCATTTTTGCGTCCGAATGGTAGTGACGAGAACGGTGTGACGTATGACGCTTATAACGATTTGCTGTGGATTTACAACGGGGGTAGTGGATACAGGTGTGGCACAACCCAGCTAGTAGGTCGCATTGCTGGAGCAGGCACTACTTCGACTGCGATTGTCGACTTGACGCTCACAAGTGACGTTGACGACTATTACAAAGACTGGACTGTCCGTTTTGGCGGCACTTCGGTTTTTGTGACATCCTATGTTGCTGCGACCAAAACGCTCAATCTTGCGTTGCCGATGTCGATTGCGCCCGGCGTACCGTATGACCTTTTCGCTGACTTTGGCAGCGGCACATGGTCTTACAGCTTTGCTACCGGAAGCTACCACAAGTTGGCAACCCCCTACTGGGGATACACAGGCCTTATCCCGCCATCTCGTCGCAGCGCCGGCTTTGCCGCTGACGGTACCCGAGTTGTTCTCTTTGGCGGCGGTGATTTCTTGAATGATGTCTACTGGCTTGACCTTGCGTCGCAAGCGTATTCTCGTGCCATTCCGGCGGGGCTGGCGACGTCGCCGCCGGCACGAGGACAATTTCCAAATCAATTTATCTATGACAGTGCAAGCGACCGCTTTGTGCTCTTTGGTGGGCGCTGTTATGAACCAGCTCGATGTAACTATCAAGGCAAGTTGGATGACACTTGGCTGTATGACGCCAACACAAATAGCTGGTCCAATGTGAGTAGCGCGATTCGTCCGCCGGCGCGTGATCAAGCTCAGATGTACTTCGACAGTTTGAATCGCGTGGTGGTCCTGTATGGAGGGTCCGGGACGGGGGGTGAGATCTTGAACGACTTGTGGACGTTCGACGTAAGCACGCAGCTTTGGACTCAACAGACCATGCCCTCTCCTAACCCTGGTGGTGTTTATCTGGGGCAGGTTGGTTATGCGTCAACAACCAATTGCGGTTACCTCGTATACGGCAATAAGCAGGGAGCGACTCCTGCAACGGAAATTTGGGAACTGTGCTTGCGCTCGGCCAACGTAGCGCCGACGGCCAGCTTCACGGCCACGCCATCGAGCGTGACGGTAGGCGCCGTGGTGGCCTTGAACGGCACGGCCAGTGCTGACACGGACGGCACGCTGGCGAACTACAGCTGGAACTATGGGGATGGCTCGGCGGTGGTGAGCGGAGCGGCGCTGTCGAGCACGAGCAAGACCTACGCGGCGGCCGGGACCTACACGGTAACGCTGACGGTGACGGACAACCTGGGGGCCACGGGCGTGACCACACGCACGGTAACGGTGACGGCGGCCAACGTAGCGCCGACGGCCAGCTTCACGGCCACGCCATCGAGCGTGACGGTAGGCGCCGTGGTGGCCTTGAACGGCACGGCCAGTGCTGACACGGACGGCACGCTAGCGAACTACAGCTGGAACTATGGGGATGGCTCGGCGGTGGTGAGCGGGGCGGCGCTGTCGAGCACGAGCAAGACCTACGCGGCGGCCGGGACCTACACGGTAACGCTGACGGTGACGGACAACCTGGGGGCCACGGGCGTGACCACACGCACGGTAACGGTGACGGCGGCCGGCGGGGGCAGTGGTGTAGAGACGGTGTGGTTGCAAGATGCTCTGCCAGCGGGGGTTGGGCTGGGAGGCAACGAGCCATGGAGTTGGGTGACGGCCAACCCAGTACCGTTTGCGGGGACGCAGGCGCACCAGTCGGCGCTGGCTAGCGGAGTGCACCAGCATTACTTCACAAACGGCTCGGCTAATTTTCCGGTCAACACAGGCGACACGTTATTTGCCTACGTGTATTTGGATGCGGCTAATCCGCCAACGGAGGTAATGCTGCAGTGGTTTGATGGCGCCGGCTGGGAGCACCGGGCGTATTGGGGCAGTTCGAACCCGATTAACTGGGGTGTGAGCGGCACTGCCAGCGCCAGGCCGATGGGAGCGTTGCCGACGACGGGTCAATGGGTGAGGCTGGAGGTGCCAGCATCGCAAGTTGCGCTGGAAGGACAAACTGTGCGCGGCATCGCATTTACTCTGTATGGCGGGCGCGCCACGTGGGATCACGTGGGTAAGGTGGCCCCTTAAGTCGCAGGTCCTGGTACCAAGGAGTATGGCTACACTTCCGTACCATGCTCACCATTTGCTTGCATTTGCCTAGGCGCACCGTCAAGCTTGATCAGACTGTCCAGACAGTGTCCGGGCCGATTGGGTGCGCGAGATTCCCGGTCAGGCCAGTCCATCGGGGTCTGTTCGAGACACCGTTGTTGCGTATCGAGGCTGGTTTTACCTTACTCGAACTGCTGGTCGTGGTTGCGATCATTGGTTTGCTCACGGCCTACGTGGGGCCGCGCGTGTTGTCCCACCTGGGCAAGTCCGAAGCAACCGTAGCAAGGGCGCAGGTAGACGCTTTCAGCAAGGCGCTTGATGCGTATCGCATTGATGTGGGCCGGTACCCAACGACCGAGCAAGGGTTGTCGGCGTTGGCGACTGCGCCTGCGAACGAGCCGAAATGGCATGGCCCCTATTTGGGCAAATCGGTGCCGGATGATCCTTGGGGGCGCCCCTATATTTACAAATCTCCGGGCGCAAGCAGGGAATATGAAATCATCTCCTATGGGAAAGACGGCAAACCGGGAGGCGCGGCCGAGGATGCCGATATTGTCTATTAGCCATCAGGAAACACTGGATGCAATTCGATGTTCGCGCTCTAAGTAGCGACGGGGGCGCCACCAGAATGGTTTCGCTCATGGTCGACGGCGTGAACGAGGCGGATGTACGGGCACAACTCGCGGCAAAGTCAATCCGGGCTGTCGCCATCGCGCCCACAAGTTCCGCGTCTGCCCTGTTTGCTTGGGGGGAGCGCGGATTCTCCGTGTTGCTGTTCAGCCAGGAGCTCTTGGCGCTGGTTGAAGCTGGCTTGTCGGTGGTCGAGGCGCTGGAAGCCCTTGCGGAGCAGGCGTCGGCGCCACGATATCGTGCGGTTGTCGCGGGTTTGCGCAAATCCGTGGCTCAGGGCAATAGTCTTTCCCGCGCGCTGGAAGACTCCGCGGGCCTGTTTTCGCCGCTTTATATTGGCCTGGTCAGGGCCGCTGAGTCAACCTCCAACCTGCCACAGGCGCTTGGCCGCTTTATCGATTACCAGACCCGTATGGATGCATTGCGCGGACGCCTGATTACGAGTTCCATCTATCCGGCAATTCTCTTGTGTGCAGGAGCCGCGGTAAGTATTTTCCTGATGGTATTTGTGGTGCCGCGATTCGCGGGGGTGTACCAGAGCTCCGGGCGGCCACTGCCTTGGATGTCCGCGCTGCTTTTGCAGTGGGGTCAACTGGTTGCCCTGCACACCTGGTTCGTTCTCACGACCGTGGGTCTTGCGCTGGCGCTTGCGGTCGGCGGTGTTTTGCGCCTGCGGCAAGCAGGAGGAGTGGCGGTGCTGCTGGCCCGTGTGCCGGGTCTTGGAAGCCGGGTACGCACTTATGCGCTGGCGCGGCTTTATATGACGCTCGGTATGCTGATGGAAGGCGGTATCACGGTAATCCCGGCGTTACGCATGGCGCGCGATACTTTGTTCGGCCAGCAAAGACTGGCGCTCGACGCGGCCACGCGACAAGTAGAGGCGGGTGACTCTCTGGCGGCTGCATTTGCGGCCCATGGACTGTCGGCCCCGGTTGCCTACCGCTTTTTGCGTGTGGGAGAACGGTCCGGCAATCTTGGTGAAATGTTGATCCGCAGTGCAAGTTATTACGACGCGGAGATTGCGCGGTGGGTAGAGCGCTTCACGCGCATATTCGAGCCATTGCTCATGGCCGCCATCGGTCTGGTGGTGGGGATGATCGTGGTTTTGCTGTACATGCCGATATTTGATTTGGCGGGAAGCTTCGAATGAACGCGCCCGATCCATCGCTGGTGGCCGGGCGCGAAATATCCGCGCGGCAGGTGCGGGAGGCGCGGGAACGGGCCCGTGTCAGTGGCCGCGGCCTGCACGATGAGGTCGAGATCGCGTGTGGTCTTGCGCCGCGAAAGTTCGTCGAGGCGCTGGGGCTGCTTTTCGGGCTGGCCGTGCTGGAAACGTGGCAAATGGAGGAGTTGCCGCCAGCGTTCGACCGGCTGCCGCTGGCGCAGGCGCTGGAGCGCAGTTGTGTCCTGCTGCGTGAACCGTCGGGCCGGCTGGTAGGCGTTTATGCCGATCCGTTCGACGATGCGGCGATCGACTGGTTGCGTGCGCGCGCCCAGGGTGGCTTTCGGGCGTGCCTGGCGATCAGGGCCGATATACAGGCCTATTTGATGAAACACGAGGCGTCGGTACGCGCCATGGACTATGTGCAATCGGGGTCCGCGGAGCCTGGCATGCAGCGGCGCGAAGTCGAGGTGCTTTCCCTGTCGTCCATCAACCAGGACGAAAGCCAGGCGGTGCGTATCGTCAACTCAACCTTGTACGATGCACTCAAGGAGGGTGCCAGCGATGTCCACCTGCGCCGCGCCCCGCGCGGCATGTCCATCAAATACCGTATCAATGGTGTGCTGGCTCCGGTAAAAAACATCGACGGCGTGGACCTGGCAAACCAGATGATTTCGCGGCTCAAGGTGCTTGCGAGCCTGCATATTGATGAGCATCGGGTGCCGCAGGACGGGAAGTTGCAGGTGCGCTCCGATGGGCGCGATATTGACGTGCGTGTTTCCATCATGCCGACCATTCACGGCGAGGCGGCGGTGCTGCGTATTCTTGACAAACGAACCGTGGTCGGCGCCGACGGGCATTTGCATCTGGGCGACTTGGGGTTCAATGCCAGCACGCTGGCGAGTTTGAGAGAGCTGATCGGGCTGCCCTACGGAATGCTGCTTGTCACCGGGCCAACCGGCTCGGGCAAAACGACCACCCTTTACGCGGCAATTTCGGAAATCAACACGGGGCGTGACAACTTTCTGACGATCGAGGATCCGGTCGAATACGAGCTTGAAGATGTGGAGCAGATACCGGTCAACGAAAAGCAGGGGCTGACTTTTGCCACCGGATTGCGCTCCATTTTGCGGCACGATCCGGACCGGATCATGGTAGGAGAGATCCGTGACCGCGACACCGCCGAAATGGCCATACAGGCGGCTCTTACAGGCCACGGCGTCTATTCCACGCTCCATGCGAACAATTCGTTCGACGTGTTCGGCCGGCTCAAGTACATGGGCGTTGATCCTTATTCTCTGACTTCCGCGCTCAACGGCATATGGGCGCAACGCCTGCTGCGTACAAACTGTCCCCATTGTGCCGAGCAGTACCTGGCCACCGAAGAAGAAGCAGCAGAGATTGGCGGAGCACGAAATGACACCGCCGGTGGCCGGCTGCGGCGGGGCCGCGGTTGTGGCGATTGCCGCGGAACCGGGTACAAGGGGCGCAAGGCCATCGCGGAAGTCGTATCCATGTCGGATACCTTGCGCGAGATGATTGCCGGACAGCGGCCGGTTCGGGATATCAAGATTGAGGCGCAGAAGCAGGGCACCCGGTTCCTGCGTGAGGTTGCACTGGATATGGTTGCGCTGGGAGACACAACCCTTGAGGAGGTACTTCGTGTCACTCTGGCGGCGTAACTGCGCGTTTGCAGGGCTTGAGTCGGATCGCGTCACGCTGGTAGTCAGACGCGGGACTTCGACGCTGCGCCAGGAGTCGGCCGTGTTTGCGTCGACCGGGGAGGCGTCGCCGGTACCGTCACTTCGCGCGCTGCTGGTGGACAAACCCCTTGGCGCCAGGCGCCTCGATGTTGTGGTTTCGGACAACTATGCACGCTACCTGGTTTTTGACAATATGTCGGGTGTGCGGGGGGTGGCGGAACTCAGGATGATGGTTGCCGCATTGTTTGAGGCACGGTTTGGTGAACGTGCGGACGATTGGCGGATCGTGTTCGATTTGCCGCCTGGCGCTACAGCAGGTGTCGCGTGTGCATTACCTCGCCAGTTGTTGGCAGCTTGCCTGGAGGCAGCAGGGGAAGCCGGGATGAAGCAAATATCCATCGTGCCGTTTTTTGTGGCCGCCACGCGGGCGTGCGGACGGCGCATCGATGGCCGTGCATGGGTTGCCGCGCGCGCAGACGGGCAGGTGACGCTAGGCAACATCCGCCATGGGCGTTGGGAAAGCCTGCGGACCATGGCTGCCACCGCGGATGACGAGCCTGCAATTCTGGTGGCGCGGGAGCGGCTGCGCCTCGGGATCGAGGATGAAGGCGTGCAGGCGGCGTTGGGACTTGGCTTCTGGCCTGGCGGGTCCACGCCGGAATACAGCATGGCGCTGGCGGGCCTAACGCCATGAAAGCGCTGCGGATAGAGTTCGGCAGTTTGCGCCGGCATCCGCCGTGGTGGTCCTTCGTCCTTTTTGTTCTGGGCGTGGCGGCGTGTGTATCGGGCATATGGCGCTTTGGCGTGGCTTCGGAGCAGCTGGCCGCGGTGCGGGCCGCAGCCGCGCAAGAGACAGCGCGCATGGTGAGTAGTCGGCCACGGAAACCGTCTGAGCCTGTGTTTACGCTGCCGCCCGATCAGGTAAAAGCCATCAACAAGGCAATCGATGCACTCAACTTTCCGTGGAACGATCTGTTTGGCAAGGTTGAATCGCTTCGCTCCAGGGACGTTGCTTTACTGGCGCTGGAGCCAGACGGTGCAACACAGACCGTACGTATGGTGGCCGAGGCGCGTGACGCAGCGAGCATGTTGGCGTTCGTGGAGCGGCTTGGCGCGTTGGGTGCTTTTGGTTCAGGCGTCCTGCTGGTCAAGCACGAGTTGAATTCGCAGGATCCGGACCGGCCCTACCGGTTCGAGGTAATTGCACGCTGGGGGGACGTCCGTTGAACGCGTTACGACTCTGGCTGGGGCTAGCCCATCTACGTTATGGGGCCTTGCATTGGATCGCCGCCGGGCTGTTGCTTGCCGCGGGCTTGCTGCACGGCGTGGCGGTACCGCGCCTGGAAGCCTTGCTGGCTTTGGAGCAGCCGGCGGCCAGATCCGGCGAAGCTTCGGGGCGTACATCAGGGCCGCTTCCCGACGACAGCGCTCGCGCCGCGATTCTGAGGCGGCGTTACGACGCCTTTACGACCGTGGTGTCCGACGAAGGCCAAATACCCCATATGGTCGACACGGTTTTTGCCAATGCCGTGCGGCGCGGTCTGGTCCTGGCGCAGGCTGACTACAAACGCAGCGACGGGCATGACGATGGATTCGTTACGCTCGAAATGCGCATTCCCGTCAAGGGAGCCTATCCGGACGTGCGGCATTTTGTCGACGATACCTTGGGCGCCATGCCCGGTGTTGCGCTCAAGGAGGCGACTTTCCGCCGCGAAGTGATCAATTCCGAAACGGTTGACGCGCAACTGCGGTTCGTGTTTTTTCTGAAGGAAATGCGGCGATGACGGCCGGTCCAGCACGGGTTTCCCGGCGTCGGCTTGTGTTACTGATAGGGGTGCTTGCCGTGACGGCCGTCCTGGTGCTGACCGATGACCCCAAGACTCCCGAGGTGGTGCCCGCAGTGTCGCGCGCTGCCGGCGGGCCAACGGGCGCGGCGGTGGCACCCAGCTCCTACACCCGGGCGGAGGTACCGGGCACTGCCGACATGATCGCCGCATTGAAGCCCAGGGTGGTAGTGGCGCGTGTTGAAGACGCATTTGTTGTGCGCAGTTGGCGCAAGCCGGTTCCGGTGGCTGTGGTAGCCCCGCCCGTACCACCCAAACCTGAAGCCCCGGCGCCGCCTTACGTTGTTCTTGGAAAACAGCTTCTGGATGGCCGTTGGCAGGTTTTCCTTGGGCTTCAGGAGCGCACGTTGATCGTCAAGGAGAACGACACCATTGACGGAACCTGGCGCGTCAGCCTGATCAAGCCACCGTCCATGGCCATGCTGCACTTGCCGACGGGCCAACAGCGGGCGTTGGTGATTGGCGAGGGCAACTGACGATGTACGCGCCGCGGACAGGTCCCAGCCCATTACGCGAGGCCGCCCGGAGAAGCGGGCTCGGCCCCGCAGTGGCGTTACCTATACTCTTACCTTTCCTGAAGGTACCTGGAATCTTGCTGCGAAACCTCTTGCTCACCGTTGTAGCCGTGCTTGCCCTGGCTGGTTGTGCCGCCCAGCAGATCTATCGGGAAGGCGAGACCTTGATCGAAAACGGAGATTTCGACAAAGGCATGGAGCGCTTTCAGGAGGCGCTTCGTCTGGAGCCCACCAACGCGCGTTTTCGAAGCACGTATCTGGTGACACGCGAACGGGCCATGAACGGCTGGATGGAAAGCGCGGCGCGGGTCGCCGGGGCGGGGGATGCGATGGCCGCCGAGGCTTGGTACCGGCGGGTGCTCTTGATGGAGCCCGGCCACCCGCGGGCCTTGGCAGGTCTGGCGCAACTGGAGCAGGCCAAGCGGCATGCAAGCGCCTATTCGGAGGCGAGAAGGCTTCTCACCGCGGGCGAGCCTGAAAAGTCGTTGTATCTGCTGCGCGAAATATTGAGTGAAGATCCGGCCAACCGGCGTGCGATTGCGCTGGCCCACGAGATCGATGTGAAACTGGCCAAGCCGGTTTCTGATCCCGAGTTGTCGGCAGGTCTCAAGAAGCCGATCACGATCGAGTTCAAGGACACGCCGATCCGCCAGGTCTTCGAAATATTCTCGCGAACTTCCGGGTTGAATTTTGTTTTCGACCGCGACGTGCGCGGCGACCTCCGGGCAACGATATTTTTCCGCAATTCGACGGTCGAAGCGGCGATGAAAATCCTGCTCCTGACCAACCAGCTGGAATACAAGGTACTGGACGCCAACTCCGTCCTGATTTACCCGAATACACCGGCCAAAGTGCGGGAATACCAGACACTTGTGGGCAAGGTCTTTTTCCTCAACAACGCCGATGCCAAGCAGGTGGTGAATACCATCAAGGCGATCGTGAAAACCCGCGATATCGTGGCTGATGAGAAGCAGAACATGATCATCATGCGTGACTCTCCTGAGGCGTTGAGGATCGCCGAGCGGCTGGTCGCCATGCATGACCTGGCGGACCCGGAAGTCATGCTTGAAGTGGAAATACTGGAAGTCAAGCGCAGCAAGCTGCTGGAGTTGGGGATCATCTGGCCGAGCCAGTTGGTGTTGACCCCGCTTGCCTCGGCCACCGGCGGCGTCGTGACCCTGAACGACCTGCGCAACATCAGCGGGTCCCGGGTCGGCGCCAATATCGGCACCCTGACGCTGAATGCCAATCGGACCGCTGGCGATACCAATCTGCTGGCCAATCCCCGCATTCGTTCCAAGAACAAGGAGAAGGCGCGCATCATGGTGGGGGACAAAGTGCCCAACATCACCACCACGTCCACCTCCACGGGTTTTGTTTCCGAGACCGTGCAGTACATCGACGTGGGCCTCAAGCTTGAGGTTGAGCCCACCATTTATCCGGATGACGAGATCGCCCTCAAGATTGCGCTCGAAGTCAGCAGCGTCACGAACCAGGTGAAAACCGCCAGTGGTACGGTGGCCTACCAGATCGGGACTCGCAACGCCAACGCCGTGCTTCGCCTGAAGGATGGCGAAAATCAGGTGCTGGCAGGCCTCATCAGCGACGAGGACCGGTCAACCGCAAACCGCGTGCCGGCCCTTGGCGATGTTCCGATTCTCGGGCGTCTTTTCGGAAGCCAGCGTGATCAGAAGGACAAGACCGAAATTGTGCTGTCGATCACCCCCCGCCTGATACGCAATATGCGCCGCCCGAGCCTTGACGAAACCGAATTTTTCACCGGCACCGAGGCAAGTTTGCGCAATCGTGGCGTCGACCCGGCCCAGTTGGCGGTCGCGCCCGGCCAGTTCACGACAGGAATCCCGTTGCCGGCCAATGCCGCGCCGGGCGCCGCCCCGCAAGCTACCGCGGCTGGCACATCGCTCACGCTCCAGGGTCCGCCACAGGTAA
This sequence comes from Betaproteobacteria bacterium, assembly GCA_031367285.1. Lineage (GTDB taxonomy): Bacteria > Pseudomonadota > Gammaproteobacteria > Burkholderiales > Burkholderiaceae_C > CAISIP01. The sequence goes on along the minus strand of JANLPN010000009.1, from coordinate 36,594 downwards.
GGGTGGGCGGTACATTCACCGTCCAGTTGAACATGCAGGTCGGGGAGCTGGTGGCCAGCGTTCCGGTTTCGCTGTCGTACGATGCCCGGATGCTTGACGTCGTATCCGTAAGTGAAGGAAGCTTGTTGCGCCAAAATGGCGGCCGCACGGCATTTACGAGCCGGGTGGACCGCGGTACCGGGCAGATTTTCGCTACGGTGGCACGGACGGACGATGGGGGCAATGCCGGTGCCGGATCGATAGTGACCGTCGCCTTCCGGGCGCTGGCACCCTCTCCCGATGTGCGTACACAGGTCACTACGGTCTCTGCGGTCGCGGTGGGAGGAAAAGCGATCGAAATCTCGCTGCCCGCATTCCACTCGGTGATCATCGTGCCGTGACGCTACGGCGCGGGTCACGCAACTAGCATGGCAATTCGCACGCGCAATACCGGCTTTACGCTGATCGAACTGCTGGTGGTTCTTGCCGTACTCGGCGTGCTTGCGACGATAGCGGTTCCGGTGGCTGAAATCACGGTGCAGCGCCACAAGGAAGCAGAATTGCGGCTTGCCCTGCGCGAGATCCGCATCGCCATCGACGGATACAAACGCGCTTATGACGAAGGCCGTGTCCTGCGTGTTCTAAACGCCAGCGGCTACCCCAAAACCCTCGATGTTCTGGTTGAAGGCGTCGAGGACGTGAAGGATCCGAAAAAGGCCAAGATATATTTTCTTCGACGTATGCCGGCCGACCCCATGGCGGTGGCAGCGCAACCGGACACCGCGGCGACCTGGGGCAAACGCTCGTACGCAAGCGATGCGGTTGAGCCCAAGGAAGGCGAAGACGTATACGACGTGTATTCACGCTCGACAAAGATGGGTCTGAACGGCGTGCCGTACAGCAAATGGTGAAGAAGCCCGCGGACCGCTTTCTCTTGCACCGCGGCACGCGGGGATTCACCATGATCGAACTTTTGGTGGTGCTCGCGATAGTCGCCTTGCTGTTGACCATTGCGATGCCGCGGTACTTCAACAGCGTGCAGGCGGCCAAGGAGTCGGCGCTGGTACAGACGCTCAAGGCGTCACGCGACGCCATAGACCATTTTTACAGCGACAAGGGGCGTTATCCCGACAGCCTGGACGAGCTGGTTGACCAGAGATACCTGCGATCCATGCCGGTGGATCCGGTGTTGGAAAGTGCGACCGCCTGGGTTTTGGTGCCGCCGAACGGCCAGACAAAAGGTCTGGTGCAGGACATCAAGAGCGCGGCTCCGGGCAACAACCGCGACGGCAAGCCGTTCGGGGATCTGTAGTGTCAGCCGGGCCCGGTTCGGGTATGCGGCGATCCGCTGCGGCGCAGGGTGGTTTTGCCTACCTCGCCGTGCTTCTTTTTATCGCGGTATTCGGCGCAATCTCCGCCGGTGTGGTCGCTGCCGGTTCGGGTATGGCGCGCCGCGCCGCAGAGGACGATTTGCTGTTCGTCGGCGCGCAATTTCGCAACGCCATTCGCAGCTACTACGAATCGGGGGCTGGCGGGCGCCGGTACGCACTGAGTTTCGAGGAACTGCTTCGCGACAAACGGGCACCAGGAGTGCTTCGCCACTTGCGCCGTGTCTATCCGGACCCGATGACCGGCAAAGAAGACTGGGGTCTGGTTTTGGGCCCGGAAGGCGGGATCATCGGCGTGTATAGCAAAGCCACCGGCACACCACTCAAGACAGATGGGTTTGCACCCGAGTTTCCTGCTTTCACAGGCCAGCAGAAATATTCGGACTGGGTTTTTTCCTTTGTACCGCAGGCTGCGGTGCGGCCGGGTACCCGCACAGGACAAAACAATGGCGCTCAAAACGCAGTTACAGGTGGCGCGCTGGCCCCATCGCCACTCACAACCGGACAAGCCACTCCCGCACCGCCAAAATAGTCGCGTCGACACGCACATGGATCTGCCTTACGGGCGGACGACGATTAACTTCCCGCAGCCGCTACTGAGCGGGTTCGATGGTCGAATAACCGTCGCAGCGGCATCTCAAAAAACCTGAACGACATGGCGGCAAAAGCGACGGTTATGGCGCAATGGCTTACAAAGCCTATTGCCGTTCCTTCCGCAGCGAGCCGCCAGAAAAATGGGGTACTGGAAAACAACAAACGGGCAATCTCGGAAGTCAGCATGTCATATAGATAAATGCCGTAGCTGATCTTGCCGATGTAAACGAGCGGGCGCCATTCCAGAAAACCCCCCAGCGTGCCCGCAAAACCATGGCGGGCCATAGAAACCAGGAAAGCCGATGCCAGCGAAATCGCCAAAGAAACCAGTGCACCAAACGGCCCGAACAATGGGTCCCACTTCAAGGCAGTCAGGGCGCAAAACACGGAAGCCAGCAATAGGAATACCGTAATTCGCGCGGAAAGAAACGCCTTGTCGATTCCTTTTCTTTCCCGCAGGCACAGCAGGGCACCGACCGCAAGCGCATCGCAGTTAGTCCAGGGCAGATAGGTACCGAACGGGTCTCCCCCTGCGATCAGGATGTATCTGGCAACGGGGGCCAAAACGATCAGGAAAATAGTGAGGGCCCCTAACTTCTTAGACGCCATCAGCATCAACAGAAGAAACCAGCCTACATAAAATTGCTCTTCAATCGCCAGCGACCAAGTTGGCGTGAGTGGAACCAGTGTCTGGCGGAAATCAATAAGAAAATTTGTCGCGTATCCCGCGTACCACAACCAATCCGGGCGCATCTTCTCAAACAGCAAGGCACCCAGAATGACGGTTAAATAATAGGCCGGGAAAAGTCGCAGCGTCCGGCGGGTAAAGAAATGGAGGGCAGCCTGGGGTAAGCGCATGCCCGCGTCACGCAGGCTGAAAATGGACCGGCTTATCAGGTATCCACTGATAACAAAAAACAGCGCCACAGCCCAGGTGCCAATGGGGACGCGATTGCCGAACGCGTGTTGTACCAGCACCGCCGTGACGGCCAGTCCCCGCAGACTGTCCATCTGGGGCATATATCGACTTGTCGGGGTCTTCATGGCAGCTTTACAGAAAAACTTCATTGGGTGCTACGGCAGCCCATACTGCTACAGGAACGTTCCCAGCAAACACCCCGTAATGCCGCTGCGAAAGGCTGGGGGCTACCGCACCAAACTCACGGACATCACCATTACAGGTTTCAAGAAACTCTCATGGTTTTCAGTAAAGCTGAGGCGGCCTGTTCGAAGGTGTATTTGCGCGCGCAGTCAACTATTGCATTTTCATCGAAACGCAGATTTTTGACATCTTGGAGCGCATCAACCAAGCCCGCAGGGTCGGTAGCATCGAAAAGCAGACCCACGGTCTCGTCGACCACATCGATCAGGAACCCGGCCTTGATTGACACTATGGGCCGTCCGAAACTCATGGCCAGCATGGCAGTTCCCGAGGTAAGTATCTCCCGATATGGCGCCACGACGACGTTGCAAGCGCGTAGGTACATCTGCAAGTCGTCATCTTCGATAAATCCACTGCGCATGATGACCTGTCCGTTCCCTCCGATCAGCGAGAGAATCTGTGCCTCGTAAATGGGGTCTTGAAACTTGCCGGCGATGACAAGAAAGTCGCCCGTGCCACACGACCTGAATGCGGTCACCAGCGCATCCAGCCCCTTGTAGGATTTGCAGGCGCCGATAAACAAATAAACGAACGCTTCCTTAGGGATTCCGAGCTTTAAGCGTGCGCGCTCTGGTGACATCTCTCGTTTGTAGTGGTCGATCCAATGACCATGCGGAATCAGCACAATTTTCCCCAACGCGCCTGGAAAACGCTCTTGCAAGACATTTGCAGCATGCTGGCCGTGAACAAGTATCCGCTCGGACAACCGGACGACCAGCCTCCGACCGATGATGTCGAGTTGCCGTATTCGCGAAGGATCGTGCGGCATGAGATTGTGGGCAATCCATACCAATCGCGTGCCCTTGATTCGAAGCAGTACGAGCAGGGCGGTGAAGCGGAAGAACGAGGCTAGGCAAGCGCCCATTGAGGCATTGACGGAATACAAGAAAGAAGGCCAGTGCAACAGCGCAACGTCGCCACGACGCGCGTTATCGATCACCCATTTACCCGCAAATATGGCTTCGACAATTTCGGTGCTGGATCTCTGGATCGTCGTAAATAGGCAAGCGGTGTAGGTGCTGTCATTGCGCTGGAAAAAGAGAATTTTTGCCACAACGTACGGGTTCGAAAAATTGGACTACGCGGATAGTCTAAAGATGGCGGTGTCGGCTGTTCTTGTGAAAAAGTCCGGATTGGCGCCCGAACAATCCATGCCAGCGGGTCCCAACCCCATGTGAGCAATCCAGAGCGGCACGGCGCGTCGCACCATCGTTGAAGGACGAAAAGGTGCGCACGTTACCATCGTGCGAACGCTCCGTATCATCGATCAATTAGGCTGCGTGCCTGTCTTGCCCGTTACACCCTCGGCAGGTTCAGACCATTTGTCAACTTTTTTCAGTTGGTCCCTCAAAGCAGATATGTCGAGGCCCAGCGAATACGCTATGTGCGCGTACGCAAGAGCCTTATCGTAGTTCTTCATGTCAAAATAAATCAGGCCCAAGTTGCGATACGTAAAGGCATTGTCTCCTGCCCGTCCAGCCACAACGGCCAAGTGCTGCTCTGCCTCACCGGTCCTACCCTTATCTACAAGATACTTTGCATAAATCATCCGCACTATGTTGTCGTCCGCCCTCCAGGAAACGGCGCGCCGAAACCAGCAGTCGATAGAGTAAATCGAGCCCTTTGGCGTATCGGTTCTTTCCTTGTCACCCAGTGTAGCCATGGCGAGCAGAGCACGGTGATGGTTGGGAAAAGCGCGCAATGTGTAGCCAATATCTCCACCTAACACGTCACTTTTGCCTCGCACGAGAGCTTCGACTTCGGCTGTAAAGTGGGCGCGCTCGACAATATTGAGTTGCGCCGCATGCGACTGGAATGTGGCCTCAGGTATGTACCTGTCCGCGCGATAGTCAAAGGGCCCGAACGCATTGCCGAGAGATCCGCAACCGCCAACAACCTCTTGCGCAAATGCCGCTCGCCCGCAGAAAAGCAGAACGCAAGTGGCTCTAATGACCAACGTACGCAATGGGCGTACGAACGCGTACAGCGCGCTGTAAATCTTGAACATGATGAAACCTCGTAGTGTTCGGTTCCACACTTGGATGGACCTCGCAATCTTCCGGAAACGCGCGACACAAAAAGCGAATGACACCACAAACTTCAGTCTGGCGCGGAAGGCAGCTTCCTCGCTTTGCAGCTAGTGCAACTTTACCTGTAAATCCCGGGCCCGCTTCATATTTTGCCGGGATCGCGTGCGCCAGGCACCGCGACAGTCGCCGTGGCAGCAACGGTTGCGATAGTAGAGGCGGACGCGGCTGTTGCCTGGTCTGCCGCGGCCTTCAGTCGGCGAGCCTCTGCGAACTTTTTCACGAAAGGCCAACGGTACAGAGTCAGGTGGTACAAGGTCCGCTTCTGACTGGTGAGTTTTGTGTGCCAATCCATGAGGCGACCAAAGTACTCCACGCGTTTGACCTGGCCTTCCTGGTGGAACGCCTGCAGTTCGCTCTCCCGCAGCAGAAAAGCCGGTGAATAAGACTGTATCGATTCGTCGTAAGTGGTTTTGAGAACAACCAGCGTGCCATTGCGCAACAAGCATAAATTCATGGCCACCACCTTGTCATCAAACAGGTACTGGTATACAACAGCCTCATCCCGCAGACTGGCCTGCTGCAGCAATTCACTGTAAAACCGGCCCTGGGCATTGTCCAGGTGAATGGCCGTCCCCTTCTGGGCTTTCCAGCCGGCGCTTTCCAGAACGCCGTATTGCCCTATGGCAGGGGCCATGTCGTCGAAATCACGCAGAACTCTCATGGTCAATTGAACGCCGTCAGCCAGCAGTTTTGCGCGCTGTTTGCGCATGTTTTGCCGCAGGTTTTTCCCGCGTGCGCTCCAATAGGTTTCAAAGCTGCCTTCGATGTCCACCCAGCCGGTATCGATGTAGTCGCTGTGCTGGCTGTCCCGCGTGTCTTCGGTCCGTGGCGCGACATGGGGGTCGATCTGGGTGAATGACAACACCAGGCAGATCCCGAGTGGGCCTCTCAGCAGGCTGCGCCCCAGCTCAGGCAAGGAGATTCCTTGCTTCGCCACCCAGGCTCCCAGGGGCAACTGGGAGGGCTGGAAGGTTTTCCACCTGAACTTCCCATCCGGACAGAGAATCAGCATGGCAACCACATCCGCGCCGTCCAGCGCCACCAGCAAGCGCTCCTGCCCGTCACCCAGAATGCGCAGCGCGGAGGTAATGGCCCCACTTGCAAGGATCGCGAGATCGCCGCGTTCAGCACTCAGCCGGTCCCAATCAAGGATCAGTTGCTGGTCATGTTGCAGGGACGTCGCCGGAAGGTTCTTCCACTGGAATTGAGAGGTCTGCATGGCGGGTTGTGTTTTCGTTTGCATGGTGATCAGGTAGCCCTGGAAATTGCGTTCTGGTCAGGCGGATGGGCCAGAGCGTCGTCCACGGAAAGGTCTGCATCAGGTTTCATCGCGATTTCAGCCGTTTGGCAATTCGACTCGCCATCTCGCGGATCAGGCCGATGAGCCCTGAAATCGTCCATGGGTCGTACGCGATGAGACCCCAGCGCTCGCGCCGATCGCTCATCCAGGATTGCTTGTAGGGATCGTCCCCGATCAGATAGTCAACCTCGGCAACGTGGTCGCGCTCCATCACCTGTTGCATCAACATGGCTGTCAATAACGTCCCAGGCGCGTAGGCTTTGTAGTCCTGGTGGTAGGCCAGCTTGTAAATACTTGCCTTGCCCCCCGCTACGATCCAGATTTGGGCGGCTATCGGTTCGTTCTTTAACCACGCCACACCGAGGCGCAGCCAACCCCTCTCGGCGCAGGCCCGGATCAGGCCCGGTACGAAGCCCGTAAACGGTTCCGCAATTTTCCAGCTTGCCGCATAGACGCGTTCGTAGGCCTTCAAAGCGTGCTCCAGCCCGGGGCCGCCCTCCACGCTCTCCATCGTGCCTCCGTCGGCGGAAAATTTCTTGCCCATGCGCTTGATCGTGTTACGAAGCTTGCCGTCGCGTCCTGCCAGATAGGCGCTCCATCTACCTTGCACCGGCAGAAACCAGTTGCCAAAGCAGTAAAAACGGAATGTAGCCAGTCCCGAAGCCTGCATGGCTTCGCGCAGAAGGCCGTAACCGGGCGATTGCGGATCCATGGGCGCGAACCTGAAAGAGCCCAAAGGCGCGTGCCGGGTACGGATGGCGCGAATCAGCGGAACCAATGCCGCAATATCCAGTCCTGGAGCGATGATGGGCGCGTACAGGGCGCTGTAGTAGTTGGCCAGCGACTTCACGTGTTTGCCCACCGCGCTCTTGTCTATCAGCACCGGCAAGGCGGCTACCGGATGCCCGTCCCGGCGCAGTATGTAGAACCGGACTCCATCGTGGCACGGGTATACGGTATCCACCAGGTTGCGGTACCACGTTGTGCCGAACTCAATGCTGGTTTCCTCCGCCGAAGAAAAAAACTCCTGTACGTCGCCGGGAAAGCTCGCCGGATGCAGATACTCCTCGACTGCGGAGGCCGCGTCGTCGGCGTTACCCTGGATATGCTGCAGCCATCGCATACTGCCCCAGCTCACACGACCTCCGCCGCAACCATGGCCATGACGGCAGCCACGGCGGACATCATCCATTGCATCTGCTGCTCGGTCAGTTCCTGGTGACAGGGCAAATGCAGCAAATGCGTGCGGTAGTTCATGGACACGCCGCAGCCGGAGGTCGCCATGTCATCCCAACGCCACACCGGCACACCGAGGCGCTTCAATGCAAAGAAATGTACATCCGGACGGGCAATGTGAAGTGCAAACATGTAGGGCACCGTACCCTCCGGCAGGTCCGGGTAAAGAGCATGACAGTTCGGCAAGTGCGCGACGCATTGCGCCCAGGCACCGTAGTTGGATCTTCGCCGCGCAACCAGGCGATCCAGACGGGTATGGCGCATCGCCAATGCGGAGCTTGCGAGGCCACCCAGATGCTCGGCCGCTACCTCGTACTGCCCGGAGTGTCCTGCCGTGACCTGAAGCCTGTCATAGCCCGTTGACACCGGGGTTTCCGGCGAGTTTGCCGTAGCCTGATCGGGCAAATTCAGGTCGAGGGCCGGGGTGGCTGCAACAGCGCGCTGCAATGCCCGCGCCATGCCTTTGAGCTCGCGTACCAGGCCCTGCGCCTCAGGCCGGCGGGCCGGCAGGTCGCCATCGTGATTTGCCCACAACACACCTCCTTCTTCGATCGGGAAAAACTTGTAGGGGCTCGACACGCTATAACGCGCCTGCCGTCCGAGATCGTCTTGCGCGCAGGGCAGGAACAGGCAGTGTGAGCAGTCTTCAATAAGATCGATGTGGACGCTGCGGCACCACTCCAGCAACTCCGTGAGTGGCTGCCGGAAGCCAAAGTAGTGGGTCACCAAAAGTGCGGACACCGGTTTGGCGCACTTTGCCACACAAGCCGCCAATCCTTCCAGGTCAGGTTTGAGATCCTGGCCCAACGGATACAGAACCACATCTGCACCCAGGCGAATAGCGGGGTCCAGCATGGTACGGCAATGGTACGCGGGCGCCAGCAAGGTGGAACCGGCGCCTACCCCACAAAGCCGGTACGCCTCGGTCATCGCGTATCGACCGCGTGTGTAAAACCGGGCGTTGGGTGCTTGCGCCAGAGCCAGCAACCGGGCTTGCCTGTGCAGCCCGAGCGAACTGCCGCCAAGCAGGGGCAACACGGGCACCCTGGGTTTGGGAAACCCGCAAGGGGCCGGGTCGAAACTCTGGTACTCCATCATTGCGACATATGAGCTCGCAGCCACGCCACGGTCAGAACCTCGACCCGCGTCCGCGACGCGGCATCGGAAAAGGTGTGGTCCGCATCTGGCAAATCATGCCGAACCACCTGTGCTTGCACGAGCAGTCCGGCCCAGGCTGCGTCCATTGCGGCATATTCAACGAACTCCTTGGCAGTGTAGTCGTTACCACTGAGCAGCAGCAGCAAGCTGCCGCCAAAGCTGTTCCATGCCGAAGCCATGCGTTCCTGAAACGGCAACTGTTGTGCGCCGGCTTTCACCCCAGCCCGGCTGCCCATCAACCGGACGTTTCTCCAGAGGCTCGTAATGGCCGAAACGGCCACCTTTCCACTCAGCAATTTGACCCAGAATTCCTTTTGTCGCAGACGCTGGCCGTAATAGTGTTTGACCTGGGCGCGTGCCAGACTGGCCGCCGACCTGACCCACGGGTTGAGCAGGCAGAGCCCGCAGACGCGTGCGTCGTTGGTATCGTGGCAGTACGTCAGCGCGGCGGAGGCCCCGTCACACAAGCCCCACAGGACGACGCGCTCGACCGACGGCAGGTGCGCCTGCATGGCGCCGATGGCGGCGGCAATGTCCTGCGAAACCTGGGTGAAGTCCCTTTGCACGCCCTCACTGTCGCCCATGCCTCGGTAATCGAAGCGCAAAACCGGGTAACCTGCCGCAGCCAGGGCGCGCGACAACAGCACGAATTGCCGGTGGCTGCCAACGCGGTACTGGGGGCCACCGACTATGACGATCACGCCTGTTGAAGCGTTTGCGCCCGGCGTGGCCAGAATGCCCGTCAGCATGTCCTGCGCACAGGCAAAAACAATGGTCTGTTCGGTGTAGTTCACAATGCCGCGCGTTGTGGCAGGCCTGTAATCGCAGCGACCGTGGCGGTGATCAGATCCGGCGCCTCTTCGATTTCACTGGTTTGCCAGAACGACGGCCCGGCTACGACCTGGCTGCCCACTGAAAACCCGGCCTGACTCCATTGGGCAAGTGACTTGGCCGACGCCGGACTCAGAGCAGCGTCTTCCCGCATCGACAGCTCAAGCCACTCCATGCGTGGTGGTTTCTCCGCTGGAGAACCCGAGGGCGGCACCAGCGTAGCCTGTTCAAGCCCATTCGCCAGGGCCGGCGAGAGCCGGTATCCGGCGACCTCAACCGAATGCCCGGCAGACAGCTGCTGGCGCAAGCCATCAGTCACGCCCTTTGCGTTTCCGCCCAATAGAGCCGCAGCCGCCTTGAGTCGCAAAAATTGCTGCAGTGGCAATTTCCCGGACGCAATGGGAGCCCAGAAAACAAAGTTGCAGGAAAACGCCAGTTGCAACGCTGCCTCGCGCGCAAGCAGGCAACCCGTACGCAGCCCCCACAACCACAGCGGCGCGTCACTGCGTTCACGCAGCCAGCCACATCCCCGCACAACGTCGCCCACCCAATCCTGCCAGGCAGCATCGCCAAAGTCTCCGGAACTGTCGCCACACCCCATCAGATCGATCTGGAGTACCGAATAACCCGCTTGCGCCAGGGCACGCGCCTGCTGTGCCGCAACACGCCGCGATTTGTTCATTTCTTCCGCAAACGGATGCACGTAAAGAACGGACCCATGAACAACCTCCCCCCGCGCCGGATGAAACAGACACAGGCGTTGCCCGGTGCGGCCATCATCGACGGGCAGGAAGAAGGCTTGTGGATGTTGCGGCATGAAAGACCCGGCGTGAGACGGTTGCGGGAGTACACCCTGGAGGCGTGTTGACAGCCACAACCGTAATCTTCATCAACTACTTTCGGGTCTGTGCTTCAGCCGGCAGCTTTGCCGCTCACAAAATCAACCAGTGACCCGACGGTGGCGAACGTGCTGCCGTCAATCTCGTCGTCGTCCACGACCAGGCCAAACTGCTCTTCCAGAGTCGTAATCAGTGACACGACGGCCATGGAGTCCAGCTCCGGAATGGCGCCCAGCAGCGGAGTGTCCCGTGTAAAGGAGGCCGAGCGCCCATTCAGGCTCAGGACTTCGTCGAGTACACGGAGTACTTCTTGGGTAACGTTCAATTTGGGCTCCCGTATGGCAAAGCTGAAAAATCCTTGCCATTCTAGGGTCCAATCCGGCAGCGGCGGTATGAGATACTTTTCGGCGGCGCATTGCTTATCCGCAGGCGCAGCCTTCCCGATATATCCATGCCTGAATCCATTCTGTTGCCAGAACTGATCACCGTATCTGCCGGGCGCCTGCCGCAGGCATCGGCGCTGACCTATGGTGCAGCGAGCCTGACCTACGAGGAGCTGCACAGCCGCGTCATCCAGTTTGCTTCCGGCCTCTTGGCGCTCGGTCTGCAGCGTGGAGAACGGGTGGCGATTTATCTTGAAAAGCGTCTTGAGACGGTTATTGCAAGTTTTGGCGCACCGGCGGCCGGGGCCGTGTTTGTACCGGTCAACCCGCTGCTCAAGCCTGAGCAGGTGGCCTTCATCATGCAGGACTGCAATGTCCGCGTCCTGCTGACATCGCCGGACCGTCTGGCGCTGCTGACGGAAGTGCTGGCCACGTGTGCCGATTTGCGCCACGTGGTAGTCACGGATTCCGCGGCAGGTCTTGCCGCAACCACCGTGCCGCTTGCGGGTGCCGTGACGTGTTCGCAGTGGTCTGACCTGCTTGACAGTCCCCATCGGACGGGTCACCGGGTGATTGATGTCGACATGGCGGCCATTCTGTATACGTCGGGCAGTACCGGCAAACCTAAAGGCGTGGTGCTGTCGCACCGCAACATGGTGGCGGGAGCCAAGAGCGTGGCCTCCTATCTTGAGAACAACGCCAACGACACGCTGGTAGCGGCTTTGCCGCTGTCGTTTGACGCCGGCTTCAGCCAGTTGACCACCGCATTTCACACGGGCGCGCGCGTGGTGCTGCTGAACTACCTGATGCCGCGCGACGTGCTCAAGACCATGGAGCGGGAAAAGGTGACCGGCTTGACGGCGGTTCCGCCCCTGTATATCCAGCTGGCGCAACTGGACTGGCCGAAATCGATAGACGCTAATTTGCGCTATTTCGCCAACACCGGCGGACACATGCCGCGTGAAACACTTAATCTGCTGCGCCAGCGCGCGCCATCGGCCCGCCCGTTCCTGATGTATGGTTTGACGGAGGCCTTTCGGTCCACCTACCTGCCGCCCGACGAAGTGGACCGCAGGCCCGACTCGATTGGTAAGGCGATTCCGAATGCCGAAATCCTGGTGCTGCGCGAGGATGGTTCGGCCTGTGATCCGGACGAGCCTGGGGAACTGGTGCATCGCGGTGCACTGGTCGGACAGGGTTACTGGAACGATGCGCAAAAAACCGCTGAACGCTACAGGCTGCTGGCCCCGGATGCGCCAGGCCGGCAGGCCGGCCTGCAGCTTCCGGAGTACGCCGTGTTCTCGGGCGACACGGTGCGCATGGACGCCGAAGGTTTCCTGTACTTCATCGGACGCCGCGACGAGATGATGAAGACCTCCGGCTACCGAGTCAGCCCTACCGAGGTGGAAGAAATACTCTACGCCACCAGGATGGTCGGTGAGTGCGCGGCCTTTGGTGTCAAGCATGCAAGCCTGGGGCAGGCAATACAGGTCATCGCCACACGGCCTGATGCGGCTCCGGCCACGGCAGATGCAGGGGCTGCTCCCGAGGCAGCTTTGCTCGCCGAATGCCGCATTCGCATGCCTGCCTACATGGTCCCGTCCGGAATCGAGTTCGTGCCCGGGCCTTTGCCGCGTAATCCGAATGGCAAGATTGACCGCAAACTGTTGTCGACCCACTGGGCGCAACGCAACGAGTCCTAGCCCCCGCCAACCAGGCTTCTGTTTTTTTCACCGTCCAGACCATGTCCGTTCCCGCACGCCAGCTTCCCGTCCATGCACCCATGCAGCAATTTTCCGTGGATGGGGGTGAACTGGTTGTTGGCGGCGAACGGTTATCCGTGCTTTCCGCCCGCGTTGGGCAAACCCCTTTTTATGCCTACGACCGTTCGTCGTTGCGCTCGCGTGTCGCAAGCCTGCGGGAAACCTTGCCGCCCGGCATCAAGCTGCATTACGCGATGAAAGCCAACCCGATGCCCGCAGTGGTCGGCTTCATGGCCGGGCTGGTGGACGGTATCGACGTTGCGTCGGCCGGAGAGCTCAAGGTGGCGCTGGATGCGGGTGCGCATGCGCAGGAAATCAGTTTTGCGGGGCCCGGCAAACGAACCGCCGAGTTGCGGCAGGCGGTGGCGTCAAGGGTGCTGGTCAACCTGGAGTCGCCGCGTGAAGTGGTTGAGCTTGAGGCAATTTCCGCAGAGCTGGGAATTGCGGCGCGTGTCGCGGTGCGTGTCAATCCGGATTTCGAACTCAAAGGATCGGGAATGAAGATGGGCGGTGGCCCCAAGCAGTTTGGCGTGGACGTGGAGCAGATGCCCGGCTTGTTGGCCGATATCGGCCGTGCCAAGCTGGCCTTTGAGGGTTTCCACCTGTTCGCCGGTTCGCAAAACCTGCGCCCGGAGTCCATCTGCGAGGCCCAGCAAAAGTCGTTTGATCTGGCCGTGCGGCTGGCCGCCCACGCGCCCCTGCCGGTGCGGTTTTTGAACCTCGGTGGCGGTTTCGGCATTCCCTATTTCCCCGGTGAGCAGCGGCTTGATATTCGACCCATCGCAGACAACCTGGAGGGTTTGCTGCAGCGTGCGCAAGCTGAATTGCCGCAAGCGTCGTTCGTGATCGAACTGGGCCGTTATCTGGTGGCCGAGGCTGGCATCTACGTCACCCGCGTCATTGACCGCAAGATTTCGCGCGGCCAGGTGTTTCTGGTGACCGACGGCGGCTTGAACCACCACCTGTCGGCTTCCGGCAATTTCGGACAAGTCGTACGCAAGAACTATCCCGTAACGATAGGCAACCGCCTGGGCGGTACCGACACGGAGCAGGCCTCCGTCGTGGGTCCCTTGTGTACGCCACTGGACCTGCTGGCCGACCGCATGCAATTGCCCATTGCGCAGGCAGGCGACCTGGTCGTGGTGTTTCAGTCCGGCGCCTATGGGGCCAGCGCCAGTCCGCAGGCGTTCCTGGGACATGCTCCTTGCCTGGAAGTCCTTGTATAGGTATGGCACAGCTTGGGCATTGCCGGCCCTGGCAAGTTCTGCCTGCTTTGTTGCCGGAGTTGCCCTGTCGGTGCACCATCCGCTGTGGCCGGTAGCGGCACTGGGCCTTTTTTACGGGGCGTGTATAGCGTTCGCCGGGTCGCCCGGCCTGTGGCTGGTTGCCGTACCAGCCGGCCTGCCGTGGCTGAATTTTTCGCCGTGGACCGGTTGGCTGGTGTTCGAGGAATTCGACCTGCTGTTGCTTGCCGTCTTTGCGGGTGGCTACGCCGGGTTCGCATGGCGCATGTATGTGCCGGCGGCTGCAGCGGAGCATTCCGTGATTGTCCCCGCGCCGCTGGCGCACAAGATCTCCAGCCGCGTGTTTGCCGGCCTGCTACTTGGCATGGGAGGATTTGGCACGCTGGCGCTGGTGCTGGGGGTCCAGGATGCCGGCGGCTTCGCGTTCGGCTGGTTTGACGGTTATACCGACGCACTGAACAGCCTGCGCGTTTTTAAGAGCCTGCTGTTTGGGTTGCTGGCAATTCCCCTGCTAAGCGAGGCGATGCGGGAGTCCGTCAACCGCGCAAGCGAACGGCTGGCACTGGGCATGGGATTGGGTTTAACCTGTGTGGTGATCGCCGTCTTGTGGGAGCGTGCGGCGTTTCCGGGCCTGTTCGAGTTCGCTACCGTTTACCGGACAACCGCCCTGTTTTGGGAAATGCATGTGGGTGGTGGCGCCATTGATGCCTATCTCGCAATGGCGACCCCCTTCTGTGTTTTGACCCTGGTTCGTGCGCGCCGCCCTGCTTATCGGGTTGCGTCGGCGATCCTGACGCTGCTCACCGCATACGCCTGCCTGACCACATTTTCGCGTGGCGTCTATTTGGCCGTGGTCTTGCCGTTGCTGGTATTTGGCGGCGTCATCCTGTGGCGTCGCATACGGTTGCCATCTTCGGATACAGGCTCCCTGACCCGGCTTGCATGGTTGCTGGTGCTGGCCATAGGCTTGCTGGTCGTGGCCGCCCTGGGTCCGGACACTTTCCTGATGAACCGGCTGGTTCAAACGGATCGGGTTTTGCAGGGGCGTCTGTCGCACTGGGATGCCGGGATAGGTCTGTTGCAGTCGAGGGCTGACTGGCTGCTGGGCATAGGGCTGGGCCGGTTTCCGGCGCACTATGACGCAAAAGTCGTCACTGAGAAATTTGCCGGCAGTGCGCAAGTACATGGCCCTGAGCCCGGTGCGAATTCCCCGCGGTATTTCGCGACCCTCCGCGGCCCGGCGTCCGGGGCGATTACCGGTGGCCTGTTTGCGCTGACACAGCGTGTCGATCTGCAGCCAGGCGCCAATTACCGCGCAGCCTTCGATATCCGGGTCGCTTCATCGGCGACCGTGGTGATGGAACTGTGCGAACGTCATTTGCTGTACGAGAAGAGTTGCCAGGGGGCCCTGTTGCAGGTCGAACCGCTCCAGTCGCCGTGGCAACACCGGTCGTTCTCACTTGCAGGCCCGGTATTTCAGCGTTCGCCCTGGTACGCGCCAAGACTGGGAATGTTGTCGATTTCCGTCGTCAATGAAGGTGGTGTCGCGGATATTGGCAACCTGAGTCTGGTGGGGTTTGGCAAAAATGAGGCTCTCGCAAACCGGGACTTTTCGGCGGGTATGGCGCATTGGTTTCCTGCCGCACAGTACTATTACTTGCCGTGGCACACCGACAGCCTCTACCTCGAAGTTCTGGTGGAGCGTGGTGTCGCTGGTTTGGTCGCATTTGCCGGATTGGTGGCGTTGGCGTTGCGGCGCCTGCTGCTTGCCCCGGGGGCGGGCCTGTGGTTGGCACCTTACCTGGCGATGTCCGTGGGGGGCGTATTGTCTGTCGGGGCGGTCAGTAGCGTGATGGATGTGCCGCGTGTCGCGTTCATGCTTTATTTGCTGCTTTTTTTTGCTGCCCAGTTGCCTGACCAGACAGAACCTTCAGGCGGGATTGACCCGAAGCTGCCGTTGTGAATTGTCTGCGCACTACCTGTATCCTGTGGCGGAGCCGGTCCGCGCGGCGGGCCGATAATGCCAGCTATTCTTTTTTGCCGTGTAGTATTGGGCCGGACTTTCCGGATCCAACACCCACACAATCGAGTGGACCCATGCAAGCAGACGCAATCAGGCGGAACCTGTACGCCCCAGACATCGTGGTACGTCCGTACACAGGGGCACGAACATGATCAAAATATTCAACCATTACATTCACCGGCGAACGCTGCTGCAAATCATTCTTGATTTTGGTCTGATCATTGCGACGGTTCTTTTCGCGGTTGGTTGGCGCACGCCCGACCTGGTTTTGGCGGCCTCGGCCGCCCTGCCATCGGCCGCGTTGCTGGCCGCTGGCGCTTTGGCGATCAACGCGGCGCTGGGTTTCTACCAACGCGTTCACAACCGGTCCGTAGCCCAGTCGCGTGCCCGAGGTGTCCTGTCGCTGTTCATGATCCTGCCGTTCGCCTATGTCACCCTGCACGTGCTGCCGCTGGGCCTGGACAACCGTGACTTCGTGGCCTTGTCTGTCGTTGCGGGCCTGGTGGTGGTGTTGTTGCACCGTGTCTACGATGGCCACTCCAGTGCCCAGTCGATGATGCGCCAGCGGGTCCTGGTATTTGGTACCGGCACGCGGGCCAAGCTGGTGGGCAGGACACTGCAAAAATCGGATCCCCATGTGGACCTGGTGGGGTACTACGCAAGCCCCAACGAAGCCGTGGCCGAGGTGTCGGCCTGGGGTATTCTTTCTCCGAACACTTCGTTGACCGACATCGTGATGGAGCAGCAGGTGGACGAAATTGTCGTCGCGCTGGCCGAGCGCCGCGGTGGCAGCATGCCTCTGCGGGAGTTGCTGGACTGCAAACTGCAGGGTGTGCGGGTTGTCGATATGGCCACACATTTCGAAAAAACCCTGGGCCAGATCCGGCTGGACTCCGTTTCCGCCGGCTGGTTGATTTTCGGGGATGGTTTCAGCCAGGGCGTGTTGCGCACGATCATCAAGCGGCTGTTTGACATTGTGTGCGCGACCATCCTGATCATCCTGGCGTCGCCCATTATTTTGCTGACCGGCATTCTGATCCTGCTCGATAGCGGCGGTCCGATTCTGTATCTGCAGGAGCGCGTAGGCCTTAACGGGCGCCTGTTCAACGTGGTGAAATTCAGAAGCATGCGCACCGATGCCGAACAGGACGGCCAGCCGCGCTGGGCTACGGCGAAGGATGACCGAGTCACGGCAGTCGGGCGGATCATCCGAAAGCTGCGGATCGACGAGTTGCCGCAATTGTTCAGTGTGCTCAATGGCGACATGAGCCTGGTCGGGCCGCGCCCGGAGCGGCCCTATTTCGTGGACAAGCTGACGCATGAATTACCGTATTTCGCGGTCCGGCAAAGCGTCAAACCTGGCGTGACGGGGTGGGCCCAGGTTCGTTACCACTACGGCGCTTCGGTGGAAGACTCGGCGGAGAAACTGCAGTACGACCTGTACTATGTCAAGAACCACACCCTGTTTCTCGACCTGGTGATTTTGTTTGAAACGGTGGGTGTGGTGTTGACAGCCAAGGGCGCGCATTAGGCCCCGTTCGCACTTGTGAAAATAGTGTGAACAGGCCCTAGATCCCTTCAAACCGATGGACACTGAGAACGTCGTCCTGTCCACCTGGAGTTATGGTCTCGCGGGGCTGGTTTATTCGATTTTTGCATTGAGCCTTTTGCGGCGCGGATACCTTCGCGCCCCCCGCGAAGCCGCGCGGGTAACACTCGTGCTGGCGGTTCTGGGAAGCGCGGTATGGGGTTGCTTGCTGATTGCCTTTCTATCGAGCGGGCAACAATTGCTGCTGCGTATCGGCTACCTGGCCGACGTGCTTCGGTACGCGGGGTGGTTTGTCTTCCTGCTGGCCTTGCTCAGATTGCGGCGGCAGGAAGTCGTGTCCACCGGAATGGCCTGGCTGGTTCCCGCCACGGTGTTTGTTCTGGCCGTGGCCATGTTGGCCCAGGCGTTTTCGGCGTTTGGTCTGGATGCATCGGGACAGGCGCGCAAACTGGTACTGTTCAGTTCCATGGCTTTGCCGGTGATGGCGCTGGTCTTGCTTGAGCAGTTGTTCAGGAACGTGTCGGAAGACTCACGCTGGAATATCAAGCCACTTTGCCTGGGGTTGGCAGGCGCATTTCTGTTTGACTTGTACCTCTATTCGGAGGCTGTATTGTTCAGTCGTGTCGATGGGGATGCCTTCAGTATCCGGGGTGCGGTACATGCCCTGGTTGTTCCGTTTCTGCTGCTGTCGACCTCGCGCAACAGCGACTGGATATCCAAGGTCCAGATGTCGAGAAAGGCAGCGTTTCACTCAGCCACACTGATGATTGCCGGACTTTATCTTCTCTTTATTTCGGGCGTTGGCTACTACGTCCGGTACTTCGGCGGGGAATGGGGGCGCGCACTGCAGTTGGGCCTGATTTTTCTGGGCCTGGTAGCCTTGGTAGTGTTGGCGCTCTCGGGTACGGTCCGGGCTAAATTGCGCGTCTTTCTGGGTAAACATTTCTTTCGATACCGCTACGACTACCGGGATGAGTGGTTGCGCTTCACGCAGACACTGTCGGCCAAGAACTCACCCCAGGAAATGGGCGAACAGGTGGTCCGGGGTTTGGCTGACATGCTGGAGAGTCCGGCCGGAGGTCTTTGGCTGAAGAGCCGTGGCGAAGCGGGTTATCGCCAGACCGCGCGCTGGAATATCGCGCCCTGCCTGGTTGCGGAAGACGGAGACTCGGCCTTAAGCCAGTTCCTGCAAAGTAGCGGATGGGTGGTCAACCTGGAGGAATACCGCTCTTTTCCCAGGCGTTATGGCCAGTTGGTATTGCCTGGCTGGTTGCAGGATATTGCGCAGGCGTGGTTGATTGTTCCGCTCACCGTGGCCGATGACATGATTGGCTTCGTGGTGCTGGTCCGGGCGCGGGCGCGTATGGAGGTGAACTGGGAAGTCAATGACCTGCTAAAAACGGCCGGGCGCCAGGCCGCCAGTTTCCTGGCCCAGATGCAGGCGACCGAGGCTCTGCTTGAGGTGCGCAAGTTCGATGCATTCAATCGCATGTCGGCCTTCGTGGTACATGATTTGAAAAATGTCGTGACCCAGCTCTCGCTCATGATGAAGAACGCCAAGCGCCTGCACGCCAACCCGGAATTCCAACAGGACATGTTGATGACGGTCGAAAATTCGCTGGACCGCATGCGCCAGCTCATGCTGCAGTTGCGTGAAGGGGCGACACCGCCCGGAACGGCCGTGGGCGTGGATCTCGAGGCCATTGTGCACCGCATCGAATCGGTCGCGCGGGATCGCGGCAGGAGGCTGGAAGTCATGGTGGCCGAGCCCGTGGTGACACGAGGTCATGAGGAGCGCCTGGAGCGCATCATCGGCCATATGGTGCAGAACGCCTTTGACGCCACCGAACCTACCGGCAGGGTCTGGCTCAAGTTGGACCGGTCCAGCGGCCAGGCGCTGATCGAGGTTGGCGATAGCGGGCAAGGTATGACGCGCGAGTTTGTGCGTGACCGTCTGTTCAAGCCGTTTCAGACCACCAAAAAGGCGGGCATGGGTATTGGCGCTTTTGAGAGTTTTCAGTACGTGCAAGAATTGGGTGGGAAAATCAGCGTTGACAGCCAGGTAAACCAGGGGACCATAGTCACGATGTTATTGCCGTTGTTTGAAATTCAGAGACAGTCTGACCTCCAGCCGCTGGGTGCAGCATGACTTCCGAAAGAACGCGCGTGTTATTGATAGTTGAAGACGACCTGGCGCTTCAAAAACAGATCAAGTGGTCGTTGGACCGGTTCGAGTCCGTGACTGCCAATGATCGGGAAACCGCCCTGGTTCAGGTGCGGCGGCATCTACCGGCGGTAGTAACCATGGATCTGGGCCTGCCACCCGACCCGGACTCGGTGTCGGAGGGCTTCAAGCTGCTTGAGCAGATGCTGGCCGTCGACCCCGACACCAAGGTAATCGTTCTGACCGGCCAGAACGACCGGGCCAACGCGCTGCGCGCCGTCGCGCTCGGCGCCTACGATTTTTTCGCCAAGCCGTTCGAGCCTGAGTTGCTCAACCTGACGGTTGAGCGCGCGTTCCGGCTGGCTGAACTGCAAGCCGAGAACAAACGCCTGCAGGCCATGCAGCAGCCCGACGCCTTGTCCGGCCTGATGACGCGCGACCCAGGCATGCTGCGTGTTTGCCGGACGATAGAAAAGGTTGCCAGCAGCAATGCGACGGTCATGTTGCTGGGTGAAAGCGGCACCGGCAAGGAAGTTCTGGCGCGTGGCTTGCATCAGGCGTCCGGCCGCAAGGCGGGCAAATTCGTGGCCATAAATTGCGCGGCCATCCCCGAGAACCTTCTTGAGAGCGAACTTTTCGGCTACGAAAAGGGGGCTTTTACCGGGGCGGCCAAAATGACACTCGGCAAGATAGAAACCGCCAACGGTGGGACCTTGATGCTGGATGAAATCGGTGATCTGCCATTTTCACTGCAGGCCAAACTGCTGCGATTTCTTCAGGAGCGGACGATAGAGCGGCTTGGCGGCCGGCAGGAGATTCCGGTCGATGTGCGCATTGTGTGTGCCACGCACCAGGATTTGAAGGCCTTGACCAAGGAGGCCCGATTCCGGGAAGACTTGTATTACCGGTTGGCCGAAATCGTCATCAATATTCCGCCGCTGCGAGATCGCGTCGGCGATCCGGCGCTGCTGGCGCACGCCTTTGCAAGGCGTTTCGCCCAGGAGCAAAATCGCGGCTCCATGACGCTCAGCGAGGAAGCGGTGCGTGCGATCGAGGCGCACGCGTGGCCGGGCAATATCCGTGAGTTGGAAAACTGCATAAAACGCGCCACCATCATGGCCGATGGCAACCAGATTTCGCGCGAAGAAGTAGGCTTGAGCGCCCCGGATGCGGAAGAAGCGGATGCGACGCTTGACTTGCGTACGATTCGGGACACGGCCGAAAAGCGGGCCATCATCGCGGCTCTGGGCCGGGTGAATGGCAACATGGTCAAGGCCGCCGAGATACTGGGGGTCAGCCGCCCGACGCTGTACGACTTGATGCACCGGCTCAGCCTGAAATAGCGCGAACTGCTGTTTTGTTTTTGCCAATGGATCCCGTATGAACCATCTCAAGCCCCGGTTTTTTTCGCGCACAAGTCTTGCTGTTTCCCTGCTGCTGGCTCTCCTGCTCTACGCGTGCGGCGGTGATAAACCCGACGCGATGCTTGCTTCGGCGCGGGACTATCTGGCAAAGAATGATTCCAGGGCTGCCGTCATACAGCTAAAAAATGCGCTGCAGAAGAACCCGGAGTTGGCTGAAGCGCGGTACCTACTCGGCCTGGCCCTGCTGGGCGACGGAGACGCAGTGGGGGCCGAAACAGAGTTGCGCAAGGCGCTGGAGCTGAAAACGCCGCGTGACCAGGTGATCCCCGCATTGGCGCGGGCCCTGCTTGCCCAGGGACAACCCCGCAAACTCACCGACGAGTTTGCCCGGACTGAGCTCAGTCAGGCAACGGCCAAGGCCGACTTGCAGACCAGCCTGTCAAGTGCATATCTGGCCTTGGGTAAAGGCGATCTTGCCAGGGCCGCGCTGGCCATTGCCGTCGCCACCGACCCCACCTATGCGCCGGCTTTGTTGGCGCAAGTGCGTGAAAGAGCCGGCTCTCGGGATTTTGATGCTGCTCTGGCTTTGCTTGAGTCGGTCCTCGCCAAAGCACCTTCCAACTTCGAAGCCTGGAAACTGAAGGGCGACATTCTTGGTGCAAGGGCCCAGGGCAGTGAAGCAGTGGCGGCCTATCGCAAAGCCGTGGAATCCAAGCCCGACTTTGTTCCTGCACATGCGGCACTGTTCATTGCCTTGATGCAACAGGAAAATGCCGCGGAGGCCTCGAAGCAGCTCGACGCGCTAAAGAAGGTCGCGCCCAACAGCCCGCAGACCAAGTACCTTGACGCGGTCCTGGCATACCAGAAAAAGGATTTCAAGGCCGCCCGCGAGTTGTCGCAGCAACTGCTGAAGATGGCACCCAACAGCACCATGGGTCTCCAATTGGCGGGTATGGTGGAGCTGCAGACTAACTCTCTGTTGCAGGCCGAGGCCTATCTGGGCAAAGTGGTGCAGGTGGCGCCGGAGTCCGTGGTTGCCCGCAGGTTGCTGGCGACTACCTATCTGCGTTCCGGGCAGCCGTCCAAGGCCCTGACAGCCCTTCAGCCGATATTGAAAAGTGAGGGCCTTGATGCGGCGACCAATGCGATTGCGGGTGAAGTTTTCCTCCAGAACGGAGATGCGAAAAAGGCCGAGGAGTTTTTTACCAGGGCAACGAAACAGGATCCGAAGAACGCCAAGACCAGGACCGCCCTCGCGCTGACGCATCTGGCCGGTGGGCGTGACGAAGCGGCATTTGCGGAGCTGCAGGACATTTCGACCATGGAGAACGGCTCGACGGCGGACCTGGCCCTTATCAGCGCGCTGTTGAGCCGCAGGGAGTTTGACGCGGCGCTCAAAGCCATCGACAGCCTCGAAAAGAAGCAACCCGACCAGCCGCTCGCAGCCAATTTGCGTGGGCGGACTCTGCTGGCGAAGCAGGATTCCGCCGGTGCGATAAAAAGTTTTGAGCGCTCGCTTGCCATTGACCCTGGCTATTTCCCTGCCGCTGCCAGTCTCGCGGCGCTGGACATGGCGGACAGAAAGCCCGAACAGGCGCGCAAGCGCTTTGAGACCGTCCTGGCCAAAGACCCCAAGAACCCGCAGGCATTGCTTGCTTTGGCCGAACTCAGCGCGCGCTTGGGCGCAACGAAAGACCAGGTGGCGGAACTCATCACGCGCGCCATTACCGTCAATCCGTCCGAGCAGGCGCCGCGGCTGTTGCTGGTGGAGCTTTATCTGCGCAACAAGGACTTCAAGCAGGCCTTGTCGGCGGCGCAGAATGCGGTTGCCGCCTTACCCGAAAGCGCTGAGTTGCTGGATGCACTGGGCCGTGCGCAGCAGGCTACCGGCGACGGCAACCAGGCGCTCGCGACATTCAACAAAGCGGCGGCCGTTCAGCCGCCGTCGCCAATGGCCCAAATGCGTCTGGCGGACTTCTACATGGCGGGAAAAAACAAGGAGGCGGCGATCCAAAGCCTGCGCAAGGCACTGGACATCAAGCCTGATCTCGTGGAAGCCCAGCGTGCCCTCATCTTGCTTGTGATGGATGGTAAAAACTTCCAGGAAGCGTCCGCCATCGCCCGCAACATACAAAAGCAACGTCCCAAAGAAGCGGTGGGCTACCAGCTGGAAGGTGATGTTGCAGCCAACCAGAAGAAATGGGATGTTGCGGCGGAGGCCTACCGCGCCGGTCTCAAGCAGGCACCCTTTCCGGCGCTGGCGGCAAAACTGCACACGGTACTTGGTATGTCTGGCAAGGCATCGGAAGCTGACAAGTTCGCGGCCGCATGGATGAGGGACCAGCCCAAGGATGTCCTGTTTCGTCTGTACCTGGCGGATCTTGCATCGAATCGCCAAGACTACGACGCAGCCGAGAAGATGTACACCGGCATCGTACGGACCCAGCCCAACAATGCGATTGCGCTCAACAACCTGGCCTGGGTTACCGCCAAACTAAAAAAGGATGGTGCGGTCGCGTATGCCGAAAAGGCGGTTTCGCTGGTTCCGGACCAGGCCGCCTACATGGATACGCTGGCAATGCTGCTGTCGGAAAAAAACGAATACGCCAAAGCGCTTGAATGGCAAAACAAGGCCATTGCATTGCAGCCCCAAAACGGGGTGTTCAAAATCAACCTGGTAAAGATTCACATCAAGGGCGGCAAGAAGGACCTTGCGCGCAAGGAACTTGATGAATTGGCCAAGCTTGGGGACAAATTCCAGGGGCAGGCGGAAGTAGCCAGCCTGCTCAAAAGCCTGTAACTGGCATTGATTGGCGGAGTTTCCACATGACCGGGACCAGGTGGCGCTTCGTGGCCCTGTTTTTGGCGGGCTCCCTACAGGCCCATGCCGACGCGCCTGACGTCATCGCCCGGGTCAAGCCCTCGGTGGTGATCGTCGGCTCCTTCAGAAGCACCGACAGCCCGCGTTTCCGGCTGCGAGGCACCGGTTTTGTCGTGGGTGACGGCAACCTGGCAGCGACTAATGCACACGTGTTGCCGGAGCCCTCGGAGGATATGACCAACGCGTCCATGGCGGTTCAGGTGCGCGGGGCGGACGGCGAGTTCCAGATGCGCCAGGCAAGCGTGGTGGAAGTCGACAAACTACACGACATGGCCTTGTTGCGGTTCGAGGGCGCTGCTGCGCCGGCCTTGCCCATCCGCGACTCGGACACCGTACGCGAGGGCCAGTCGGTGGCTTTCATGGGGTTTCCGATTGGCGGTGCGCTCGGGTTCTCGTCGGTGACCCACCGGGGCATGATTTCATCGATCACGCAGGCCGTGTCGCCCGCGCCCACTTCGCGCCTGCTCACCGAGAGCACGATACGGGGTGCCCGTGCGGGGACGTTCAGCATTTTCCAGCTCGATGCCACGGCCTACCCTGGCAACAGCGGCGGCCCCTTGTTTGACCCGGACAAAGGCGACGTGCTGGGTGTCGTCAACATGGTGTTTCTCAAGGGCACGCGCGAGGCGGCCCTGAGCCAGCCCTCAGGTATCAGTTACGCCATTCCTTCCAAGTTCCTTTCGCAGCTACTGGAGCGCGTCAAGGCCAAGTGACGCGATGTATGCGTGTCGGTGCGGGACAGGCGCTCGCCTAATCCTTCAAAAAGCGGGTCGCGTTGTCCAGGTCTTCGTGGGTCACGCCGGAGGTCAAGGCGCCGACAAACTTGCGCCATGCAAGGTCGGGCTCCGCCAGCGTAAAACCGTAAAAGATATTCCCGCCGTTGTCCTTTCCGCGCACGGCCATGGCGCGAACCGTGGACTGCTCGTTGTTGCCAAGCTGTATGGTGGCGTCACCCCATTGCTTGGTGGGAATAGACACCTTGGAGTGCGCCAGGAACCCGAAGTTGGACAGCTCAACTACACGCAGCGACGCGACTTCGGTCTTGCCATCCACGTGCACCAGGAAATTGCCGGGGCACTTGAGCGAATAACGCTGGTGCAGGCGCAGGTGCTTGCCACCTTCGGGTGCGTGGTCTATCGCCGGTAGCATCTTTTGATGCTCCGGCAGGTTGTAGATCGAATGCAGCAACATCTTCTCGCGCGTGCCCAAGCTCTCGAACACCTTGGTGCGGTGGTTGAAGAAGTGGTCCAGCAGATCGGTGGTCATTACCGGATCATTGGTGGTGAAATAGCGGCGATTGGGCAGCAAGATGTTGGCCATCTTCACTTTGGTGAAGTAAGCGTACAGGTTTTTCCGGGGCTTCTTGCGGCTGTAGGTCTGCTTGTATTTCCTGGGTGCGGTACGCAGGTCCAGGGACGCGCCCACGGCCGGTGCGCCATTAGCAAAATCGTAATTGGCCACCTCGTTCTCGGTAAGGCGGTTGAAGAACAGCAGAGACTCGTACATCTCTATGCGTGTCGGATGCACCGCGATCACCAGATGGCGCGTGTCGAAAAACGTGGTGCAGTACTCGTACATGAACTTCATCAGCGGGAACAGAATGGCTCCGCCGGTTTTCCTGAAATCCGGATGCACCGCCAGTGCCGAAACTTCGGCGATTTTTCCGCCTCGTGCGCGTATTTCCTTCAGGTCGAAAATTGCCTGCAGCGGAAACCCGAACACGCTTTCGCGAATCAGCGACAGCGTGCCCACCACCTCACCATCAAACTTGGCGCACAGGGTGGTGGTGGTAGGCAGCGCGTGGTAGATGGTAGCCCGCAGGCCGGACTCGGCCGGCTTCATGAAGCCGCTGCTCACGTACGCGTCGTGCAACAGTTTGAAGCAGGCCTCGAGTTCTTCGCGCGTTTCGGCAATCTTGAGCACCAGCCGTTTATCGGGCGCGGGATCACATTCGACAAATGACCGGAAAATCGCGAACCGGGCCGAACGCGGAAACAGCGAAAAAGCCTTGCGCAGGCTTTCGTGCCACAACTTCCTCGCATTGGCGGCCAGTGAACGCTTCTTCAAGTATGTCTCCTGTTGAGCCACTGACAGCAGTTGCCGCAGGCCCTGCCCACGCGCTGCTCAGGCCGCCGGCAGGGCGTCGGAGCTAGCGCCCGTATACATCTTCGAATCGCACGATATCGTCCTCACCCAGGTAAGAGCCGGACTGCACCTCAATCATTTCCAGTGCCACCTTGCCGGGATTCTCCAGCCGGTGGGTCGTTCCCAGTGGAATAAACGTCGACTGGTTTTCCGACACCAGGAAGGTCTCTTCGCCGCGCGTGACCTTGGCCGTGCCACTCACCACGATCCAGTGCTCCGCCCGGTGGTGGTGCATCTGCAGCGACAGGGTACCGCCTGGCTTGACCACTATGCGCTTGACCTGAAAACGCGCACCTGCATCCACGCCGTCGTACCAGCCCCAGGGCCGAAACACCTTGCGGTGAATTTTCCCCTCCGGGCGGCCGCGCTGCTTCAGGCCGTCCACGATCTTCTTCACGTCCTGGGTGTGGTTCTTGTGCGCCACCAGGATTGCGTCCGCCGTCTCCACCACCACGAGGTCGTCCACCCCCACACAGGCCACCAGCCGGCCACCTGACAACGCCAGCGTGTTGCGGCAATCATGCAGCATTACGTCGCCCTGTGCGACGTTGCCGTCATCGTCTTTGGGCAGGACCTGCCACAAGGCGTCCCAGGCACCGACGTCGGACCAGCCGGCTTGCAGCGGAATCACCACACCCACGGGTAGCTGCCCTGCCGCCTTGCCGACTCGGCTGCTTGCGGTGATGCGTTCCATCACCGCGTAATCGATCGAGTCGCTTGGGCAGCCACCGAATGCTTCTTTGCCAACACGCACAAATTCGCCGTCGCGCTTTACCCCCTGCCAGGCCGCATCACACGCCGCGAGTATGTCGGCCCGGCACTCGGAAATAGCCGTCAGCCAGACCGACGCGCGCATCATGAACAGCCCGCTGTTCCACAGGTACGAACCCTGCGCCAGATACTCCTGCGCAGTCTTCAGATTCGGCTTTTCCACAAACCGCGCAATTAGCCTCGCGTCGCTTGCCGCCACCGGGCCGGTTTCAGCAGGGCGCGCCGGGAGGGCATCGCCGGCCTGGATATAGCCGTACCCGGTTTCCGGCGCATCGGGCGTAATACCGAAGGTCACCACCAGTCCCTGCCCCGCCAGCGCCGCGCCCTGTGCCACCACCGCGCGAAAGGCCGCCGTGTCGGTGATCACGTGGTCGGCTGGCATGACCAGCAGCACCGGGTCCGCGCCGTCCGCCACGGCGGCCAGCGCCGCCAGGGTCAGCGCCGGTGCCGTGTTGCGACCGGTGGGCTCCAGCACTATCGTGCCCGGCTTGCCCATCAGGCGCAATTGCTCGGCAATCACAAACCGGTATTCTTCGTTGCACACCACCATGGGTGGCGCCAACGCGGCGCCCTGAATGCCATCGGTGCGCCGCACGGTCGCCTGCAACAGGGAGTCTTCACCAATCAGCGGCAGCAGTTGCTTGGGATATTTTTCGCGCGACAGCGGCCACAGGCGGGTGCCCGAGCCGCCCGACAGGACGACTGGTTGAACGATGATTTCAGCCACGGGCATCCCCCCAGCGCAAAGTGGCATTGTCATCGCCCTGGTACAGCGTTGCGCCATGGCGGTCGACGCAGTACTGCGGCGAAACAATCATCTCGTCAAAACGCATGCCGGCCCCAATACGGGTGTACTCAAAAAGTATGCTTCGGGTCACCGTGGCCCGGTTGCGCAAGGTACAACCGTGGCCGATCCAGGCCGGCCCGACGATGCGCACACCCGGCTCAATGCGCACGCTGGAGCCGATATACACCGGCCCCTGGATCTCGACGTCGTCCCACGCAATCGACGTGTTCAGCCCGACCCATACGCCTGGCTTGATCTCGCGTCCCGGCATGTTCATCTGCGCCACTTCGCCGCGCAACACACGTTGCAGCACCGACCAGTAGTCGCTCACGCGTCCGATGTCGATCCAGTTGAAAAAGCGGCTTTGGGCGTAGAACGGCAACTGCTCGGCCACCAATTGGGGGAACAACTGCGAGCCGATGTCGTAGACCCTGCCCGAAGGTATGCGTTCAAGCACCGCCGGCTCAAAAATATAGATGCCGGTGCTGGCCAGGGTCGACTTGGCGTCGGCCGGCGCCGGCTTTTCCTGGAACGAGAGAATCTTGCCGTCCTTCTCAGCCACCACAATGCCGTAGTTTTGTACTTCCGCCAGCGGTACGTCGAGCGTCACCACGCTGGCGATGGCCCCTTTGCTCCGGTGCTCGTGCAGTGCCGCGCCAATGTCCAGGTCGATCAGCGCGTCGCCGCACAAAACGATGCTGGTCTCGTCGAAGAAACCGCTGAAGTCCTGAATGCGCCGCATGCCGCCGGCCGAGCCCATGGGCCTGGGCAGGATATCGCCGTGGTCGCGCACGCCCTCGTAGGAGTAACCGATCTGTACGCCCCAACGGTGGCCGTCGCCAAAATACTGCTCGATCTTGTCGTGGTGGTACGCCACGTTGACCATGATCTCGGTCACGCCGAAACGCGCCAGATGCTCGATCAAATATTCCATTACCGGTTTGCCCAGAATCGGCACCATGGCCTTGGGCAAATCATTGGTCAATGGACGCACGCGTGTGCCCTGCCCAGCCGCAAGAATCAGGCCCTTAGCCATTTTTATCCTCCATCCCTTTCACTCCCTTTTTGTCAATTGGACTATTTTTTGTCGTAACCATCCGGGTTGCTGCTTTGCCAGTGCCAGGCATCAGAACACATGGCCTGCAGGCCCCTTGCGGCACGCCAGCCCAGCAGCTCGGCCGCCCGGGCCGGGTCAGCGTAACACGAGGCGATGTCCCCTTCGCGGCGGGCCGCGATCTGGTACGGCACGGCTCTTCCGCTTGCCTGCTCAAAAGCGCGAACCATCTCCAGCACGCTGTAGCCAATACCGGTGCCCAGATTGATGGCCCGGCACTCCGCATGGTGCTGCAGGCGCTCCAGCGCTTTCAGGTGGCCGACGGCGAGGTCCACCACGTGGATATAGTCGCGCACACCGGTCCCGTCGGGCGTGGGGTAATCCTTGCCCCACACATTCACAAAGCCGCGTTTGCCCACCGCCACCTGCGCCACAAACGGCATCAGGTTGTTGGGGGTACCGCGCGGGTCTTCACCGATCAACCCGCTGGCATGCGCGCCGACCGGGTTGAAGTAGCGCAGTATCGAAATTCTCCAGCCCGGGTCGCTGCGGTGCAGGTCGCGCAACATGTCTTCAATCACCAGCTTGGTGCGGCCATAGGGGTTGGTGGCCGACAGCGGGTGGTCTTCGGTCAAGGGAAGGTATTGCGGGTCACCGTATACGGTAGCCGACGAGCTGAACACCAGCGTCTTTACCTGGCACTCCGCCATGGCCTCCAGCAGGCGCAGCGTGCCGTTCAGGTTGTTGTCGTAGTAGGCCAGTGGTTGCGCCACCGACTCCCCCACGGCCTTCAACCCGGCAAAGTGAATCACTGCATTGGCGCCGCTACTGCGCAGGGCCTGCACCAGCGCGGTACGATCACGAATATCGCCTTCAATCAGCCCGACCTTGCGGCCCGTGATGCGCTGCACGCGCGCCAGCGACTCGGGCTGGCTGTTGCAGAAATTGTCGAAAACCGTCACATCCTGACCCGCGTTGAGCAGTTCCACACAGGTGTGGCTGCCGATGTAGCCCGCGCCTCCCGTCACAAGAATCATGCGTAGTCTTTCTTCAGGCCGGCGACAGACAGGTGGCCAGGATGTCCACGATGCGTACTGCCGCGTTGCCGTCCCACAACGCTGGCCTGCGACCGCGCTTGCCTTCGCCGCGAAGCACCTTGCGCGCCTGGGCCACGATCACCTCGGGGTCCGTGCCTGCCAGCACATTGGAGCCTTCATCGACCGTGACCGGGCGCTCGGTATTTTCGCGGATCGTGATACATGGCACCCCCAGCGCCGTGGTTTCTTCCTGCATGCCGCCGCTGTCTGTCAGCATCACCGCAGCATCCTTCCACAGGTTCAGGAAAGCCATATAGGGCTGCGGTCGCACCAGGGTGATGTTCGGTCCCAGATCAATACCAAATTTCTCCAGATTGGCGCGGGTGCGCGGGTGCACCGGGAAAATCAACGGCAATTCGGCCGCAATGCTTTTCAGCGCACTTCCTATGCGCGACATCGTCTCGGCGTCGTCCACATTGCTCGGACGGTGCAACGTGATCACCCCGTAACGCCCGCCATTGACGGTATGCGTGGCCTTGAAGGCGCTGGTCTCAAACCCCGACGTATCCGCATGCGCCAATTTCGCTGCCTGGTACAACACGTTGTCCACCATCACATGGCCGACATAATGGATCGCCGAATCGGGCTTGCCCTCGTGTTTCAGGTGTGCCACACCGCTGGGCTCGGTGACAAAAAACCAGTCTGAAATACTGTCGGTTACCAGGCGGTTGATCTCTTCTGGCATGGACATGTCGCCGCTGCGCAACCCGGCCTCCACATGGGCCACCGGGATATTGAATTTCTTGGCCACAATGGCGCACGCCAGCGTGGAATTCACGTCGCCTACCACCAGCACCGCGTCAGGTGGCTCAGTGCGGCACAGCTCTTCAAACGCCACCATGATCTTGCCGGTCTGCTGGGCGTGGCTTCCACCACCTGCTGCCATGAATACGTCCGGCCGCGGGATGCCCAACTCTTCAAAAAAGACCTCGTTCATGTCGCGGTCGTAATGCTGGCCGGTGTGGATTATCTTGAAGGCCAGCCCACCGTGGGCCTGCAGCGCACGCACGATGGGCGCAATCTTCATGAAGTTGGGCCGGGCACCGGCGACCAAGTAGATGGATTTCATAAGCCGGATGTTACCCGGCATCAAACGCTGCCTTCAGCCAAACAGCCCGGCTCGCACGAACGGCAGGCCCGCAGCGTCTTTGGCGGACAGTAAGGGTGGCCCATCGATGGCCGGCCAGTCAATGGCCAACACCGGGTCGTTCCACATAATGCAGCGCTCATGTTCGGGTGCGTAATAGTCGGTGGTCTTGTACACAAAATCGGCGCTTTCCGACAGCACCAGGAAACCGTGCGCCAGGCCGGGCGGTACCCACAACTGGCGCTTGTTGCCGGCCGACAGTATTTCGCCCGACCATTTGCCGAAAGTAGGCGAACCGCGCCGTAGGTCCACCGCCACGTCAAACACCTCACCCGCCACCACCCGCACCAGCTTTCCCTGGGGTTGCTGGGTCTGGTAATGCAGGCCACGCAGCACG
The DNA here is from genome assembly GCA_031367285.1 of Betaproteobacteria bacterium. Taxonomy (GTDB): domain Bacteria; phylum Pseudomonadota; class Gammaproteobacteria; order Burkholderiales; family Burkholderiaceae_C; genus CAISIP01. The sequence goes on along the minus strand of JANLPN010000009.1, from coordinate 5,308 downwards.
TGGCGTGCCGAGCGCGAGTGGTTGTCCTGCACAAACCGCAGGTCCAGTCCGGTGGCCTGGTTAAAGGCGCGCTGGTTGAAGCTCTCCAGGAAAAACCCGCGCTCGTCGCCAAATACATGCGGCTCCAGCAGCAATACATCCGGTATGGCGCAGGCGGTGACTTGCATCAAAAAACCTTTTCCTTCAGCACCCGCAGCAGGTACTCGCCGTAGCCCGATTTGGCCAGCGACTGGGCCAGCTTTTCAAGCTGCGCGTCGTTGATCCATCCTTGCCGCCAGGCAATCTCTTCAGGGGCCGCCACCTTGAGGCCTTGGCGGTTTTCTATCGTGTGTATGAATTGACTGGCCTCCAGCATCGACTCATGCGTGCCGGTATCGAGCCAGGCATAACCCCGGCCCATGGTTTGCACGTCCAGCCTGCCCTGCTCCAGGTAAAGACGGTTCAGGTCGGTGATCTCCAGCTCGCCGCGTGCCGAAGGCCGCACGCGTTTGGCCAACTCGACCACCTGCTGGTCATAAAAATACAAACCGGTCACCGCATAACGTGATTTTGGTGTGTGCGGCTTTTCTTCCAGGCTGATGGCGCGGCCCGCCGCATCGAACTCGACGACCCCATAACGTTCGGGGTCTTGCACCGCGTAGGCAAAAATCGTGGCGCCCTCGGTCTTGCGCCCGGCGTTGTGCAGCAAGCTGGCAAAGTCATGCCCGTAAAAAATATTGTCACCCAGCACCAGCGCACACAGATCGTTGCCCAGAAACTTTTCGCCGATCAAAAAGGCTTGCGCCAGCCCGTCCGGCGACGGCTGAACGGCGTAACTGATGTGTATGCCCCACTGGCCGCCGTCCCCCAGCAGTTGCTCAAAACGCGGCGTGTCCTGCGGCGTGGATATGACCAGCAAATCGCGAATGCCGGCCAGCAGCAGCGTGCTGAGCGGGTAATAGATCATTGGCTTGTCATAGATAGGCAGCAGTTGCTTGCTCACCACCTGTGTGGCCGGGTACAGGCGCGAACCCGAACCGCCGGCTAGGATGATGCCCTTGCGGGTGCTGGCGCCGTGTGGGAGGGGAGCATTGGTCATGGCGCGCCAGGTGGGGTAATTTCTTCGAGCATGCGCCGTACCTGCACTTGCCATGGCGGCAAATGCAGGTCAAAGGCCAGCCGCAGCCGGGTGGTGTTGAGGCGCGAGTTAAGCGGCCTGCGGGCCGGGGCAGGGTAGTGGGCGCTGGGCACCGCCGTCACCCGGCCCGGCCCGGCCTGGAGCGCCCAGCCAAGCTGCTGCGCCTGCGCAAGCACGTAACACGCATACGCATACCAGCTGGTCTCGCCGTCCGCCGCGCAGTGGTACAGGCCGGCCAGTGCCGGCTGCGCCATCGCCACGCGCAACGCATGGGCAGTCACGTCGGCCAACAGCTCGGCCGACGTCGGTGCGCCAAACTGGTCGTTGATCACCGACAAGGCTTCGCGTTCCTGACCCAGCTTGAGCATGGTCTTGGCAAAGTTGCCGCCGCGCGCGCCATAGACCCAGCTGGTCCGCAATATCAGATGCCGCGGGCAGGCGGCTACCAGTGCCTCGCCTTCGAGCTTGGTCCGGCCGTAAACGTTCAGCGGGCCCTTGGGATCGTCTTCGCACCACGGCGTGTCGCCGCTGCCGTCAAACACATAGTCGGTGGAGTAGTGCACCAGCCAGGCCCCCAGCTTTTGCGCCTCGGTGGCCAACACGCCTGGCGCCAAGGCATTCAGGCAAAGTGCCAGTTCGGGCTGGCTCTCGGCCTTGTCCACGGCGGTATGCGCCGCGGCATTCACGATCACAGCCGGCGCGACCTTGCGTACCGTCTCGGCCAGCCCGGCCGGGTTGCTGAAGTCGCCACAAAGCTGGCCAGGGTTGGCGGCCGCGTCAAAGTCCAGCGCCACCAGTTCACCCAGCACGGCCAGGCTGCGCTGCAGTTCCCAGCCGACTTGTCCGCCGCGGCCAAACAGCAGTATCTTCATGCGGCGGCCACTTCGCCATCCCCGCCATTACGGCCGTACTGCATGGCCAGCCAGTCGCGGTAAGCACCACTTTGCACATTGGCCACCCAGCCCTGGTTGTCCAGGTACCACTGCACCGTCTTGCGGATACCGGATGCAAAGGTTTCCGCCGGCTTCCAGCCCAGTTGCCGTCCGATCTTGCTCGCGTCAATGGCGTAACGCCGGTCGTGGCCAGGCCGGTCGGTCACGAAGCTGATCTGCTCCTTGTAGGCTTTGCCATCAGCACGTGGCTGGAGTTCGTCCAGCAACGCGCACACGGTGTGCACGATGTCCAGGTTGGGCATCTCGTTCCAGCCGCCCACGTTGTAGGTTTCGCCGCTCCGGCCGCCTTCGAGCACTCGGCGGATGGCGCTGCAATGGTCCTTGACATACAGCCAGTCGCGTATCTGCTGGCCGTCGCCATACACCGGCAAGGGCTTGCCAGCCAGCGCGTTCACGATCATGAGCGGGATCAGTTTTTCGGGAAAGTGGAACGGCCCGTAGTTGTTGGAGCAATTGGTGGTGAGCACCGGCAACCCGTAGGTGTGGTGGTAGGCACGCACCAGATGGTCGCTGGCAGCCTTGGAGGCCGAGTAGGGGCTATTGGGCTCATAGCGGTGCGCTTCGCTGAAGGCCGGGTCGGTGTTGGATAGGCTCCCATAGACCTCATCGGTGGAGACATGCAGCAGGCGAAAACCCGTTTTGGCCGACGCATCCAGGCCATCCCAGTAAGCCCGCAGCGCTTCCAGCAGGCTGAAGGTACCCACGATATTGGTCTGGATGAACGCACCCGGCCCGTGGATGGAGCGGTCCACATGCGACTCGGCGGCAAAGTTCACCACCGCGCGTATCCGGTGCTGCGCCAGCAGTTGACCCACCAGCACCGTGTCACCAAAGTCGCCATGCACAAAAACGTGGCGCGTATCACCGGCAAGCGAGGCCAGGTTCTGCAGGTTGCCCGCGTAAGTGAGCTTGTCGAGGTTGACCACCGGCTCGTCCGTCTGGGCCAGCCAGTCCAGCACGAAGTGGCTGCCGACAAAGCCGGCGCCACCGGTTACGAGAATCGCCATTACGTGTGTTTTCCCTTGAATCGATTTTTCGCATTGTCAGCGAAACCGCCCCCGAACTTCAAGTGCCGTGACACCAGATAGCGCTTGTTGCAGTACGGACCCGAGGTCAGAGCCGTGGACCAATGGGCCACCAACGCACTGGAAAATGCAGATCAAGAACAAGCTTGGTCGAGGAACTTGTAGCTCTCTTCCCCGTGTATCCAGAATCTTTCTGAAGCCCGAAAAATAAGCAAACATGGTTCGTGGGCGCACGCCACCAACCACGTATACCGCACTGTATTTGTAGCCGTGTGCTCAAGTCTGGCAGCCGGGCCCGCCATTACCCGCGTGCGGCACGCCTGGAGCCATGGACGCTAGCGGCCAATGGCCAAATACTCGAAGCCCATGCCGCGCACCAGTGCGGGGTCGTACATGTTGCGGCCATCAAAGATCACGGGGGTTTTCAGGGTGGCTTTGAGCGTGCTGAAGTCCGGGCTGCGAAACTCTTTCCATTCGGTCACGATCACCAGTGCGTCCGCGCCGCGCAATGCGCTGGTCTGGCTCTCGGCAAAGGTCAGGCGGGGCTCCTCGGGGAAGCAATGCCTGGCCTCCTGCATGGCCACCGGGTCGTAAGCCGTAACGGTGGCGCCAGCCGCCAGCAGGTCTTTGATCACCTCGCGGCTGGTGGCTTCGCGCAGGTCGTCGGTGTTGGCCTTGAAGGCCAGGCCCCACAGCGCAAAGTGTTTGCCCGTCAAGTCGGCGCCAAAGCGCGCCTTCACCTTGGCTCCCAGCACATGTTTCTGCGCGTCGTTGGCTACCTCCACGGCGGTCAGCACCTTCAGCTCGATGCCGGCATCGTCGGCGGCGGTCTTGATCAGTGCTTTTACATCTTTGGGGAAGCATGAGCCGCCGTAACCCGCACCAGCGTACAAAAAGTCGTAGCCAATACGCGGGTCGCTTCCAATGCCCTTGCGCACGCTCTCAATGTCGGCGCCCAGTTTTTCGGCCAGGTTGGCCAACTCGTTCATGAAGCTGATGCGGGTGGCCAGCATGGCGTTGGCGGCGTACTTGGTCAGCTCGGCGCTGCGGATGTCCATCACGATCAGGCGCTCGTGGTTGCGCTGAAACGGCGCATACAGCGCCCGCATGTACAGGGCTGCCTGCTCGTCATCGCAACCCACGATGATCCGGTCCGGCCGCATGAAGTCGTCAACCGCCGCTCCCTCTTTCAGGAACTCGGGGTTGGAGACCACGCTATAGGGCGTGTCCACTCCGCGCTTCTTCAGTTCCTCGGCAATAGCAGCGCGCACGGCATCCGCCGTACCGACCGGCACCGTGCTTTTGTCCACTACCACCTTGTAGTCGGTCATGTACTTGCCGATGTTGCGTGCCGCGGCGGTCACGTATTGCATGTCGGCCGAGCCGTCTTCGTCCGGCGGTGTGCCTACGGCGATGAACTGGATGTTGCCAAAGTGCGCGGCGCGCTGCACGTCGGTGGTGAAATGAAGGCGGCCGGCGGCCACATTGCGGCGCACCATCTCTTGCAGGCCGGGCTCGAAAATCGGGATGCCGCCTTCTTCAAGCGTCTTGATCTTGGCCGGGTCCACGTCCAGGCACAACACGTCGTTGCCCACCTCGGCTAGGCAGGTGCCCGAAACCAAGCCTACATAGCCGGTGCCGATGACGGTAATTTTCATGAAAACACGTCCCCTTATCGCAGTAATTCAAATTGCAGTCGGGCAGCACCGCTCAACAGCGCTTTGTCCCGGTTCGATTTATCGCTGATGTCCTGTTGCTCAGGATTCGCAACGCCACCGAACACCTGATCCTGGATCATCGATAGGCATCGGGAGTAGTGAAGAACCAGTGCATGAACAGACTCTTCCCCTTCATGCGTCAAGGCCCAGATGATAGCCATTGCATGCATGCGGCGTTCGAGCCATCCCGACCTTGCCCCTGTTTTTCGCACTCCGCAGCGGATCGGCTAGTTCAGCGCCATCTGTCACCCTGCCGTCACGCGCCTGCAGCAGCATAAGGCTGCCTCGGGAGGGTCGCCATGACGGTATTCGCAGCGTACGGCCTCTCCCTGCGCAGCATCTCCTCGGGATGCGTTTTGGCTCACACCATCTTGGCTGCGAGGTCCGTGGCGTTACCGACCTCGAATAGCAGGCCGGTCCTGCCGTCTCGATCAGGGCCCAGCAAAACCGCCGACTGGGCGAACGAACCGCTGTAGCAGCGAAGCACCACGCCTC